>NZ_CP061205.1:3322219-3681938 GCF_015240255.1 Kordiimonas pumila
AATCACCGGGCCAGCCTTATCTGAAAAAACAGACCAGTTCGTGCCAAACTGGTAGCTCATAACCAGCCCAGACACGACCCCCATACCAAACGCGACCGCAAAAATTTTAAGCCAGTACCGAAAGGCCACCAGATAATTGTCGTTTCCGGTCTTTAACCAAAGCCCTTCAAGCACAGCAAGGTAGGATGCAAGGCCAATAGTGAAAGCCGGAAAGATAATATGAAATGCAACGGTAAAGGCAAATTGCGCACGGGCCAGAATTTCTGCTGTCAAAAAATCAACCATGCCGCGCTCTCCTTTACCGTCTGTTTATAGACTGTGGATTACAGCCTATAAGGCACAGTCCTTTCCGTAAAGTGGTAACAGTGTCGCATAGCCTTGGGTCATTCATACTCAAGCAGCGATACCTGCGCCGTATGCCGGAAAAACATCACTGAACAAAAGCGTTATCAGTTGCTGACCATTTGGTGATGACCATTCCTGCGCCACTTCGGCTATCAGTGTGTTTGTCGCGGTCAACACAACACCGGCATCATGCATGCGCGTGCGGGCAAGCTCTTCTGACAAATCCGTGGGCGAACCTGAGGCATCCATCACTGCCTGCACGGCAAAGCCTTCTTTCACAGCATCAATCGCCGGGAAAATAAGGCACACATCTGTTGTAACACCTGCCATAATCAGGTTTGTGCGGCCAGTAGCCTTAACGGCTGCCTTAAAAGCCGGGTCAGCCCACGCATTCACGATACCAACACGCTGTATGCGCTTCTCAAAAGCATCTGGCAAAATCTCAGCTAGTTCTGGCAAAACAGCACCTTGAACATAATCTTCCTGGCTGGATGTAATAACCACGGGCAGGCCAAGTATGCGGGCCATTTTTGCAAGCGCAATCGTTTGAGCCTTCACAAGGGCAACATCTAAATTCTTGATTAACTGCATAGTGCCTATCTGGTGGTCAATCAGGACAAGTGCTGTATTCTCGGGGGTAAAGTCAGTCATTTTCAACTCCTTTTTCATCATATTATGTCAACCTGTTCGAGGCCCGTTTTATATCGTTCTATATCGTGCCAAATTCGCCGCGGTTCAGGCTCTCCAGCCTGCCCTGCAATAATTCTGCGGATGCCATTGTAAGGGGGCCGTGCTGGAAAGCCGGCTGGTTCGTGCGCTTTCCTGCTATAATCACAAACCGCACATCGGCAGAAGCTCCCTTAACCACTAGCTGTTCGTTTTCCTCCGCCTTAAAAGCTATCGCTTGCTGCGCTTGCAGCTCTGGCCCGCCCATAAGTGTTGCTGTTCCTTCCAGCAGGATGATAAGGCCGCCCCACCCTGTGGGCACATCAAAGGCGCGCTCTTTATAGCCCGCAATGCGGGTTTCCTCGATCAGCACAGGGGCCGGTAACGCCTCCCTATCCCCGGCAAGTGTGGTGCCTTTAACCGCAACACGGCTTATCCAGCCTTCCCCCACAAGCGGTTCCATATCATCCTCTGGCACATGAAAAGCGGCAGGCGGGTCTAGCTGGTAAGCCTCTGGTATGTTGATAAAGATCTGCAAACCCTTAACCGGCCCCTTGCCGGGTATGGGAAACTCTTCATGCACAAGCCCGCGTGATGCCCTGCTCCAATGCATGGCACCCGCTGGTATTTCACACTGGTTGCCCATACTGTCCCGGTTGATAAAACCATTGCCGGAATCTTCAAACAGGTACGTAACCGCAGAAAATCCTGCGTGGGGGTGCGGCGGAAACGTGGGACCAGCCATTTCAAACCAGTCAACTTGCAAGACAGGGTCTGCCAAACCTGCAAAAGCCTGCCGTGAGTACTGCCGTACCTTAAAGTTTTCGCCGTGCCGAGCAGCCCCCGGCCTGTGTGGTGTTGAATATTGCATTCTGAAGCCCATGCCTTTGTCTTGAAAATAATTACAATATATCTATAATACACGTAAAATCAGGGCACAATTGCGGGGTTTTGGACAAAATTGTTCCATTAATGGGCTAATATGTATTCACTGGATGATCTTGCTTTATTCATTGCCATTGCCGAGCACGGTGGCTTTACTGCGGCCGCCAAAGCAGTTCAGCTTCCCAAATCTACAGTTAGCAGGCGCTTGTCAGACTATGAAGCCCGGCTCGGCATAACCCTGTTCCAGCGCTCCACACGGGCGCTATCCCTCACAAACGAAGGCATGAAGCTCTATCAGAGCGCAAAACCTGCTATTGAAGCCGCCCTTGCTATAGACCAAACCCTTTCGGAAAAATCTGGGAACCGCGCTTCAGGCAGGGTTAGCATTACAACAACTGCTGCCATGGGCCAGCATTTGGTGGCCCCGCATTTACCCGCCCTGCTTGATAGCTATCCAAATATTCAAGTAGAGCTGCGACTATCGGAAAACCGCATTAACATCATTAATGACGCTGTTGATATTGCGATTAGAATGGGCGAACTGGAAGACAGCGACCTGATGGCAAGGCGGCTCACCTCTATAAACCGCCTTGTTGTAGCCACGCCAACCTATCTGGCAGCAAAAGGCACCCCCCGCACCCCGCAAGACCTGATGCAACATAATTGCATTATCACCCGACAAGACCTTTCAGTATGGCATTTTCCCGGTGACCATACCATTCACATCAAATGGCAGATTGCTGCTGGCAACATGCTGGTTGCCCGCGACCTAACGCTCGCCAGTACCGGTATTTCCATTTTGCCAGCCATGTTCATAGAAGATGATCTCGCCGCCAACAGACTGGTTCCCATACTAGCTGATTATCCCCTTGAAAGCGCACCAGCGTGGATTGTGGCAACACGGCAAAAGCATCGTTCCCTTGCTGTCAGAACCGTGATGGACCACCTGATTACAGCTTTTGCACATCCGGCACAAAATCAGGCGCAAACCTAAGCACAACGGCACAAAATTTGGCACAAATGCAGGCACAGTGGCACACGTTTTGGCACAGATAATGGCACAAATTTCAGCCAAGCGTGGGCGCGGCAGCACGAATGGCGGAACACATTTTGCTACATCAACAGGCCAAATTCAGCCACAAAATGACGCGTCACACGCCCCTATGTGGCTCGTCGCAACACCCAAAGCGCACCCACAGCAGCAACAAATACGCATAAAAAACCGTTATACACACCCTGCTCGCTAGCCCCAATATTACATCCACTATTATGATGAAAATTACATTATATTACTATTTTTTGTCATATTTATATTGACTATCATAAAAAGTGGATCCATAAAGAGACGAACATTAACAAGAATTTTTACTTGGGGCACCCCTGATCTATGGCAAAGCCGTTATACATAGCCCCCCGTCATACATACCGCTGCCAACGGCGCAGCCACTAATAAACACAATTGAGGAGCCAAACCTTGAACAGTTCTTACCGGCTGGCCACGGCGATACACAACAACAAGCAAGCCGTTTTTGTTGAGCTTGATAATACCCTTTACACCCTTGACCACCTACTACTGGAGGAGGATAGAAAGCAGCTAAGCTACAAAAGCCCAGCAGACCTGATGCCATTGCTTGAGAATTGGGGATATTGGTCCATTATTCTGCCAAAACGCATTGAAGCGGCTATACCAGACACCGGCACAGCCATAAGTCCCAATGCAGTCACGTTTTGCGCCCCTGTCTTAAGCCCCAAAAAGCTTGTGTGTATCGGCGCTAACTATAAAGATCATATCGCGGAAATGAATATCCCGATGCTGCCTGATTATCCCTATTCTTTTTTCAAGCCTGCCACCACAACGCTGCGAGGTTCTGGCGCGAAGGTTTCTATTCCGTCCGTTGCAAAAATGGTAGACTGGGAAGCAGAACTTGCTGTTGTGATTGGTAAACACGCCAAAAACGTACGTGCAGCAGATGCCCTTCAGTATATTGCAGGATATTCAAACCTGAATGACCTATCCGCACGCGACTGGATCGCAAAACGCCCCCCTGTTGGTATAGACTGGGTACGTCACAAAGGCCACGATGGTTTCGCCCCAATGGGACCCTATTTTTTACCGGCGAAATTTGTGCCTGACCCGCAAAACATGTCTGTCAAACTGTCTGTAAACGGTGCAGTCAAACAGCTCTCCAACACTGGCCAGATGGTGTTTGGTGTTGCCGAGATTATTGAGCACCTTTCCAGCATTTTCACCCTTGAGCCCGGCGACATAATCGCAACAGGTACACCGGCAGGCGTTGGCCACGGGCGGGATCCGCAAGAGTTCCTCGCAGCGGGTGATATAGTAGAAATGGAAGTAGAGGGGCTTGGCGTACTGATAACCGAAATGGCCTAGAGTAAAAGAAATTCTAGGCTTTTTCGCCCATTGCAGCCGCTGCAGTAAGCGCAAATCGCAGGCTTTCGCGAATTCTTGATGTATCATATTCAGGCGCAAGGGCTGCCAGCAGCTCTAGCGCTGTGCGGGCAAGATGACGGGCTGCAAGCTCGGCTGCCTTTGAGGCATCACGTGCTGCCATCGCCTCAAAAATTTCCCTGTGTTCCACTTCTCCGCGCTGCCACCAGCCCGGGAAATGTGCACCCTTATATGCAGACTGATACCGCTCACTCCGCAGTTCAAGCGCCTCAAGGTCTGCAACAAAAGCAGCTCCGGCTTCAGCAACCACCAGGCTGTGCAGGCGGCGATGCAGTTCAATCCAGGTTGTGAAAGATGAATGGGATTCGTCGCCCTCAAGAGCCTCCAGTAACGCGCTCAATTCAGCGACATGCTTATCGGTCATACGCTGGGTGGTTAGCACAACACCAAGGCTTTCCATCATAATACGCTTCATATAAAGCGCCTCAATGTCTTTTGGGTCAAAACCTAGAACACGGTTCCGAAAGTTAGGCTCTGCACCAACAAGGCCACCTTCCTGAAGCATCCGTAAAGCTTCACGTACAGGTGTGCGGCTAACACCCAGTAATCTAGACAGCTCAACCTGTGACAACACTGTGTTCGGCGCCAGTCGTCCACTCAAAATCAGATCCCTGATAATATCATGAATTTCAACGACAGCGCGGCGGCCGTCAGTTTTTTCAAGCGGTGTAATCAGGTTTGAATCAAGTTTCATAGCGTGCGAATTTATACTAAAAAGATGAATGAAAAATATGTAGCCTGATGTCGTGGTAAAACGGCATCAGCACATATACCCTAGGTATAACGGATAACAGCAGTAATTCACCCCGCCCCTCTCAGTCAAGCAAATATCATGGCTAAAGTGGGCACACAAAAGGGTATCGCGGTACCAGACCATAGAAATTCAACCTTCCCGACACACTTGAAGCGGCATAGATTTCCCTAAAGAAATTTCCATAAAAATGGCGAAAGTACTCAGCTATCATCAGCTTTTTTTTAAGTGTTGAGGGTGGCCGCGCAAACTTTTTACTCATATGCCCCATACCTTCTTGGTCACCAAGCTCAAAGCCCCAGCTGTATCCACCTTTAGGATTAGATAGAATTTCCCAGCAATTGTCATCGGCATCCCAGAAATAGAAGCAATAAGTACCATGCTGCACAACTGGTTTAGTGATTTTTTTCAAATGCCATTTTTCAGCATCGCGTGTAACCACTGCGTAAGCCGCATCCACATCAGCCTCTGTTTCAACATCAAGACCATTATGGTTCAGGAACGGCATTTCCTGCTTTTCTTTGCCAGTGCTTTTCACAACCACAATAACCTGATCGCCGCCCATTCGCGCCCAAAATGAAATTTTAGCCATCTGAACAACTTCAAAACCAAGAAATTCTTCAAAAAAGCGGCGGGTGAACTCAATGTCTCGACACTCTAAGGTCGCGTGTGAATAGAAATTAAGCGCAAGCGCGGGCTTTGTCGCTGCCGTTGCCGGATTAGATGCTACCGTACCCATTTTTGATCTCCCCATCAAAGCTGACAAGGCCCCCTTGTCAGGACAATCATTTCTTCAAGCCAAAATACCTTGGCCAATCTAATCAAATAGTTTGGCAGCTGTTTTTGCCACCAGTTCCCCTTGATGGCGCGCACCTGCCAGTTCATTCTCGCTTGGCATACGCGACCCATCACCGCCCGCTATTGTTGTCGCGCCGTAAGGGCTACCTCCGGTAATTTCATCAAGCCTCATCTGCCCCTGAAAGCTATAAGGAAGACCAACAATCGTCATGCCCAAATGTAAAAGGTTCGTAATAATCGAAAACAAGGTGGTTTCCTGGCCGCCGTGCTGCGTCGCTGTTGAAGTAAAAGCCGCGCCAACTTTGCCGTTCAAAGCACCGCGCTGCCACAAACCACCTGTTTGATCGAGAAAAGCAGCCATCTGCGACGCCATCCGGCCATACCGTGTTGGTGAACCCACAACAATACCGTCGTAGCCAGCCAGTTCATCGACCGTAGCAACAGGGTGCTTCTCATTTGAGCGAAAGCCCGCTTTTTCAGCTACCTCCTTAGGCGCTGTTTCAGCAACACGTTTAATATCGACTATTGCGCCAGCAGAGCGGGCGCCTTCAGCAATAGCTTCAGCAACCAATGAGGTGTGACCGTAGCTTGAGTAATAAAGCACCAGTATTTTAGCCATAATAAATTCCTCTTATAACGAGACAGATTTTATACGATGGTGCCGTCCTGCACCAACTCACGCACACGGTTAAGCGTAGCCGCAACCGCACCCACATATGCACCGCGCATCCCCTCGCCCTTCGCACGCTCTTCTTCAGAGCCCGGCTTGGTGCCCGGAAAAGTAAGAGCAAATGTAAAGGTAAGCATTAATCCTGCTTCAGATTCGCTGATCGTGTTTTCAATAAAGCCTTCGCTCGCCCCCTTGCTATCAACCCGTGTGAAGTGCACCTGCACCGGCGCATGAAACGTGATAAATTCCCGAAATGTGTCGCCTGCAAAGGTAATCTCGCGCAGTAAAGTATTATCTTTACGCTCAAGAACATCACACTGGGTCATTCCCTTCACAAAGGGTTTTGCATCTGTCGCTTTCATTTCCAGTCCGCGCCATACCTGATCCCGCGTTAATACGGGTTGTGCACCAGCCGGGTTAATAGGAATAGTGTATGATAATGCAAACATAAGGAACTCCCTCTATTGTAACCTTTGCTCAAGACAACGGGCCGCCACACCGCAGCCACACAAAGCCTTTTATGGCATTACAATATGTTAAAATTAAGTGGATACACTTTTTGCATTGTCTTGCGCGCCTGTCAAGGTAATTCTAGCAGCATCACCGCTTGCGACATCCCAAAAAATGAAAAGCCCCAACGGGGCATGTCGGGGCTTTTCGCCTGATAGTCTGTATGGGAGACAGCAGGCTTTCTTTACAGCTAAATTAGCTCTTTAGCTGCCTATTGTATCATTCCATGCAGCCTGTAAAAGGCCGCAGCTGCTGGGTGTAAATGCCCCAAATCAAGGCCAGGCCACTTAAGCATACCCGCCTGTTCTTGTGGCAGGGCATCATACTGACCAAGCTGATTGTGGATACAGCCAAGCAGCGCTCTCACCGTAACAGCATCTGTTTTTTCCCATGCGGCAAGAGCCTGCGTAAAAGACACCATCTGAATATCGTTCAGCGCTCCTGTGCCGCTTTCTTTTTCTGCGCCCATTACGGATACTCCAACAACAAAGGGATTATGCTTATTGATTGCAGATACCGCTTCCCTATCCACTTCAAGCCAATGTGAAGCTTCCATTTCCAAAAGACCGGGCAACAATGAAATATAGCTATCACCGTTCCTTCGCACAAAATTCCACGTTGTGGCGTCTATCTCGCCTGCCTCAAGGGCCTTTTGTACATTTGGCGGTGCAATATCCACCAACTCCACATCGTCTAATATTCCCCACCCGTCACGCAGCAAAGCTTCGCTTAACATTCTCACTGAGCTTGCCCTTGGCGGTACACCTATCTTTTTCCCCTTCAGGTCATTAGGGTTTTTGATTTCAGAATCAAAAACCAACACACCGAAGCCGATATCATATAAGACCGACACAAACATCAAATCCGCACTAGCTTTAGTATACCCATGCCAACCAGGGCCGGTTTTAGTGCGCGCTGGCAAAAAATCTACGGTTGTAACAATTGGCAGGTGGTATTGTTTCTCATGCTCGTCAAGCTCGTTGATATCGTTAATACCATCCGGCAAGGGAACAGGAATAACAGTCACATCCTCTAAGGCAGGGCATTTTGCCGCCACGTCGACCAACTGTAAATTCAGCATATGCAGCATATTGCTTGGCGGGGCAGGTGAATAAATCACAAGTGGTTTTGCATTGTTCATCAGATTTTTATCCTCCGCCCATACCGGCCATACCTGCTGGCATAACATCACTAGAGCGCCTGCACCCACCATGCAGAAATGCCGTCTTAAAGCCATTACATTACACTTTCTGTCTTTTCTAAAATAAGCCTGCACTATCAAGGGGCACAGCCAAGGCCGTGCCACACAGCAACATGTATATCATTCTCAATACCATTAAAATGTGCATCCACTTTATAAGCTCAACAACAACCCAAGGCAAGGTCAATATTGTATTAAACCTTAATTTATAGAAATAATCCTCACCTTTTGTATTGATTAATGGATACACTTATGGCTTTATAGGCCCGTGCTACGGTTCTAGGCACGTCAACGCTATAACAATGACATTGGGGAATGTCTGGCGTGCATGTAGTTAAAGGGGAGTAATAATGAAAAAAAAGCTGCTGAGTCTTATTATCAAGGCCCTGCCACAGGTCATGAAAGCAGTAAAACTCACCAATACTTCCTTTCGGGAACACGTGCAGCAAAGAGATGCTGTCATTCAGGTACGCTTAAAAGATAACTCAGTTGCACACCATTTCATTTTCCAGAATGGCCATATATCGTCTGGGCGCGGGCTTCATGCCAGCCCAGATGTTGATGTCGCCTTTCTCAATGCCTCTGTCGCCCTGAAGTTTTTGAAACCTGTTCCAGATCAGGCTGATATTATTCATTTCGTTAAAAATTATCAGGTTGAAATGTCAGGCGACGATGCTGCGACCGTATGGTTTGCAACCCTTGTTAAAAAAATAAATTCCGGCATGTGGAAACAAGGCACAAAAATGCCCGATGGCAGCACACGTTTTGTAACCAATACAAATGGCGGCCCTCTATTTGTTTATGTAAAAGACGATAAAATTCTACGCACAACACCTATAGATCTAACAGACGACGACCCCGAAAGCTGGGTTATTAAAGCGCGCGATACTCAGTTTTCCCCCAAACGCCAAATGACCGTAAACCCGCATGCCCTGTCGCTTAAATCTGTCGTTTATTCAGAACGTCGCGTTAAATACCCCATGAAACGGGTAGACTTTGACCCCAAGGGCAACCGTAACACGCAAAATCGTGGTAAGTCTGGCTATGTCCGTATTTCATGGGACGAAGCTCTCGATATTGTAGCAGATCAGGTTCGCCGACAAAAAACAACTTATGGCCCCGGCTCCATTGCCGTTACACACGGTGCCCACCACCAAATGGGCAATGTGGGTTACTGGCTTTCCGCCCTGATGCGCTTCACTAACATTCTCGGCGCCACGCTTATGAAATTTAGCCCCATTAGCTGGGAAGGCTGGTACTGGGGCGCGCAGCATCACTACGGCAACAGCTTGCGTCTTGGCCTGCCCGGCCCATACGGCACAATGGAAGACTGCTTAAAAGAATGTGAAATGATCGTTTTCTGGTCAAGCGACCCTGAAGCTACCGCTGGCCTTTACGGCGGCGGCGAAGGCTCGCAGCGCAGGCAGTGGGCAAAAGACCTGGGTATCAAGTTTGTGCATATCGACCCCCACTATAATTCCACAGCGCAAGCTTTTGGCGGCAAGTGGTTGCCGGTAAAGCCCACAACAGATTCCGCGCTGGCGCACGCCATTATGTATGTTTGGATAACGGAGAACCTTTACGACAAAACCTTCATTGCAAACTGCACAACGGGCTTTGAGGAGTGGAAAGAATATATCCTTGGTCGTGAAGACGGTACACCCAAAACCCCTGCATGGCAGGAAAGTGAAACAGGCATCCCGGCAAAAGATGTTACCTCTCTTGCGCGCATGTGGGCCAGCAAAAAAACATACCTTTCAGCAGGCGGGCTGGGCACTGGTTTTGGCGGCGCCTGCAGGGCGGCCACAGGCCAGCAATGGGCACGAAACATGATCCTGCTTATGACCATGCAGGGCTGGGGCAAGCCGGGTGTAAACTTTGGCAACCTTCAATGCGGCGCGCCGGTTGACCTTGCTCATTACTTTCCCGGGTATGCAGAGGGCGGTATTTCTGGCGACCTGACACGCACGGCATCATCTATCAATAATTATGTTCGCATGCCGCACGTTGTAACTGTTAACCCGGTGGAACAGCGCGTACCCCGCGAATATATCTCAGAAGCCATTAAAACCGGCAAGGCAGAAGCATACCTCTGGGACGGCATGTCACTGGAGGCGCAGTTCAGAAAAGCACCCTACCCCTCACCCGGCAACGCAGAAATTCACATGATATACCAGTATGGCGGATCGTCTTTTGGTACCACCATGAACTCATCTCGCCGGATTGAAATGTACCGTGACGAAAAAGTTGAGTTTGTCGTGAGCCAGTCTATCTGGAACGAGGGCGAGGCACAGTTCGCCGATATTATATTGCCCGCATGCACGGTTGCAGAGCGCGCCGACATCAGCGAAGTGAGCGGCTGCGCAGCCTTTGGCCACCATAACCAGACCCAAATGAACCACCGCATGGTGGTAATGCAGCACGAATGCATTAAACCTTTGTGGGAGTCAAAATCAGACTACCGCATTTTCACAGAGGTTTTAGGTCGCCTTGGTTTTGGCCCCATGTATTCTGAAGGATGCAGCGAGCTTGATTGGTGCAAACGCATTTTTGATTCAACCGATGCTGTTAATTTCACAAGCTGGTCAAAGTTCCTGAAAAAAGGCTATGTTGTGTTCCCACCACAAGCAGAGGACATGCGGGATAATGTTTATATGCGCTGGATGCACGAGGGGCGCAAAAAAGATGTGCCAGAGCCACACCCTTTACCCGGCGACTATTCTGGCGACTTTCTGGACGGCCTGCAAACACAGTCTGGTAAAATAGAGTTTTTACCAAACTCCCTGAAACGCGGCGACCCGGATAACGAGGAACGCCCCGTTCTGAACCGCTATAAACCAGCATGGGAAGGCCCGGCGAGCGGCGAGCAGGTAAAGGCTTACCCCTTGCAGCTTGTAACCGGGCACCCGCGTTATAGCTTTCATACCCATATGGACGGTAAAAACAGCCATATTAATGACATTCAGGACCACCGCATAAAGATTGATGGCTATGCCTACTGGATCGTCCGTATGAACAGCATAGACGCCGCTGATCGCTGCCTAAACCACCATAGTCTTGTAAAGGTTTATAATGACAGGGCTGGGGTGATCTGCGCCCTTGATGTGTCCCCCCTTGTGGCACGTGGCACCCTTAAAACCTACGAATCCTCTGCCGAGTTTGACTTCATACAAGATGAAAACGGCAAGGTGCTGGACCGGGGTGGCTGCATGAATTTGCTAACCCCCTCGCGCACGCAAGCAAAAGGGACAACCGCAATCGCACCAAACTCATGTCTGGTTGAAGTAGAACAATGGAATAACAGTTGGGAAGTACGTGATGAAAAAATGGCACTTGGTAGTTGATGTTAACCTGTGTACCGGCTGCCAGAACTGCGTGGTTGCAACACAAGACGAATATATGAATAACGACTTTAAGGGCTATTCAAAGCCCGGGGCTGCCGGTGTAACGCCGCTTAGCATTGAGCACCGCGTGCGCGGCACAGGATCCATGGTTGATGCCCAGCATGTACCAAAAATGTGCAACCACTGCGATGATGCGCCGTGTATTGCAGCAAGTGACGGCGCAATCTACAAACGCCCGGACGGCCTTGTGATTATTGACCCAGACAAAGCTGTTGGGCGCAAAAATCTGGTCAGCACGTGCCCCTACGGCATGATCAAATGGAACGACGAACAAAATGTCCCTCAGGCATGGAACTTTGACGCGCATTTACTGGATTCCGGCTGGAAAGCACCACGTGCTGTGCAAAGTTGCCCGATAGACGCTCTCAAAGCGCTGCATATTTCTGATTCTGATATGGAAAAAGCTATAGCTGTAGAAAAGCTGGTAGTTTTACAGCCTGAACTAAACACCAAACCACGGGTATATTATAAAAACCTGTCTGCTTTCCTCAGCCATTTCATCGGCGGCAATGTCTCGGGCACAAGGGATGGTGAAGCTGAAAACATAGAGGGCGCAACCATAGCGCTTTTACAAAACAGCACCCCGCTTGCCGAAACCCTGACAGATGCCTTTGGTGACTTTAAATTTGAAAATCTCCATGATACTTCAACAGGCTATAGCATCAGCATCAACCACCCTGATTACACCTCACAAATTATAGAAGTCAGTGGTATTTTAGCGGAAAGTAAGGTGCTTGACATCTCCCTGAGCCGATAGCCTTCCCATTTGGCTCAGCCTTACAGACGCTGCATACTTTGCAGCGTCTTTTTTGTATGCCGTCAAGCCTTTACATGCAGTTCGCACGGTACCAGTCATTTATTTCGCCGCCCGTGGTTTGCCAAATATCATCATGCCCCGCAATATAGGCAAGAGCTGCTTTAAAGTGCTTCATCCTAAAAGGGTGGCCTGTGATAAACGGATGCAATGATATGGACATCACCCGTGGTAGCTCAAGCGCTTCTTCGTACAGCACATCAAACTGGTCTTTAATCATTTGGCCAAAAACCTCTGCCGATGTACCCTTACCCATAATTGTAGGCACGTCATTAAGCTCAAGCGTATATGGCATTGTCAGCAAGGAACCCTTTTCAACTTTCATTGGTACAGGCAGTTCATCATGGGCATAGTTTGAAACATATTCGATACCCGCTTCAGCGAGAAAATCAGGCGTTTTAAAGCTTTCTGCCAAGCACATGCCCAGCCAGCCCTTTGGCCGTTTACCTGTTGCTTTTTCTACAATAGCAACATTTTTGCTTATGAATGCACGTTCCTCATCTTCCGTCATCACCGTCATGATGCTGGTGTTGTTATCACCCTGCATGCCCCATTCCCAATCCCGGGCATTGCCTTCCTCGATAATCTGCGGATATTCGCGGCACACATCACTGTTCAAATTCACCGTTCCTCTAAAACCATATTCATCCATAGCTTTCATAATGCGCCATAAGCCAACACGGTTGCCGTAATCTCGCCAGCCATGGTTCAAAATATCGGGACTATACTGCATTGTCATCGGGTATACAGCATGCGCAAGCGACGTAGACCCAAAGGGCACATGCTCAATATTCACATAAATCATTACCGCCAAACGCTTCCCGCCGGGAAACTTGACAGGCTTTCTATTTATGATTGGTTCGAAATCGTATCTGGGTGACTGAGTAGACATAATATCATCCTTTATCGTTCATACGTATCAAAACACACTCTCTTAGGGATGATAGGTATATTTTTTAAATTTTGTGGATCCATATAGAAATCTCCCCATCTCTATAAAGAATAACCGATTCCCCACAAAAACCTTATAATACATCAAATTTTTAAGCAAACATTTTACTCTATAAAATGATTAGATACTTGACTCCCCAAAGATATAGTGACTAAAGTGCATCCACAATAGGGGAGAAATCGAACACCATTTATATGCGCACTGCCATTAGGTTGCACCTTAGTTGCACTTTCTGGCCTGCGCTGCCTTCCACTCCATTTGCGGCGCCAGTTCGCAAGGAGAAAAAGGGCTGTCGCATATCTGCCAGCATTACGGGGAAGTAATCTGCCAGCCTCTATTACAAGGGAATTTTAGGGAAAACCGGAGGGAACTTTGATTAACAAAAAACGTACTCAGCCAGTACGCTTATCCAGCAGGGCCTTTATGCTCGCTGGGTGCAGTGTTGTTGGCCTCCTCGGCGCAAGCAGCCTTGCCTATGCCGAGCAAACTGCCGCTGACGAAACCACCGTATCAGATGCGGGTACAGCGTCAAAAGGCACTTATGTTATTGAAGATATTGTTGTAACGGCGCAAAAGAGAAGCGAAAGCCTGCAAAAAACACCCGCGGCCGTTACAGCCTATAGCGGCATTTCCCTTGTAGAAAAGGGGGTAACAGACCTGCGAGCCGCACAAACCATTATTCCTAACGCCCGCTTGCAGCAAGAGGGGGCCACCACACAGGCCTTTCTGCGCGGTGTAGGCTCGAACCTTGATTATAGTAACATCGAACCCACCATCGCTTTTAACTTTAACGGCGTGTTTATCCCGCGCGAAGGCACCAGCGCGCCGCTTTTTGACCTTGAGCGCCTTGAGGCCCTGCCCGGCCCACAAGGAACACTGTACGGGCGAAGCGCCCTTGGTGGTACAATCAACGTAGCGTTTAAGCGCCCAACACCGGGCGAATGGGAAACAAGCGGGGTTGTAGAAGCTGGAAATTATGACATGGTGCATGTTTCACTTGCCCAAAATATTCCGGTTTCAGACACACTCGCTGTACGTGCAGCGGCTGATTACACCTATAATGAAGGTTTTATGGAAACAGGAGCCTATTCCAAGGATGATATCGCTGGCAGGCTTAGCCTTCTCTATACGCCTTCGTCTGATGTTAGCCTGTATATGTGGGGTTACGGCGTATCAAAAGACGGGCGCCCTTCAAACCTTGTCAACAAGGGAACAGACCCCGAAACATTTGAATATAGCGAAAATGAGTTCCTGCGCGACCGCGCTTGGGACGACCTAAGGCCCGGCCCACTTGCGGCCTTGGCACCCTTTGGGCAACCTGTTGCAGAAAGCCAAGTATATGATAACTGGGTCGCAGGCGCTGAACTAGAAATTGCGCTCGGCGATAATATGAGCCTTACCTATATTCCCTCATACTTCTATCTAGACTCGTCTTCCAGCTACTGGCTGGGTGCTGTACCAGCACGCATTTCCCAGCATTATAATCAGGTGACACAGGAACTGCGCCTAGCGGGTGATACCGATAACCTAACATGGCTGGTGGGGCTTTATGCCTATCATGTTGTAAACTACGGCGATTATTTTGTACTACCCGGCACTGCTTTTGAGACACGCAGCAGTGATGTGCTTCGCAACCGCATTAAAGGCGCTGCCGTGTTTGGTCAAGCCACCTATAGTGTCAGCGATACATTCCGCCTCACCTTTGGGGGGCGCTACAGTAAGGATGATAAAAAAGCCAACGGCGTCTCCCCCCTTGACGGCGCAGACTATACATTTGATAGAGACTTCAGCCGGTTTGATTTCAAGGTCGGCACAGAATACGATGTCTCTGACAGCGTTATGGTTTATCTCACATACCAAACGGGGTATCTGCCTGGCACCTATAACGAGGTTGCAGCGACAGCAACAGATGATAACCTTGTAAAACCGGCAAAACTGTCTGCCTTTACAGGCGGCTTCAAGGCTCGGTTTATGGACGGCCAACTACAAATTAACAGTGAAGCCTATTATTATTCCTACACTGACCTTCTTATTCAGGCCTATGACCAAAGCAAGGCGTATAACCCAATCTTTAATGCTGACAAGGTTGAGATATACGGCAATCAGCTTGATATTATCTTCAAACCTTCAGCCTCTGACACTTTAAGCCTGAATGTTGGGTACCTCCATGCCCGCAACAAAGACTTCATAACCCCAGAAAGTGATGATTTCACAGGCTTTAGCCCGCCGTATGCCGCAGACTGGACCATTATGGGTAATTATGCCCACGACTTTGAAACCGCTGGCGGCTTTATTCGGGCACAGGCAGATGCCCGCTATGAAAGCGAGTGGTACGCAGACTATGTGCATAACCTTGGCGTGCGCCAACAGCCTCACGTGAAATCAAACGCCACCCTGACCTATTACCCAGACGACAGCAACTGGACCTTAGGGCTATGGATCAAAAACATCACAAACGAAGCCGTTCTCGCTGCAACAGCCGCAGCAGGCATACCCGGACCGGGCACAGCTTATCTGGAAGAACCCCGGACGTTCGGTATTCGCTTTACGTTTGATTATTAAGCCAACATACGCCTCTGGTAACAATGCCGGAGGCGTATCTATATTTTAAAGGGATGTATCTTAGTGACACGGGAACTGGAAAATAAGGCAATTATTGTAACGGGCGCAGGCGGCGGCATTGGCCGAGCTGCGTGTTTGGTGTTAGCTAAAGCCGGTGCCAAGCTTATTATCAGCGACATTTCAAAAGCGGCGGGTAAAGAAGCCTGCGACGCTGTCAACGCAAACGGTGGTACGGCAGAGTTTTTTGCGGCTGATCTCGGGCAGGAACAAGATGTGAAAGCTCTTGTCGACGCATGTGTCAGCACATATGGCAGCCTTGATGGCGCTTTTAATAATGCAGGCCTAGAGCAGCGCAACAAGCCTTTGGACCAGCTTTCCCTTGAAGAATGGGAGAACGCGATCAGGATAGACCTTACAGCCGTTTTTCTGTGTCTTAAATACCAAGTAAAAGCCATGCTTAAAACAGGCGGAGGCGCCATTGTAAACACGGCATCATCCCTTGGTCAGGTTGGTCTGGCTGGTGCGTGTGAATATGTATCCGCTAAACACGGTGTAGTGGGTTTAACCCGAGCCGCTGGTGCTGACTACGGCCAGCAAGGTATCCGCGTAAACGCAGTGTTACCCGGCATTACCCGCACCCCGATGATCGCACGGCTTTCAGAAGACCCTGCCCTTGCAGACGTTTTTGGCCGCTTGAAACAAAGGCACTCCATGGGGCGTTTCGGCGAGCCATCAGAAATCGGCGATGCTGTAAAGTGGCTACTCTCTGACTCAGCCTCTTTTGTAAATGGTGCAGCAATTGCTGTTGATGGCGGATATCTATCTATTTAGGGAATACGGGAGTTTATAATGGCACGAAACTGGGTACCAGACTTTTACCGGGATGCCGATACAGTTGATATTAACAAACTAGCACCGTGGTTTGATGAAAACATCGAACTACGGTTTGGCAATGCGCCGCCAATCCATGGCCATGCTATGGCTGTTGAAACCCTGCGCGAGTTTTACAAAACCATCAACGGCATGCGGCACGTGCCCGAGCACATTGTATTTGAAAGCGATACTGTTGCCGTACAACTCGGCAAAGTGATCTACACCACCCTTGATGGCCGCGACATATCGCTGCCCGTATCAAGTCACCTTAGGCACACAGCAAAAGGCACGCTGGACCGGCTGTGGATATATATAGACATCGCCCCCCTATATGCGCCCGCTGAATAACACCCAATACACTTGCAAAAGGCAGAAGAATGCAAAACACATTAGATTTAGCTGGTAAAGTTGCCCTCGTAACCGGGGCATCCACGGGCATTGGCCGCGCCACAGCAAAAGCCTTTGCACGCGACGGGGCAACTGTGGTGCTCGCCGACATTAACGAAAAAGATGCAGGTGATCTTCTGCAGGAGCTTGATAAGAGCGGGGCAACAGCCTGTTTCATTAAAACCGATGTAGCAAGCCCTTCTGATGTCGAAGCCCTCACAGCAGAGATCATAAACCGTTACGGCAAACTGGACTGTGCCTTTAATAACGCAGGCATAGCAGGCCCCATGGGGCAAATGCTTGATGGCTATACGCTTGAAGACTGGGACCGGGTTTTCAGCATTAACATCAGAGGTGTAATGCTGTGCATGCAACAGCAAATACGGCAGATGCTAAAACAGGGGTCTGGCACCATTGTAAATACCGCATCCATTTGGGGCTTTGTCGGTGCCATGGGGTGCAGCGCTTACGTTGCTAGCAAGCATGCCGTTGTTGGCCTTACCAAAGCTACTGCCATAGAATATGCACCAAAAGGCATACGGGTAAACTGTGTTAGCCCAGGCACCATTCGCACCCCTATTATCAAACCGGCAATAGACGCCTTTGATAATTTTGAAGAAAATATGATTGCAGCCCACCCTATTGGCCGCCTCGGTGAACCTATTGAGGTGGGGGAAGCTGTTGTATGGCTTTCAAAACCGGCATCCTCTTTTGTCGTCGGGCAAAATCTGCCTGTGGATGGCGGCTTTACATTGCAATAAACCAGCTACGGCATACCATAAGGAAAGGGGATCACCCTTGCCCTTATGGTGCCCACATTAATAAAGCTCGTCTTTCAGTGCCTGATTATACATGGCGTTCAGATCTTCCGACGTGTGATCTGGAATATCCACAAGGTCTTTCATAATTTTACCAACCTTGGGATAGCTAGTAACATCTGGCCAACTATCTGACACCCACAAGTGAGAGCGCTTGAACGCCTTGCCGCAGTGGAAATAAGCCTGTTCAACTGACACTTTAACCGCAACCTTGGGTTCTTTATTGAACTCAACAAGGCTTTTAAGCAATTCAGGGTCGCGGGTAACTGTTGCCGCCCCATTAATGCGCAGAAAAACATCAAGCGTTGGCACAAGAAGCAAAAGCGCACAGCGACCAGTGGTAATGATGTTTGAAATGGTTTCCAGTTTGTTATTGCCCGGCCAATCACCAAACATCACCGTTTTACGGTCGAGCACATGGACAAACCCAGCCTCACCGCCTCGCGGGGAAACATCAAGCCCCTCCATGCTTTCTGATGACACAGCAACAAAAGGGCTTCTGCGCACAAAATCAACCATATGATCATGCAAAAAATCAAGCATCGTGTCTGTCGCCATCGGGCTTGGTTCGCCGTAATATTCTCTAAGTTCTTCAAGGCTGTTAATGACAAAAGTGTCTGCTGATTTCATTTTCATATCCTCATAACGGCGGTAACGATTACCCTTAAAACGCAGCTTCAGTTCCAAAGCCTTGTTCTTTTGATTTTGTGTAAAGATACCACCCGCTGGCAAGGTCTTGCACAACATGGCCAAGCGATTTGTATATTGTGATCTCTGTGTCGCTGGTGCGTCCAGGATGTTTGCCGTCCAGCACTTCGCCAATCTCTGCAAGAATATGGCTATCATCAACAAGACCAGCTTCCTTAGCGCGCAGAAACTCAGCGCCCTGTGCCAGAACAAACGGTGTGTGGTCTGCAAAAAATTCTGCTTTTGCCACTAAGCTATTATCTATTTCTGCAGGGCCTGCATGGCTTGACCCCACTACATTCAGGTGCGTGCCGGGTGCAACATCTTCGCCCATTAGGACCGGCTCATAAGCCGATGTGGTTGTACAGATAATATCGGCATCCCTTACCGCACTCTTAACACTGTCGTGTGGGAGGCACTCGATGCCTGTATGTTTCTGGATATTGTCGGCAAACGCCCTGCACCGTTCTGCACTTCTGCCCCACACAGTCACGCTGGTTATATCCCTGACTTCTTTCATCGCTTTCACATGGGCTTCTGCTTGTTCGCCGTAGCCAAGCACAGCAAGGCGGCTTGCATTTTTTCGCGCCAGTGCATCTGTTGCAACCGCACTAGCCGCAGCGGTGCGAATACCTGTAATTTCACCCGCATGCAGCATTGCCACCATTGCCCCTGTTTCAGGGTCAAACAAAACAACAGGGCCTTGGTGAGACTGCAAACCTTTTGCAAAATTCTCAGGGTATACGCTAATAATTTTAGCACCAAACTCTGCCGTTCCCCCCATTGCGCCCGGCATCACACCAAACATATGGCCTGCATCCATTTTCAGGATCTGGCGCGGCAACTGAAGTGTTTCACCGCGTGCAAGCGAAACCATCGCAGGCCTCAGCAAGTCAATACAGGCCCCCATAGAAAGGTGCTTCTGAACATCTTCACGGCTTATAATTCTAACTGACATAATATTTCTTCCACTCGTTATCGCGGACACAGCATCAAGATAAAGCATCACTGTGTTTATTCTTTTCAAATGACATATAAAGGAATGTTAGTCCAAAAAAAGTAACAAGAAGAATAGACACACTAAGCGCATATGCGATTGAAAACACGCCCACTGTAGGCGCAAATTTATCGCTCATAAAGCCAACAAATGGCAGTCCAAAGGTAAGCGATGAGATATTTGCGATTGAGACACTGATCGCCACCGCGAGTGCCCTAACCTCTGCTGGTGCCTCACGTTGAATCAACGTAACTGCAGGGCTAAGATAAGCAAACACGCATATGTTAAAGGCAAACATAGCCACTACAGCAAGCATAAAATGAGCTGTAAACAGTGTTACCAGCAGGCAGGGAATACACAGAATGGTCGCACCAAAAAGCACCTTAAACTCAACATACTTTACTTTGGCCCTGAAATAATCACAGATAAAGCCACCGCCCAAAACACCAATACCCCCCCCAAGCCCTATGGCAAAGCCTGTATAAATACCTATTTCTGCCGTAGCTATGCCGTGTACCCGAATAAAAAACGCTGGCAACCAAGCCCCACCAGCATAAACAGTGAATGTAGCACAGGCCAAAAACACTGCAAGAAAACGCAAGTGCTGTGTCTGCCACAGCACTAAAAGCGATGCTTTCAAGCTTGGTGGCTCAGGTCTAGTGCCCGATACAGCGCGTGGGTCGCGCAGAGTTAATAAAATAATGACCGCCAATATTATGCCCGGGATGCCTGCCGCAATGAACGCTGCGCGCCACCCCCAAGCTGCCCCTGCCATACCGCCTAGAAACATGCCTAAAAAGCTCCCGATAGGGGCACCAAGGAGCAGTATAGACATTGCTGTTCCCCGGGTTTTTTCTGGGAAAAAATCTGGCACAAGAGTTGTGCTAGCGGGATGAGAACCAGCCTCGCCCACACCAACACCCATGCGCGCAAGGAATAGCTGGGTGAAGTTCACGGCAAACCCGCTAAGCGCTGTAAAACAGCTCCACAGCATTAGAGCTGCTGAAATTAACCGAACACGGTTCACCCGATCAGCCAAACGACCCAGCGGAATACCAAGAATGGAGTAAAAAATACCAAATGCCGTACCTGTTAAAAGCCCAAGCTCGGTATCCGTAATATCAAGGTCTGTTTTTATATCCTGCGCGAGAATATTGATCACATGCCGGTCAAACAAATTTAAAACACTAACTGAAAACAGCAGGAATAATGCCCAGTTCCGAGAGCCTGCTTCTGTCTTTTTGTTCATGCTGATGCCAAGCTTTTAACAACATCAGAAGATGTAACTGTAAACCCAAAACAAAAGCGCACGTTATGGTAAGTTGCTTGCAGGCAAAAATCAGGTGATGTCGTTGCAGTGCAATCTTCCAGCAGGATTGTATCATAGCCGTGGAAATTGGCATCCATCAGCGTGCCTAAAACACAGTGGTCCGCATTCACCCCTGCAAACATGACAGTTTTAATTCCCATGTTACGCAAAATGGAATCCAACGGCGTATCCCAAAACCCGCTAATACGATGCTTATCGACATACACATCATCAAGGCCTTGCGTCAGATCAGCAATAATCTCAGCGCCCCAGCTACCCTTCTGCAATACATTATAGGTTCGCACAGAGCTTTGCAGCGTGCCTGACAAACCCGGTGCCATGCCATTAGGATTAAAAGGGTGCTGCGTACTGGGTGACAAATTGTGTTTATCTGGGCGCACCCCCCATCTAACCCATATAACCGGAACATTGTTTGCGCGCAGGCTTTTGGTAACCGCATTGATGGGCAGTGCAAGCGAACGCGCTGGCGCAGTATCAATGCCCATACCGCCGATCCAGCCTTCTGGGTGGCAAAAATCATTCTGCATATCAATAATAATCAAGGCTGTTTTGGCCATATCCACAATCAAACTTTGCGGCTGTGCTTTTAATTCTACAGCTTTTGCCGCCATTTCTTGCCGGCGCATATCAACCACATGATCACTTAGGCGGTAGCTATTACGGCTAGCTTCGCCTAGCTCAAACCAGCTTTTTGTATCGGGAAGCATATTCCTGTCCATGATTACCCCTCACAGTTGGTGCAGCCATCTGGCCCATTGTTTATTTTAACAATTTATATACATATCATTTATAATTTATCAACGAAATATATTTTAAATGCTATTATTTTAAAATCAATAACATGGTAACAAAACATCTAAATCATGAGATTATTAAAACAAAACATTGACAAGCCACGGATTTAAAGTTCCATACTGCCCTCCTGCAGATATGATTTTTTACGACGATTAAAGGGGATAATTATGTCGACGAAACAAAAGCAACCTGAGCATTCCATTGATGGTGACCAGCTATCAGAACTAGAACTGACCCTTACAGTTCTATGGAATTCTGTGCGCCGGTGGATGAGCCAGCGCAGCAACTCAAGCTCTATTAATGGCCTGTCTGACATCGACGTTTTTCTGCTGCACTTACTCGTGTACAGAAACCGCCAACTGCGAGGCATTGATCTGGCCTTTGCCCTTTCAATTGAGGACATGCATCTGGTTTCATATTCACTAAAAAAGCTTGCGCGCCTTGGCCTGACAACCAGCGAAAAAATCGGCAAAGAAGTGTTTTATTCAGCAACAGATATGGGCAAGGAACATTATAGCGACTTCCAGAATGATCGTAAAAAATTTCTGGAACCAGCTATTAATTTCATTTCCCATCCAGACTATGACATTCAGGCACTAAACAGCTTCCTAAGGGCAATTTCTGGTGCTTATGAACAGGCTGCACGGTCTGCGGCCTCCACTAAAGGGCACTAAATAGTATATCAAGCGTAGCGGCGCAAAACCACACCCGCTACGCTATAAACCAGCAGTCTTCTTAACTACTCGGGCGCAGCAAAAACCATTGGCCCCGCTGAAAACCAGTCAAAGTCATCTATGTAAGTGTTCACTCCTTCGCTTGTGGTCAGTGTGAAGGTGCAAAGCATACGTTTGCCTTCGTTCATCACCGTGCAGTCTTCTGAGTAACTACCAAGCCCGGGAATATCACCGTGGTTCAAGACCCGCCCTTTTTCTGGCGATGAGACAACAGTCATCATACCACTGCCCTTAACCTCTACTGGCTCGCCGCCGTATTCACCGTCCCACGAGGTTACCCTTACATGACCCTCAGGGTCTGCTTCCACAGAAACCCAAACAAGCCGCTGGCCGTCATCTTTGATCACCCACAATGTGTGAGTGCCCGGCATAAACTTTTTCGAACGTTCCTGATTAAGAACCCATATACCTTCAGGCATATTGCCTTTGTAATCCGCTGGCCCAGCTTGGTCGGCATGACAGCCTGATGCTAAAGCTGCAAGCGAGATACTGCCGCATAGAAGCAGCCCAGAGGCTTTTTTCAATATACGAGTAACTGGACGTACAATAGTCACAAACATTTCGGAGGCTCCTTAGCTTTTACATGCGCCTTAATTTACCATAGCAATCTTGGTGATAGCAGGAAAGAAAAGGGCAGCCACTTTATGCTGCCCTTAGTGTTTTATCCTTCAAGCAGGCTAGAATTGATACCGCGCCTGGAACATAATCTGGCGTGGTGGTTCCTGCCCCTGAAAGAGACTACCAAAAGAGGTTGGTTGATACCCAGAGAAATTAATCACGGTTTTATCAAACAGGTTTTTACCAATGATATCAAAGCCCCAGCCACTGTCCGCAATATCAAGCGACAGGCGCGCATCCATACGGCCATAGCTATCCTGAATGGATTGTTCATCATCTGTAGAGTAGGTAAAATAACTGCTAGAGAAAATACCAATCACCTCGGCTGTCATCGTATAATCTTCTGACACATCATACGTATAGGTTGCAGCAACATTACCGCTCCACTTCGGTGAATAGAGCGTGGGACGACCACTTAAATCCTGTACAGTTTCACCCTCATATTGCTGCGCATAGGTTGGTGCAGCATTAGGATAGCTACGGTATGTTGAATCCAGATAGGTGGCATTAGCTGCAACCTTGAAGCTAGATGACACAAGCCATTGCATCTCCAGTTCCACACCTTTTGAACGCGAAGCAGCTGCGTTGCGAACGATATTAATGAGGCCACCGTTGCTATTAGTACCCTGAATAGAAACCTGCAGATCAGAAAAGTCGTTCCAGAACAAAGCAAGATTCATGCTGACAGTGTTATCCAGAAACTCACCCTTGATACCCAGTTCGTAAGCATCAACAAATTCTGGGTTAAACGGATAGTTAACCGGGTCTGCAGATGTATCAGCAACACTGAAGCCGCCAGACTTGAAGCCGCGCGAATAGGAAATGTATGTCATCACACCATCGTTCAACTGATATTGCAGTTTGGCGGATGGCAACAGGGCATCGTCCTTGCGGTCAAGATTAATAACGCCAACATTACCAAGCCCAAGCGAACCTGCTATAGCTTCAACATCAGCAGGGAACCGTTCAACGCCGCCGTAATTCTCAGTTGCGGTGCCGTAAATTAGTGCCCAGTCAAAATCTTTCTTCACGATACTGCCGCGAATACCGCCAATAAGTTTCAACCTGTCAGTCACATTCCAAGTGAAAGACCCAAAGGCTGAGTAAATATCTTCGGTTTGGTATGCGTTTACACGCTGGCCAAGTGGCAGATAAGGGGCTAAGGGCGCAATGCCGGAGAACGGGCCTGTCAAGAAGAAATAGCTCAGTGATTGCTCAATATCGAGCGTATAGTGCTGGTAGTAAACACCGGCCATATATTCAAACGTTTCACCGACAGGCGATGCAATCCTGAATTCCTGACTGAACTGTTTGTATTCCTCTGGCGCTTGAACATTTAACAAGTGCTGTGTTGTGCCATCATCATCCAGATCAAGGTTATATTTATAACCGCCGTAACCTGTTGTAGATGTAAGAGTATGATCCCCCATCTGGTAGTTAATGGTCAGAACACCTTCATATGTTTTGAGGCGGATTTCGTTACCTTCGTTTGCGACATACTCTTTTGTGTCCAGACCAATTGGCACACCTTCAGAAAGGTTCAAGGCACAAAAGCCTGCTGCTGTATAAGGCTCTGGCGGCGGGCAATCTTCTTGGCGCAGGATCAAGCCGCCTTTATTTACGCTTTTACCAAATTCGCCTTTTAGAATGATCTCAAGATCTTCCGATGGTTCATAAAGCGCCGTAGCACGGAAAGCATAGTTATCTTCATTAGGTGAGCGGTCATCTGTATTAACGTTTTTCAAATAGCCCTTTTGGCCATTAAGTGTGCCTGCAAAACGCAGTGCTAGTTCATCTGTAACCGGTGTGTTCACCGCGCCCTCTAAGGCATAGTTGCCGCCGTTTGAGCCACCAGGACCAATAAGGCCGCGGGCCCAGCCTTCCGTTTCGTGGCTTGGTTTTTTAGTAACAATATTAAAAGCACCCGCGATAGCGCTGTTACCAAAAAAGGTACTTTGTGGGCCTTTCAAAATCTCTACATGGTCAAGATCAAGGAACGTTGCCGCCGAATTACGTGAGCGGCCATGGTAGATATTATCAACAAATGTACCGACAGATTGATCAAATGACTGGCTTTCACCAGACCCCGTACCGCGCATATAATAGGTACTGGAGCGACCACTACCAGCAACATGGATAGACGGGTACAATTCAGCGAGCGTTACAACAGATGTCAGGTTTTGCTGGGCAATAGCAGCAGCTCCCACAACCTGCACTGATATTGGCACATCTTGCAGGCTTTCATTCCGTTTCTGCGCCGTCACCACAATCTCTTCAAACGAAAAATCGCTCGTGTCTGCAGCCGTACTTGCCGGTGCAATAGCGGCTGAAGCAGTTAAGAGCGCCACATAACCACAACCACTGCGTAAGCTTTTTTGAATCTTTTTATTTGTTATTTTCATTCCAACCTCCCAATTAGCTTCTCATGTTTTGAAGCTGCTTTCTACTGAAACCAAATCTCTTTCAACCCCGCAAAATTAGGCACTAGGGTCATCCACAATCCCAATCATATGATGATCAAATATCTGCCAAACTTCGCCGTTATGCCGCCAGCCATTCAGGTACGCGACAGATTTACCGTGCGTTAATTCGGCGAGATCACTTCCTGAGGGCATGCCTTCAGCAATGGCTGAATTGTCACTAAATTCTTCTTCGTTGTATTTAACGATACCAATAGTAACGACCGTATTAGCGCTCACTTGCTGCGCCGTTACTTTCTGCCACTCGGTGTCCATTTTTTCGATGGCTTTATCGAGCTCAATCATTTTTGCTTTATCAACAAAAAGCGTTGGCCATGGTTGGGCTGTTCCTGAAAAGTCATCGGCAAAATGACGCTCAAACCAATCATATTGCTTGTTTGCAATCGCAGCGCCCCACTGGTCATACAAAACCTTAAACTGCTGAGACAAAGCATCCATAGTCATATTCACTCTCCCTTACGCTGCATGACAAACCACCACACAGCATTACTCCAAGACCATACTAGTAGAATCATGACGATAATTTATTAATTTACTTATAAAATGTCAATAAATTATCATCGTAATGTATTCATAATGAATATATCGGAGAGTAAAACACGAACTACGTGTGAAAAATAATAATATAAAACAAATAGATAATTATATTCAGGCGTCAAAAAGCAAACATGCCTGCAAAGGCAAAAGCCATATGCAAGCATGCAAGGTCGGTTTAAAATAATGTAATTCTGGCTACACCCGCCTCTAGCAGCGGGTGTAATACAGCTTCTTAATGTGCAGGTTTTATATTTTCAAAAATAGCATTCTGCACCGCGTAGGAACGCCAATCATCAAAATCAAAGTGCCACCATTCATACTCGTAAACGGTAAAGTCTTCAGCTTCCATTGCCGTTTTCAACACGTTACGGTGCCAACGTTGCAGCGATGTCCCCCCCGGATAGTAGGGGAATGAACGCTCAGACATTTCATCATACAGACCAACCATTTTAATAGGCTCCCCTGTTTTCAGATCATAAAGTGTCAGATCAACTGCGGAGCCCCTATTGTGGCGTGACCCCTGCGATGGGTCTGCTACAAAGTCTTTGCCAGACATAGGTGTCGCATCCCAGAAAATTTTGGTGACGTACCAAGGCCTATAAGCATCATGAATAAGCAGGCCGTATCCTTGTTTTTTCAGCCTTTTTGCCGCCCGGCCAAGTGCCTCTGCGGCAGGGCGCTGCATAAAGGCCCGAGCAGACGAATAAACTGGTGTACCAAGGAAGTTATCATTCGATGCATAGCGGATATCAAGTTTAATATTGTCGCTGTAAGCTGTCACATCCACTAGGTCAGACTGCTTAAAGGTGCCGTCTTCATGAGGCGGGCTGGCAGCAAGTGCTTCTTTCCTCAATTCTGCAATAGGCTTCACCGGGTCAATCTTGAAGACATGGCCATCAATACCGCCAACCTCTCTTCTTTCAAAAGAAATACCATTAAGGCTAGCCGTATAGACTTTATCCTCACTGTTCTTTTTAAAGGTTATTTCTTCATTTGGGTACAGGCCATGTGGAGGAAACTTAAAAGTGCCATTCCCCAAATCGGTAAGCGGATAATCAGTCGCCCATTCAATAAGGGCATGCAGCTTGCCGTCTCTTTCGCTGATATACAAAACATTATGGTCCCAGCCATACTCCCCAAGATACTGTACCCATTCCGGCTTAACAGGAGCGGGCTTAACATCTTCTGCAGCAGCATAGTCTTTGCCAAAGACAGTAACGCTAGCATCCGTAAAGCGAATATCTTCACTGTAAGCGACCATATCATCAATAACGATAGCATGGTTGTCTGTTGCTCGAAGCCTCAGTGACAGGTCATTAACGCGCTCTATATAAAGGTCTTTAAACAGGCGGTATATTCTAATGCTTTCATCCTGGTTTTTATAAAGCCCTGCCACTTTGGCAACCATGTCATCAGAAACAGGCTTTGTATATGTATAAACAGGTAACGGCTTGCCTTCTTTTTGGGCCATAAGCGCCCTGAGGGCATAATCCGCAATCCTGTTAACAATGCCGTTTGCCATATCCATATTGGTTGAAATGGCTACACCGATCTTTTTGTTCGGCAACACTTTCATTTGCGTCGCAAAACCATAAATAGCACCGCCGTGCGAGACAGACTTTTCTCCGTCCAGTTCACTCAG
Organism: Kordiimonas pumila; assembly: GCF_015240255.1. NCBI lineage: Bacteria > Pseudomonadati > Pseudomonadota > Alphaproteobacteria > Kordiimonadales > Kordiimonadaceae > Kordiimonas > Kordiimonas pumila. The sequence continues at coordinate 3,350,146 of NZ_CP061205.1, forward strand.
CATAAAACCGATACCAAACGAACGATCACGGGCGCTTTTCACATCTCCTTGCGGGGACCACATTTGATCAAGCGTATCTTCTTCAATAAAACGGCCATTTACGCCCTGCCCCTTATCTATAAGCGCTTTCATGAACAGGGCCAGATCACCCATTGTCGCATACATGCAGCCAGCAGGTGCGATACCCAGCTCAAATGTTGGAGCAATAGAACGAGTACCCTGATAATTTATCATATAAGCTTCAGGGAGACTTTTCCGAACATGAGCAGACGGCACAAAGGCACTGTCTTTCATACCAAGAGGTTGTAGAAGATTAGTCTCCAGAACCTCTGCAAATGGCTTGCCTGCAACCTTTTCCAGAACTCGGCCCACAACAGCAATGCCTGCATTTGAATATTGCACCTTTGTCTTTGGTGCATATACCAGTGTTGTACCGTTCAGGCTTTGAACAGTTTCAGCTAAGGACGGCGCTTCAGGGTCAAAATAACTACCAACAGGCGTTTCCCGCACCAGACCTGATGAATGGCTCATCAGCATACGCAGCGTAATAGGGGTGCCGTAAGGGTTATGGGGTTTAAAGTCTGGCAAATATGTTGTTACAGGAACATCAAGGTCCAGCAGGCCTTTCTCAACATAATGCATAACGGCAATGTCAGTGAATAGTTTTGAAACTGATCCAATGCGGTACGTAGTATCATTATCAGCCTGTAGGCTTGGGTTCTTTGCATCAGCACCTACACCGCCCGACCAAACAATGCCGTTTTCGTCAACAAGCACAATAGACAGCATTGGCAAGCCTTTATCTGCTGCTTCATGCTCAATAATATCCTGTACCTTTTTAAAAGGTGCACCCGCATCTTCTGCAACAAGAGGTATCACTGCCAGCAAGCAGGCAGTGATACATGCGGTGATAACCATATAAAAGCGTTTCATACTCTTACCTTACTGCGCTGCGCTAGCGGTTACATCTTGGTTACCGGTCAAGACAGGTAGCTCCAGATGAGACGGAAACTGGACGGAGCGATAAATATCATGCTCGGCAGTCTTAAAGTCTTTTTCCGTTGCACGATAAATATCCATAAATTGCTGCGGGTTGCGGTCGTAAGCCGGGAACCAGCTACTATGAACCTGCACCATAATCCGGTGCCCCTTTTTAAAAGTATGGAACTTATCCCAGATATTGAACGAAATAGGGGTCACTTTGCCCGGCTTAAGTGGTTTTGGGTCACTCATGCTTTCACGGTATTTAGCGCGCATAACTTCAACACCAACCAGCATCTGATAATCACCCATTTTTACCTTTTGATGTTCAATCTCCACATCGGGCGCATCGCCAGGGTACACATCAATCAGTTTCACAAAATAGTCTGCGTCTGTCCCTGTTGTCGATACAAATAGACTAGCAAGAATAGGCCCTGCAATGGTGATGTCCTCCTCTAAAACATCGGTACGGTATGTCAGAACATCAGGTCGCGTAGACACTTGGCGCTGGTCTTCTATCATCCAGTCATGGCCCGGCGCTGTGATAATCTCGGTTGAAAAGGGTACAGGCTTTGCCGGGTCATTCACATATTTATCAAATGCTTTTTTGCTTTTATCGGCAGGTTTATTGAACGACAGCTTGCCGCCTTCCTGAAAATACAGGTTTTTAACTTTACTGGCTTTAGGCGGCCACTGGTCAAACCTGTGCCACTCATTGTTGCCGGTTTCAAATACAATTGCCTCAGCCGGGTTCCAGTCCCCCTTGCCTTTCAGGTTATATTCAAAGAACGGGAACACAATGTTCTTTTGGTAATATTCAGAGGTTTTTGAACCAAACTGAATATCCCCAAGATATGAACCATCCATAGTAAGCCAGCCGCCATGACGCCACGGCCCCACAACAAGCGTACTCTTGTTGCCCGGCGTGGTTTTTTCTATCTCGTTATAAATAGAGATCGGGCCGTAAAAGTCTTCTGCATCAAACCAGCCTGCCACATTTAAAATGGAGTGGTTGATGTTTTTCATGTGCGGCAAAGCCACCTGATCTTTCCAAAACTTATCATAGTTAGGATGGTCGATAAAATCATTCCATGCAGGAATGGCGCCGCCGAAATATTTTTCATTCAGTTCTGATGTTGGTCCTGCATTCAAAAAGAACTCATAACCCCACGGGGTTCCATAATCAAAAGGCTTGGCAAGCTCGGTGGTTAGATCATCACGCTTGCGCGCTGCAAAGTTCATCCAGCTAAAGCTATACATCAGCCGGAAAGCACCATTATGGTGCCAGTCATCGCCGACAAACATATCAGACGGTGAGGCTTGCGGTGATGAAGCAACAAGCGCCGGGTGCGCATCCACCATACCCATTACGGTTGTCCAGCCGGGATAGGAAATGCCCCACTGCCCTACCTTGCCGTTATTTCCTTCTATATTATGCAGCAACCACTCAATGGTATCATAGTTATCTGTACTGGCATCAATAGCGACAGGATCATCCTTGTTGTCACGAATGCTGCGAATAACCTTAAAGTCACCTTCTGACTTATAAGTGCCGCGCAGGTCCTGCAAAACAATGATATACCCCGACTTCAGGAAATCAACCGACGGTGCCATGCGCATAACAGGCGGAAAATCATCACCGTAAGCTTTAATGGAATAAGGTGTTCTGAACAAAAGAATAGGATAGTCTTTTGAACGGTCCTTCGGCCGGTACACCGCAGTGAACATCTTTTTGCCGTCACGCATGGGGATAGAATATTCCGCCTTGTCGTAGTGCGCTTTAACATCGTAGTTTTCATTTGCATCAGCATACACTGGCGGCTGTGCCAAAAGCATGACCAGAACAACTGCAGGCCAAAGTGCCACCTTGTTCAAAACCCTATATATCTGTATCATTAACATTCTCCCCAGAATGATTTTCTGCACATTCACCCATATACCACGCATACCATTTTGATATATTATCTCAATGTAGGTTTGGCGTATCTATTGGAATAAAGCAGCTAAAATTAATTATTAGGCAGCCATAATATATAAATATAATGCATTGTAAACATATATGGCAGCTATAATAATAAGATGGAGTGTGAGATGTTGACAACGATATGGAGGCTATAAACTCACCAAAAGCCAATGCCTAGCCATTTCAAAGCCCTGCTATACAAATTTCTGGTAAATACTCTGCATATCCACTAACAAACTACATGATAAGTAGAGAATACATACAGTTCTCCGCTCTGGTTAGTATCAAACCCTTATTCAGGAATAGGTATGATATCGCAAAAAGCCAAATATGCTCTTCGTGCCCTTTTAGAACTCGCGAAAACAAAGCCAGGTGAAGCACTTCTGATTACAGAAATCGCTGCACGCCAAAATATTCCTAAAAAATTTCTTGAGCAAATCTTGCTCGACCTTAAACACCAAGGCCTATTACATAGTAAGCGGGGGCGCGGCGGCGGTTACAGCCTTTTAAGGGCCCCCAATCTTATTAGCTTTGGCCAAGTTTTGCGTATCATTGATGGCCCGATGGCCCCCTTACCCTGCCTTAGCCGCATGGCTTACCGGCTCTGTGAAGATTGTACAGACGAGCATGCCTGCGAAATTCGTCGCGTTTTTGCTACCGCTTATGAACAAACAGCCAAGGTTCTTGATAGCACGACGCTGGCTGATGCTATTACCGCAGGGAAGCTTCCTATAGAGCCTTAGAGCGCCTACTATACAAGCCAGCAGGCTAATAGAACAGACCAGTTAGTAGATATGCCACTAACTAAGACGAATACTCAGGTACCATGCCCTGGTTTCTTACAAGCTGTACTAATTCGCTCCGTTTTGACACATCAAACTTGGCAAAAATGCTCTTCAGGCGGTATTTAACTGTGTTGGGGGAAATACCCAGTTGGAGCGCAATTTCCTTATTGGAAAACCCATGCACTAATTCTTTTAAAACCTCTATTTCGGCTATGGTTAAAGCATTTTCATCCTTTAACCTGCTTTTCTCCCAATTCTTCATGTCTCTTTTAAGGTCGATAAGAAAATTTGTTCGGTATCTGTCTGCCGGTAGCAGCGTATCGCTCTTAAGAATTAAGGTCACAAGCGGCAGTAACCAGTAGGTATAGTTGATATATGTTTGCTTAAACCCTTTAAAAAGGCCTTCCTGCAAAGCCTGATCAAACAGGGCTGCAGCTTGCATTGTATCCCCCCGGCCATACCGCGAAATGGCAGCAACACTATACAGAGCAATAAGATGGCGGGTATCCCCTGAAGCTTCTGCGGCCTTACTGTGCTCCGCAATAAGGGCATCTACCTGTTCATGCTGTCCATTAGACAGATAAAAAATACCAAGCCCAATCGCTATATGACCACTCATAAAATGGAAGGGCTGTTTTTCAGTTTCCAGCGCGGCTTCAAGGGAGCCAACATAAGGCTGAGCTTCCATATGCTGGCCGTTCTGGCATAAATAAAAAATAGTCTCGCAGTCAGCGAGCAGTGAAAGGCGCTTCAAATACCGCGATTTTGCAACGGCCTTTGCGCGTTCCAGCAATCCAAGAACCTCATTAATGCCAGAGCGCTGCCAAGCAATAGCAGCGGCAGATGAATATGCTGCTGCATACAGTTCAAACCAGCCATCGGCTTGTTCAATAAGTGATAAGGCATCTAAAAGTCTGGTTTCTGCCTCATCAAAGGCATGCCGTTCAACAAGAAGCTCCGCTAGAAAAATGGCATTATGGGCTGCAAGGTCCGTGTTTTCCCCAAGGCGAATATCAATTTCTTTTTCATTTTGTCTAAGAATAACTTCTGCCTCATCCAGCCTGCCTTGCGCAAAATATGCCTGTACCTGCTTAAACCTTATAAACATTTCACCGTACAGGGATTGTAAAATGCGGTAGTGGCTTGCCGCCTCAGCACACGCTTCGTGTGTTTGCCGAAACAGGCGCATAGCATAACATTTTGTTGCCAGCGAATCTGACAGCAACGCGTGTAACAGATGGTCCTGCTTTGGGATTTGCTGTTTCAGGGCCTCTATCTCGCTAATCTCTTCAAACGAAACACGGTCATCGGCATAATCTGAAAGGGTATTTTCGATTATCTTATGATCGATCATATCCTGCTCAGACCACAGGTCGTTATTATCCGTGTTTAACTGCTTAAACCGCTGGTGCGCTTCATCAATATTACCCGCCTTGATCAGCAAAAAAACCCGCGCCAGTAAAAGCTTCGGAAAATTCTCAATTGCAGCATCAGCAAGCTTATGGATAGCGGCACGGATAATCTCGATCCGACCATCCATAACCATACGCCAGCCACCCGCATCACTTAGAATAGAGGCTGCTAAAGTATCGTTATGAGCTTGCTGTGCATGATATATGGCGCGCCTTATATACCCACGTTCTTTAAGCCATGTCGCGGCCTGCTCGTGCATCCCCTGAACTGCATCAGGATGACGCTTTTTAAGCATGTCACGTAAATATTCCAGAAAAACAGCATGAAAACGAAACCACTGACGATCGTTTTCAAGAGGTTCTAGAAAAAGGTTACGTTCATAAAGCTGTTCCAATATCAGCCAGCCATCAGAACGGTTTGTAATGGTATTAGCAATATCGCCGTTTACCCGGTCAAGAATAGCGGTTTTCATTAAAAAATCTTGCTCGTCTTCAGGCAGTTCAGACAAAACCTGTTCGGTAAGATAGCGCGCCATATCAGTTGTTTTTTCAGCAAATTCAGCTATTTGCCCAACGCGTTGCTTGCTACCTAATAACCATAACCGCAGCATCTGCAATGCCATTGGCCAGCCTTCAGTATATTGCCAAAAATTGCCTATCTGCCTTATATCCGTGTCCGACATATGAAGATCAAGCAGGCTTGCCGCCTCTTCTAGCGAAAAGCGTAAATCATTTGCGGTAATTTCAAGTAAATCATCGTGCGCACGCAGGTTTTCAAGGTCGATATTAGGTCGCCATCTAGAGGCAACTACAAAGTGCACATGTGCCGGCATATTGCGCAATAAAATGCGAAAAAAGCTGTCCGTTTCATCAGATTGAATGCGGTTATATTCATCAAGAAAAATCACCAGCGGCCTGTCACTGACAGCAACTGCGTTGATAAATATAGTCATCAAAACCTTCAATGACATTTTTTCGTCAACACGGCCAATATTTGAGAGAACGCTTTCTTCCAAGTAGCCCGACTTGATACAGGCTGTAATCACATGGATGATAAAAGCAGACTGTGAGGCCTCTTCCTCCTCCAACGTCAACCACGCTGTTGCAACTTTTTGCTTCTGAAGTGTTTTAAGCCACTGGCTTAACAGGCTGGTCTTTCCGTACCCTGCTGCCGCATGAACAACAGTAAGCCTGCAAGCCAGAATTTCCTCAATTCTGACCAGCAGGTTTCTGCGTTTTATATAGCCTTTACGACTTTGGGGTGCGAGCTTAGTAGACGCAACCATTGCTATCGAAGAAAAGGCTCCATTTTTGGTATCTGGATGCATGAACAATCATTACCCTTACCTTTAAGACAAGGTATTTTAAACACGTTCAGGTACACTTCAACCTACAATCCTTCCAGATTGCCATAAAGTGGCTTACCTTCAAACATTGTTAATAATATTTTTGTCTTTCCGATATCGTATACAGGAATAGTAAAAACATCCTGATCCACCACAACCAGATCTGCATTTTTACCAACAGTTAAAGAGCCTGTTTCATTTTCCCTATGATTTACACGGGCTACCGTCAGGGTATAGGCCTCTATTGCCTGCTCGAGAGTTACAGCTTCGTTAGGCAATAAAGGCTGCGCATCCGGGTCCCCCAGTGCTCTCCGTGTCAGCGCCACTTCAATACCCATGAAGGGTTCAGCAGGTGCAACGGACCAATCAGACCCATAAACCATTTCGCCGCCAGCCTGAAGTACACTGTGGGCAGGATAAACATGTTTCATACGCTCAGGTCCCACACGCACCGCCGTAAGCTGCATGTATGGATCCATCGTTGACCAAAGCGGCTGGAAATTGGCAAGAACGCCAAGCTCGGCAAACCTTGCCATATCTTGCGGTGTAATGAACTCGGCGTGTGTAATTTGGTGATGGTTTTTTGTAACACCATTATGCTTTCGGGCATATTCAAACGCATCAAGTGACATACGGATACCTTTGTCGCCTATAGCATGGATCATTACCTGAAAGCCCTGTTCATCAAATTGCTTCACAACTTCATTCAAAACATCCGGCTTTAATGTTGGCTCCCCATGTTCCCCGTGTGCGTCACTATAGGGTTCGAGCAACGCTGCTGTTCGCTGGGCAATAACGCCGTCAATCCATATTTTAAGGGTATGAGAAGCAATATTTGGCCCTGCAACACTTTTCGCAACCGCCATAAGGTCTGGAATCTGTTCCATGCCAGCCTCATTATTCCATTTTACCGCAACCTCAATATCTGCTGTTAAGGCATCTTCTGCCTGCAATGCCTTATAGGCTTCCACAATCGGGCTAACACCGTCAGCATTCACCTCCACGCCAGCATCCAGAATATTGGTAATGCCGATCGTGTTCAAATGGTTGATCGTATAGGTGATCGCCTTCATTAAATCTTGCTGCGTAGGACCCGGCAAATACGCGGCGACCAGATCTTTAGCTGTTTCCTGCAGACCACCAAGCAATTCACCCGTAACAGGGTCGCGGTCAATACGCCCGTTCAGAGGGTCAGGTGTATCTTTGGTGATGCCCGCAAGCTCCAGAGCTTTCGAATTTACCCATAAGCTATGCCCACCTGTCGAGCGAAAAACCAGCGGCCGGTCAGATGATATTTCATCCAGCAAGCCTTTGGGTGGTATGCCATCAGGCGGGAACAGGCCAGGCCGCCAACCCACGCCGTAAACCCATCGGTCCGTATCGGTTTCATCCACACATTTTTTAATAATATCTGTATAGGCATCAACTGTTTCTGCAGCGTGCATTGAACAGCGCGCATAAGCGAGGCCGCCGTATACCGGGTGCACATGTGCATCACCAAAGCTTGGGAGGACAAGTTTTCCGCCCAGATCAATAACTTCTGTTTTATCACCGCGCCATTTATCGGTGTCAGCATCACTGCCCACCGCCAGAATTTTACCGCCACTAATCGCCACCGAAGTAGCCCAAGGGTTATCTTTATCTACCGTATAGACTTTTGCATTTTTAAAAACGATGTCCGCTGAAGGCATACTATCAACAGATGCGTCGCATGCTGCCAAAAACATCCCACCAATTAACACGCTGAATATCTTGCTTGCGCTAGAGTTAAAAAAGAAACTCGATACCTTGCCAATCATCATTATCCCCGCCTCACTTAACCAAAAATATCATAAACACAAAAGCACCACGGCACCTCCCGGTACCGTGGCTTTTATTCAGGTCTTAGAACTTGCGGCTTACAGTTGCCACTATGCGCCGGTCGATCCCTGGGGAACAAGCACCGTATGATGGCGGGCTCCACATTGAACAGGCCGCATAATATTTTTTATTCAAAACATTATTGGCGTTTAATCGGAAACTCCAGTCTTTGTAAAACGCTTCAACTGTAGCATCAACAAGCGTAACCGAAGGTGTTTCAAAGATGTTGTAATAGTCAATTTTTGACCCAACATACCGTACACCAGCACCAGCCCGAATGATCATGTCACCTGAATTGACAAAGTCATTCATTGCCCAGAAAGAAGCACCGTGTTCAGGTAAGTCTTCAACCCTGAAACCTTCACGGCCCTGATTATCACTGGTAATTTCAGCTTTGGTATAGCTGTAGGCAGCTGTCAGCGTAAGCGTTTCAAACACATTGGCAAGCGCTTCAAACTCAAAACCTTTTGAATTGATTTCGCCAGACTGAATGAAGTTCTGGATATTATCAGGGTCTGTTGTCAGGAAGCCGGATTCAGTGATATCGAAGTAAGACATCGTGATCAGAGTTGATTTATTAGGTTGATACTTCACACCAACTTCATACTGCTTGCCAGCCTGTGGATTATAGGCATTACCATAAAAGTCACCGCCAAATACCGGCTGGAACGATTCTGAATAGCCCGCATAAGGGGAAAGCCCGCCGCCCACATCAACAATCACACCAAAACGCAGTGTCGTTGCATGGTTTGGTTCTTCTTCAACACCACTAATTTCCGAGGTTGACCGGTCACGGCGAATACCCGCAATGAAGGTTACACGGTCTTTATATTTAATCTGGTCCTGCAGATAGATACCAAGCTGGGTGCTTTTTGTATCATAGCCATTGGTAAAACCTGAATCGACATCAACATAATAATCAGGGTTTGTAAGATCGAGCGGCGCAGGGCTACCACCTGCATAACACCCAAAGAAACCTGCATAGCCATCACAGGAAAAGCCTTCGCGGCGATCCTGTTTGAATTGGGTATAATCTACACCAACCAGAACCTTATGTTCAAAAACACCTGTATTAAAGTCGAACTTAACGTTGTGATCAGAGTTTAAAATTTTATATGTCTCATCAAGAACATAAAACTCCCGCTGAATAATGGTTTCGTCAGCGTCATTAAAGGGCGTAACACCATCTGCCGTATCGGCATATATTTCAGCATAATCAACATCATGCTCGTAATAACGCATACGACCAGAGTAGCTGATCCAGTCTGTAAACCTATGGTCAATCATAAGCGTACCAGACGTATGCGTGGTGTCCATATGGTTAAAATCTTTGTCACCGACAAAGAAGTCGATCGGGAGCCTGTCCTCTTTACTTGCGCCCTGTGTTTTTGAGAGCGGTAGATAGGTCTGTGTGCCCATATCATCTTTCTGGTAAAGTACCAGAAGCGTAATATCTGTATCCGGGCCGGGCGACCATGTGACCGAAGGCATAATAAGGATACGATCATCGGCCTGATCTTCTGCCTGTAATTTAGCGTCCCTAAACAGGCCTACAAAACGGGTTGCAACTGTATCGCTCACACCACCAGTTACATCAACCATAAACTGTTTGCGGTCATCGGTACCAAACTGTACGCCAATTTCACCGCCAAACTCAAAATTCGGCGTTTTACTAACAGCATTAAGAATGCCGCCTGAGCCACCAGCACCATAAAGCACAGCTGAAGGCCCGCGCAACACCTCTGCCCGCTCCAGTGTAAATACTTCCATCCGGGCGCCGTATACGAAGTCCGGCATTCTGTTAAGGCCATCAATATACTGTGCTACACCAAAACCACGAGCCGAAAAACTGTCATAGCGGGTATCGATACCAGCAAGCTCTGTAGCAACGCCTGCGCTGTACCGGAAAATATCCTGAAAGTTTGTTGCCCCTTGTTCCTTAAACTGATCTTCAGTGATAACGCTGATCGCCTGAGGAATCTCCATAATTTTAGCGTCAGTTTTGGTTGCTGCCCGCGCTGAATCAGCAATAATCACAATCTCTTCAAATATCTCATTATCTGCAGCATCCTGTGCATATGCAGCAGCACCTGTCATGCACACACAAGCCGTGCTTGCCATTAAAATACGGCGCGACAACTGTCTGATGTTGCGATTTTCGGAATTCAAATATTCTGTCATTTGTTTCTTCCCTGCATCTCACGTATAAAGGGCATAATGCCCGTGATTTTTCTGCGTGTCATTAAGAGCGAGTGTTCCAAGAACTACTCATGCCAGTCTATTGTAGAACCGCCCACTCCCTTGGTTCTTGCTCTATGATCGTATGCCGTGAAACCAGAAGTCCCAACCGAGATAATGGGTGTTTTTGCTTTAATATGGGTAACAATTTTAAACAAAAGGGCAGAGTTCTGTGGAAAAAGAGTAGATACCCATTAACCTTCCAAAAGCTAAACAGGCCAAGCAGCGGCCCTCTATTCACGAGGACAGCGCTTAGCCTGCTTCATAAGAATGCTGGGTTAAGGCTTTGTGTTAAACACCAAGCTGCTCTCAATAACCAGAACAGTATCTTTCTTGTCTTTATAGGCATCGAACTCAGTAGTTTTTCCTTCAAGCCCAATACTAACACGCCAAGGCCCAGCGACTGGTATACGGAACTCGCCCACACCATTTACTAACGGAGAAGCAAGGCCCCATGTATCGCCAAAACTTGCGTTATAGGCAACAATCTGGGTTTCTTTTAAAAGAGGTTCACCGTTCATCAGCACCTTAAAGCGTACCTTGTCACCCGGTTTCGCTTTTTGCAGATCAGACAAGGGCACAACCTCCAGCGGCAAGCCAATCGGGGCTGGCATAGTCCATTCACCTGCGGTAAAGACGCCCTTCGCCAACAACACATTATAGCCTTCGCCCGTTACTTTCGCGCCCTTTGGCAGCTTGTCTATCGCAGTGTTAATAAAAACAGAGTTTCCTTCCTTGCCTTCATACACTTGCACATGGGTGACATGTGTTTTAGCCACAATCTGGTAGGTGCCTTGTTCTGCATCAGCATTGGTCACAAACTTACGTCTGCCGGTATCTATTTCAGCTTGAAAAGTCATACCTGAAGACAGAGTTTGTTTTTTCTGAGTAACCGGTTCAGGCGCGCCGAGAGGTGTGCGCTTGCCACTAGGGTCAACAACAGTATAGTCTTCAATGGTAACTGGCCACCAGTCAGGTGTTAACAATTCACTGCCTGACGACATTGAATCGCCGTATCCAAGGGATGCAATAACCTGCCTGTCAAATTCAGGAACCACATTGATCCAAAGTAGGTTATGGGCGTTTGCGGGCCCCGCAAGCAACGCTAAAGCACTCATTCCAGCAAACAGCGATTTATATCCGAATTTCATTTCAGCCCTCTCCATATATTATGTTTATTGCCTTAGTCACAACGGTTAATCATCATGCCTTGATGGTATGCATGAAGAGCCATGCCCCCAACAGTTATGATGGGTATATTCTACCGAATATGGGTGACATCTGGCTGAGGGGACCATTTACGCAGGATCATATGCAATACAACTGCAACCAGTGTTGCATCTAAGGCTGGCGCTGTTGTTAAGGCGATAACATCATACATGCCTGCAAGCCCAACTGCGGCTGAAACCAGCCATGTTACGATACTACGCCACCTGACAGACGGGCCTTCTGTCAGGTTTTTTGCGTCGTAACCGTTTCCAAATACCGTGAAGTTGTCGATCACATAAATTGCTGCGATTGGTGGAATAATAACGCCTAATAACAACAAGAAAGGCACAAAGGATTCCACTATACCCACAACAGCCATAATGCCGCCAATTAACGCCCCAACAATCGTAAAGACCCACGGCTTAATAGACCGTATAGTCGCGGCCAAACTGAGGCTGTAGGAATACAGGTTTACAGAGTTTGCAGTCCATGTTGAAAACACCAGAATAACAAGCGCAGGAAGCCCAAGGCCAAACCCGGTTATAATATTCATAATATCCACATCGTCTGTTGCCATGGTTGGCACTGCCGCCAAAAGAACTAAAAGCGGCGTCGCTATAGGGAACGACAGCAACATACCAATAACAGCTTGCTTATTTGTAGTAATAAACCGCGACAGATCAGGCATCGCCGCCACCGTTAGAAGGTTCCCCCCCACGATTGTTGACAACGCAACACCAAATGTCATCGCAACAGGCGGGGTTGGGTCAGTCATAACCACACCAAATTTTTGAATACTCATCACAAAAACAGTTATGAAAATACCCAATAATATCGGGATGGCCCACAGGGCTAATTTATTAATAGCCTTAAAGCCAAAAATTGTGGTGATGGCCATAAGCAGGCTACCTGCCATTACAATGACACCAAACGGCCCCGCTATGTGATATAATTCTCTAATAGCAGCAACCATGGCGCTGCCAAAAAACGACGCATTCACACCAAACCAGCCCAAGTGTATGATAGCCAGCATAATATTAACAACAACCGCACCTTTCAGGCCGAAAGAATGTTGCACCAAGAGGTATGTGGAAAGGCGGGAACGAACACTTGCAATAGCAGTAAGTGACCCCATTATACATAAAATAACGCCGCCCAGAAAAGCACAGAAAAGCGCATCTTTTAACCCTAAAGCGCTCCCCACCTGAGCACCATTTAAAAACGTCGCCAAGCCAACATTGATACCAATAATAATAGCCGCCACGCGCCAGCCACTAATAGTTTGCTCTTCTGGGACAGTAGAAACTGAATAATCTTCAATTGTATCTGTTTCACTGAGCATCATTAGAGCCTTTCCAGCCATTCAAGGCCTCTATAGATCTATACCTATCAGACATGCCAAAAGCTTTCGGCCCCATAATTTCAAGAGCTTCCGGTGTCCTCAAGACACTGGGTGCACTTACACCCACTACTTTCACCCGCTGCCCGTACTTAATTTGCTCAGTCGTTATTGTATGCGCCGTTTCTCTATCCATCACTGAAATAATATCAGGAACCGTTGCATATATTTTATCGCCCACACGGGCGATCAGATTTTCGTTTTGGAATTCTATTTCCATCTGGTTTTTACCGGCAAAATCTTCAATCAATAAATGCCCAACAGAAAAACCCTGTTTTGTCTCTCGTTTCACATCCATAATTTTACCGTCGAACAGAATGCCAGCGGCACCATAATGCGGAAAGGAGCGCATGACATCGAGCAATGCCTCAAACGGGTCTGCGCCCTTTTCTTTGGCTTCCCGAATACTGCGGCCAATTTCTACAGCGATTGACAGCGTTCCGTGAATAGCATGGTCTTTTACCTGTTTCCCGCTTTGAACATATTCAAACAAATGGCATATACCACCCAGTGATACCGCCGCGGCGCGTGCAACACGCTCTTCTGTGATATTATCGACCGCACCGATCACAAAAGAGTTCCCTTTGGCATCTGTCAGCACAGCGGGGCTTGCAGAAACACCGTGCACATTAAAGATAACCATTTGAGATTCAGGAAATGCCCGCCCCATGCCGTCGCAGTCCACAACAGGCAACCCTGTTTTAACGGCAAGAATAAGCGGAGCCAAACCATTGCTGCCGCCAATTTCCACAGGGAAAACCGCATTCACTTCCCGGCCCATTATTTCTTCCAGCATTTCAAGGCCTGCAAGAGCTTCCGTGCCACTTGGCAACTTTTCCAGCGACACCGTAGGGGCACCAAGCCAGCCGCACGGCGCAACCAGATCTTTATCAGAAAGTTTGCTCGCAGGTATCAAATCAATATGAAAATCTGGGCCCTTTTTCTCAATTAATATGGAGAGCTCAAGCAAAGCATAATGGGGGTCACCGCCACCGCCTGACCCTAAAAATGCACACCCAACAGCAAGGTCATTAAGAGCTTGCTGGTTAAGTGTTACCGGTTTTAAATCACTCTCAAACATAGCTCACGCATTCTTTCCAACATTTTTCCCAAGAGCTAGATCACCCACAGCTTTGACACGCAGTTGCGCTGTGTTTCCTGGCATGTAACTTAGAAAAACTTCGTCCACATCAATAATACTTATGGTTTTAGGGTCAGCCCCGGCATGCACCACTTTCTTAACTGCCGTTTCCTGCAAGGAACGCATAGCCTCCTCACGCGGTACAGTATCATACGATACAATGCTCTCGGCTTCACCGCCCACTTGGGCAATGGCAGCGCCTACCGCATTTGCAACTGATGCATGCTCAGGCCTAATAACAGTTGAGGCCCCCATAAGGTTTTCACCAACAAGCACACTGCCGCCGCCTACAAGGATCACCGGCACTTTACCTTGGGCGGTTTTCATACGGTCCAGCCCATCTTCCATCATCTTCTGGAATTGCCGCAGCAAGCCTTTAACCACCACCGGGTTCATTTTAGGCAATAAGGATGCATCACCAAAAGACGCCAGCCCCCCGGCCACCGCAATATCGCTTGCAGTCAAAACAGTGCCGCCAAACAAATAGCTATCTGAATTAAGGCGGTAGCCAACAGAATCAGGACCAACAGTGAAGCTATCCACCGCTAAACTATCTTTGTCGTATGCGTCAGGCTCAAGGTGAATACGTGTGCCGCCGCCAAGCCCAATAGCTAGAATATCTGGCATACGGAAATTTGTACGCACGCCTCCAATATCAACCGCGACAGACGATTCCCGAGGGAAACCATGTGTCAGGGCCCCAATGTCTGTTGTTGTGCCCCCAATATCCATAACCAACGCATCTTTCAAACCTGTCAGGAAAGCCCCGCCGCGCATGCTGTTTGTTGGCCCAGAGCCAAATGTTAAAACAGGGTAACGCGCAGCATATGACGCAGAAATAAGCGTGCCATCATTCTGGCTTATATAGAACGGCGCAACAATACCCAGTTTATCCAGTGCGCGCTTGAAAGACGTAATGACATGCCCCGCCATATCGACAAGCGATGCGTTCATAATGGTCGCATTCTCTCTTTCTAGAAAACCTGACCGACCAAAAGAAGCAGACACTGTTACCGCAATATCAGGTGCTTCTTCCTTAAATATAGCAACGGTTTTTGCCTCCATAGCCGGGTTTATTAAGCCAAAAGTGCAAGAGACTGCCGCTGTTCGAAGCCCGGCATCCCGTATTTTTTTTACAGCACGGCGCACTTTCTCTTCATTAAAGGGGGTAAGTTCACTGCCATCATATTCATAGCCACCGGGCAATAGAAACACCGTCTCCCCCATGTGTGTGCGGAGATCCGACGGCCAACCGCTCATCGGCGGCAGGGCTTCGCTTGCCGGGCTACCCAGCCTTATTATACCAACTTCCAACAGGCCACGTCGTTCCACGAGGGCATTTGTAAAATGGGTCGTTCCAATCATGACACATTCAAGTGCTGAGCGGTCAACATTGGCGTTTTTGAGGACAGCTTCTATAACTTCTATAATACCATCAGTAACATCAGCTGTCGTTGGGCTTTTAGCCCATGACAAAACTGTTTTACCCTCAAGAAGTACAGCATCTGTATTTGTGCCTCCTACATCAATACCCAGTCGCATAGGCAATTATCTCACTTCACATACATATTTATCTGCATGAATTGTACGCAGTGAGCACACCGGAACGCGACACCCCAAATGGGTCTTTGTTAGCTATGATGGGTAGATAAGCAAATATTTTGGGTAATCTGTTATCTTTTACAAGATTCCAGCCTACGCTGAGCACACCGGGGCACCCCACTATAGTCTCTTCATAAGCCAGTAAATTAATAGCCTCGCTTACTACATATCCTACTGGGTTTTCACCGACCTGACCGCTAATAACAGCACGCACCAATACCCTTGTTGAATAGCCTCAATGACTATTTTGTCTTTGATTACACGGCCTTTTCTTGGGATATCAAATACTCCACGTTCCACCGCTGAACGGGTGAGGAACACCGTTACTTTTAATACGGCAGTTAAACGTGCCTCTACAACAAAGGGGCCTTTGAGTATTGAGGAAATTATGAAAAAGTCTATATACGCGAAAACAGGTTTTACTCTTTTTGCGCTCTTTTTTGCCTCAGTACTGGCTTTTCTGGACCGGCAACTTCTCAATATTCTTGTCAGGCCCATACGCACTGATATTGGTATCAGCGATGTAGAATTCAGCTTACTGCAAGGTATTGCTTTTGCTCTGGTATATTCGGTGGCAGCCTTTCCTATGGCATATCTGGCTGACCGGTTTAGCCGTAAAAAAGTGATACTCATCAGTATATTAGCATGGAGTGTGATGACTGTTGCCTTTGGTTTGGCCAGCAGTTTCTCAATGCTTCTACTTGCTCGCATTGGCCTTGCGCTCGGCGAGGCAGGGCTTTCCCCGGCCTCCATTTCAATTCTGCGGCAAATCTACCCGCCAGAGCGGCAATCCTTTGCGGTCGCCATACTTACAATCAGCGTTTATATTGGTGGTGGTATTTCCATGACAATTGGCGGGCCTGCCCTTGCCGCTCTTGAAACGCATGCAGAGGCTATCCCCTTTGGACTTGCCCCTTGGAGGGTTCTCTTCATTGGCTGCGGCATTCTTGGTGCCCTTGGCTTGGCGTTTCTTACCCTTATGCCGGAATATAAACACGCGCCGCAAGCGCAGGGCAAAACCTCCCTGAGCGCATTTTTCAAACTACTCAAGCTAAAACGGGCCAGGGCACTTGCCTATCTTGCCGCCATTACCGGCCTGAGCGCTCTTTTATATGCTGTCATGGCGTGGACACCTGCCATGTTTATGCGCTCTCATGGCTGGAGCGAACAACAAACAGGGCTTGCATACGGTATCGCCTTTATAACAGGCGGCGTCATTGGGGCGCTTGGCGGCGGCAAGCTGGTCGGGCGGCTGGTAAAGCATGGGCCAGACAACGCCACAGTTATTGTCATTCGCTACGCTGCAATTTTACTTGGTGTATCGACCATTCTCTCTGCTGTAGTTTCCAGTGGATATACAGCACTTATATTTGCAAGCACCGCCATGGTCGGCGTTGGCACAGCCATTTCCCTTGGGGCCTTTGGCTTTCAAGCTTTATTCCCGCAACAATTTAGTGCACGCGCTGTTGCTATATATTTATTGATACCCGGCACACTGGGTGCCTCTTTGGGCCCAAGCTCTATACCTGTTATCGAACAGTTTCTGGCGCATGAAAAAGGCACAGGCATGGCACTTGCCGTCTTTGCCGGGATGATGGCACTCTGGTCTACCTTCTGGCTTAGCGCGTTCCTTCGGTTTCCCCATGTTGCCCATGAAGATACGATTTCAGAGGCATGAAATTTTTGAATATTGCACATGAGCATAAGGTCTTTGCATTGCTCTTCAGCCACTCGCTATAGCCATACATAAATACCACCTGCCACGTTTAGGAGCATATAAAAATGGATCATTTCACCACCCGGCCTGAACTTTGTGGCACGTTTGGTGCTGTGGCTTCTACACACTGGATAGCAAGTGCTGTAGCCATGCGGATACTGGAAGCTGGCGGTAACGCGTTCGATGCTGGCGCATGCGCGGGTTTTGTGTTGCAAATTGTTGAACCCCACCTCAATGGTCCCGGCGGCGATGTGCCCATTCTTGTTACCCGCGCAAACGATACAGGGCCAACCGTCATATGCGGTCAAGGCCCAGCCCCTGCAGCGGCAACAATTGAACACTTTCAAAACCTTGGGCTTGATCTTATTCCCGGCACAGGCCTTCTTGCCCCGTGCGTACCGGGTGCCTTTGGTGCATGGCTTACTATGCTACGCGATTATGGCACTGTATCTGTGCGCGACGTTTTGGAACCCGCCATTTATTACGCCAACAACGGCCATCCAATATTAAAAAATGCAGTCAACACCATCAACTCAGTTAAGGAGCTTTTCCAAAATGAATGGAAAACGTCCTCGGCAACATTTCTGCCGAATGGCTCTGCACCTGAGCCTGGGAGCCTTTTCACTAACAAGCCTCTCGGCGCTTTTTATGAGCGTGTCATCAAGCACGCAGAAAGTGTGAGTGGTTCCCGCGAGAAACAAATCCAAGCCGCGATAGATTATTGGTACAAGGGCGAAGCCGCAGAAGTGATTGAACGCTTTTGCACGGAAACCGAGGCCCTTGATGTCAGCGGTCAGCGTCACCGCGGCCTTTTAACCGCTGACGACTTGAACAACTGGTCTCCTCCCCTTGAAAAGGCAACATCTGTCACACACGGCGAATATTCACTTTTTAAATGCGGTGCGTGGAGCCAAGGCCCTGCTCTCTTGCAGGCCGTGCAGATCTTGCAAGGGTCTGGCATAGCCGATTATGCACCAGAAAGTGCCGATTATGTGCACCTAGTAACGGAAACAATCAAGCTTGTGATGGCAGACCGTGACGCATGGTACGGCGACGAAATAGACGTACCCATGGAGACGCTGCTAAGTAAGGATTATGCCAATATGCGCCGCAGTTTCATTGGTGACACTGCATCTCTTGAAATACGGCCCGGCACCCTAAATAGTACAGCGCCAAAACTACCACCTGTTCACCCCAAAGGGGCACAAGGGGCACCGTCTGCCATTGCAGGTGGCGGCGAGCCGACAATGGCGCAGAACACAGCTACAACAAGCCTGCCTCTTAACAAATTCCAACGCGGCGATACCTGTCATATTGATGTGGTAGACCGTTGGGGTAACATGGTTTCTGCCACACCATCTGGTGGCTGGTTACAATCAAACCCCCTTATTCCAGAGCTTGGGTTTGCCCTTGGCACCCGTATGCAAATGTTCTGGTTACAGCCTGGACTTCCTAACTCGTTAAAGCCGGGCAAACGACCCCGCACAACCCTGACACCGTCCATGGCATTCAAAGATGGCAAACCCTATCTGGCCTTTGGTACACCGGGCGGAGATCAGCAAGAGCAATGGTCACTGCAATTGTGGCTGAACCATATTGTTCACGGTCGCCCCTTGCAGCAAGCAATCGAGACACCCGCCTTCCATACCGATCATATGATCGCAAGCTTCTGGCCGCGTGAAGCGTCCCTTGGTTCTTTAATCATGGAAGAGCGCTACGATAGTGCAACAATATCAGAACTGCAAAAACGCGGGCATCATATCACCGTTGGTGCGCCTTGGTCAGAAGGCAGGCTCTCTGCTTGCTCCTATGAAAGTGGTGCAGGTGGCACACTCTTACGGGCAGGCGCCAACCCACGCGGCATGCAGGGCTATGCGATTGTCAGATAAGTAACCACATACTATGTTTCCCAATACACCTAAGGCCAGTACATTTTGTACTGGCCTTCTTTTTTTACCGCTGGTGCTTCAGCATATAGACCACTGTCTTATAAAAGCCCCCCTCTGCATCTATTTGGCTTCCTCAAGCCTAATGTTTTGCCTGTTCATACTTCACGCACATAAAGGCCACCTATAGCTAGGCGGCCTTTATTGTAGCGTTTTATACCTATTCTAGGTTTTAGAACTTAAAGCTAAAGGATGCCATCACACTGGCAGGTTTCCCTGGCGCCCCAAGCCCTATACCCGGGCCAAAAACATCTGGCGTATATTCTGTGAAATACTCTTCATCAAAGATATTTTCGCCGCGAATTGCCAGTTCCCATTTATCATCCGCATCACCAATAGAGGCACGCAGGTTCACAATAGTCTGCGCTGGTTGAGATGAAACATTCGGCACATCCCAGTAAAATAAACTGATGTGGCTAACATCTGCCCGCAACCCAAGCACAAGGTCATTCCCTACCGGTTTGCGGTAATCAAGCGCTGCATTACCTGAAAACTTTGGCGCATTTGGAACACTTAGACCATCAACAGGCTCTAGGTTATAAAGAGCATCTTCATCATCCCATTCTGATTTCAGATACCCTCCTGAGGCAGAGAAGGACAGCTCTGGCGTCAACATATAGCTAATGCCGCCCTCAAGACCATAACTTACAGACCGGCCAATGTTGGTGATTTCCTCAACAATAAAACCTGAGTCAGGATCAACAAACCGGTTTTCCAGCTGACGCTTACTATAGGTGATATAAAAGGCTGCAATATCATATGTTAGCCTGCGATCAACAGCTGTACCCTTCAAACCAAGCTCATAATTTGTTGCTTTTTCAGCTTCATACGGCGACAAGCTTCCAGAAGCCACATTCGCTTTTCCGGGTTCTGATCCAAGAGCAATATTACTATATATCATGGCATTATCGGTTAGGTCGTAGGAAAGCGTTACCTTAGGCAGTATAATTGTGTCATTCACATCAACATCGCTCACGCCGACAACTGCACCCTTATATTCTGAACGGGCAACACGCAGGCCACCACCAATTTTAAAGGCACCAAAACTATAGTTTGTGGTCGCAAACAGTGCATACTGCTTTTCATCGGTATCACCGTTATTAAAGTCTTTAATAAACAGCGGTCCACCACTGTCAACGCCCAAAAACAAATCAATATTATTCGTAAGCGCCCTATTATCAACGCTCGAATAATAACCACCAACAAGCCAGTCAAACGGCCCTGAACCATTAGATGTTAAGCGTAGCTCCTGCGTGAACACGGTTGTATCATCGCGGTCACCGTTTGTTGCAAAAACACCGTCCGCGGAACCATAATCCAGATCCCACCCAAGTGCAGTTGTGCGTTTTGTGTATGAGGTTACGGACGTAAGGTCAGCGAAATCAGTAGTATAGTTCAAGGTCAGGATACCGCCGTCAACTTTCCGGTCATTATAAACATCGTTATTAAAGTCAACCACGCGGCTATAGTCAGCACCGTCAGCTGCGACCACATAGATATTACCACCATTTTCAATCTCATTATGGCGGTAGCTGAAATCAGCAGTTAAATTCTCAGAGATTTCCCATGCCAGCGCCAGCCTTATGCCCCATTCATTTGTCATCCCGGGTTTATTACCCAAGAAAGAATTGCTGGTATAACTGTCGGTATGATTATAATAGCCCGACACGCGCGCCGAAAGCTTATCTGCTATAACAGGTGTATTGATGGCACCAAAGAAGTTGCGGGTATCAAAAGCGCCATATTCAGCTTTACCTTCCACACCAAATTCACCTGTTGGCTTTTTCAGAACATATTTGATAGCCCCGCCCACATTACTGCCGCCATAAAGCGTACCTTGTGGACCTTTTAGAATTTCAATGCGCTCAACATCTTCGATGGAAGCAGACTGATCTGTGAAGTTTTGAACATCATCAACATAAAAGCCCACACCCTGCGTATTACCAAAAGACCCCACGCCGCGGATAACCACGTTCGGCTCGTTATCTTGCCTACGGTTAAGAATAATGTTCGGTGTTTGCCGCCCTATATCATCAAGAGAGGTGATCCCAGCCCGTTCAATATAGTCTGATGTAAAAGCATCGATTGTCTCTGGAATACTAGTGAGGCTTTCACTACGTTTCCGTGCCATTACAATAATTTCATCCATTACAAATTTCTCGGATGAAGAATCTGTATCTGCGTTCATATCCTGTGCCGTAACAGCGGGTGACATATGGACAAGAGCCATCGCTGAACCTGCTAGCATTAAAGATTTGATCGACATAGCCCACTTCCCTCCAGCTCCAGATGTATTTTTAATTCCTGTAAGTCCCAAGCGCTGGGACTGTCGTTTTTGTTCCGTCTGGCTTTTCATTTTTCAGCCTCCCTTTGATCATTTGTTTTATTTTATGGTTTTTAGTAGTTTACAGAGCGCACTTGTCCTGTCGGTGCGACATCACTGTCACGCCGGTACGTTTTATGGTCGTAAAGCAGCCATGTCGTAATCTGGTAGCTTGAGCGAACTATGTATTTTCCTGGAAGACCGGCTCACCAAACCCAGCCTTGCAAGAAGCGGTGCCAGCCGGATCATATTATTGCGCATCCACAGCTTAAAAGCTGTCTCGGGCCCAAAAATATCAGCGCCGTCACTGGCCGTTGCCTGATTAGCCTCAATAAACTCGCGGGCAGTTGCTTCATATGCTTTAAAGGCTTCTGCATAATCGCTGTGCGCCGCAAGCTCGCTTGCCAGAACATAAGCCCCTACAATAGATGTGCTGGTGCCTTGCCCTGAGAAAAATGACGGGCCGTACGCTGCATCACCGCACAGCGCCACCCGACCAGACGACCATTTCGGCATATGTATTTGCTGCATTGCATCAAAATACAGGTCATCACTATTTTCCATAGCCTTAAGCAGTTCAGGTAACATCCAGCTTTGATTGCCGAATGCCTGCTTGATAGACTGACGCTGCAATTCAGCATTAGACAGTTCTTCTCGCGTAGGCTCTGGCCTTTTATAAACAAATAAAATATGCAGAATGTCTTGGTCGCCTATAGCATAAACCATGGCAGACTGGCCAACAGAGGTGCGTACTTTTGCTTCCTTAGAAAACCCGTAAGTGTTGGGGATTGTGCAAATACCAAAGCAGTAACCCAAATATTTGCTGAATTGCTTTTCAGGGCCTAAAATCAGCCGTCTGGTATTTGAGTGCAATCCGTCACCCGCAAGAACAAAGTCGTAGCGGTCTTTTTTGCCGCTTTCAAACTCGATATCAACACCATCGCCATCATCCTTCAGCGCCTTAATAGATTCGCCAAAAACATAATTAATATTGTCGCGGGTTGCGTCATAAAGTAGCGACGACATACGGCCCCTCGGCAGCTCAACATCCCTGCCTTCAGCGCCAGCCAGTGTTTCATAGTCAACTTCGCCTATGATTTTATCTGTTGCGCCAATAAAGGTAATAAGCCGGGATTGGATATGCTCTTTCTGCAATGCAGGCAGCAGGCCCATCCGCTCAATAACATCTATGGCCGTGCCACGGACATCAATTGGGTAGCCTCCCATTCTTATACTGTCGGAACGCTCAATAATGGTTACATCAAAACCGTACTTATGCAGCCAAAACCCAAGTGTTGGCCCCGTAATACTCGCACCAGATATCAGCACTTTACGCGGTGCAGAACTTGCCATGAACGAAACCTTTCCCTTAATATCAACCCCAAGCAACATAAGGTTGCTGCCTAATTTACTTTTACGATGCCATGATCAGTCCCTGTGGAGCATGGCCTTAAAACTTAAACCTGTGACAGTATGAATGCCCGAACAAAATCAGCTGTACGCTGTCGATGCTGGAACGTAAGACCGTGACGGCTACCCTCCAGAATATGAACTTCTGCGCCCGGTATCCGCTCGGCCATCCAAAAAGCTGTATCTGCATCAACAAGCGGGTCTTCATCCCCTTGCAAAATCAGCGTCGGTGCTTTTATCTCGGCTAGGCGGTCCCGCACATCATGCTGCGCTACTGCAGCCATCCGGCGCGCTAAAGATGCTTCATCCCTAATTTTCAAAGCGGCTTTTGTTTCCGCAATCAGGTCTGGGTCATTATCAATCGCATCTGGCGATACCACCGTACCCAGCATAAAACGCGCAACAACTTCTGGCCCTTCACTTCGCAGGGCAGCCATATCTGGCGCATTAAACTGGGCAGTACTGGGGGCAGTTGCACCAAGTATCAGGCTCTTCACCCGTTCAGGGTGTGCAATAGCCAGCGTCATTGCAACTATGCCGCCATAAGACGTGCCCATAACATGGGCCTCCCTCAGGCCCAATGCCTCGATAAAGGCTGCCGCATCCCTAGCATGGTCAAAAACATCATACCCCACGGGTTCACAGGGGCTATCAGGAGAATCCCTCTGGTCGCATGCAATAGCTCTTATACCTTCCCCTAAAAGAGGCCGGAACACATCAAACTGGGTTCTGTCAGCATTGCTACCGTGCAGCAGTATCAGAGGCTCCCCTGAACCGCTTTCCACGTAAGCAAGGTCAATTCCATTTGCCCTGACGTGCGGCATATATACACCCTCCAGTATTACAAGGTCAGGTAATGGCAATTACAGGCGATTACACCGAACCCACTTTATAGTTATCATTGAACACTTCTTATACTGTTTTTCTCCATACCGTCCAATATAACATACTCATGAGTAGCATTACTTTTGGATATACATATATTTATGCCAAAGCATGTTTGGTGCATAATCCACACCAAAAAGAAAGGCTGTATAAATACAGCCTTTACCAGTCTCTCATCACTTGATTAGCCCGTCGTGAATCATATCAGCACGGTGCTAATTCAATCATATTACCTGAGGGGTCTCGCACAAAAATTTGCTTCACGACAGTTGTTGGCCCGTGTTGAACTTCATAGCCGTGAGCTTTAAGGGCTGCTTCTGCTGCATCGATATCGCTCGTCAGAAAAGCAACATGGTTTGCAACCGGGTTAATTTGATCAGGCGGTGTTCCCGTCGCTGAACTGGAAGGCACTTCCATTATATGCACCTGCGAATCCCCCGCCTGTAGCCATGCGCCTTTCACAGTAATTTCTTCAGGCCGGTATAACCGTGTGCACCCCAGCACACCTTCATAAAACTCTAATGCTGCATCCAGATCGTCAACCCGAAATGAAACATGATGCACAGTACCAACCAGAGCAGATGTTTTGCTCATTTCAAATTCTCCATCTTTTAAATGACTGCCTGTCTACAGTATCGGCCAGGCATATTATGTGCTGTTTGTCAGGCTATATCGGCATCAAAAATTGTGCCCGATCTGATAATAACACCTAGCACCATTTCTTTTTCATACAGGTCGAATTTCATAAAGTCTACTTAAAAGTAGATTTTTATTAAGTAGACATAAGCTATTTTTTTCGGTAGCAGTTTTATCAATATTCTTCCATAAGCAGGCTGTGAAGTACGGCCCTTAGAACACTTAGATTTTTCATGCTCCAAAGGTAATTAATGGCACCGCACAAAATAGAAAATAGCACCGCGAAAGAGGCCCCCTTGAAAAAGAGAGCACGCACAAAACACACACCTCGCGCGGAAAAAACCCGTGCCCGCCTAGTTGATGCCGCTATTGATGAGTTTGCAGAATTTGGATTTCATAATTCAAAAATCAGCAATATTGTTGCCCGTGCCGGCGTCACCCAGCCAACCTTCTATTTTTATTTCGACACAAAAGAAGCAATCCACGAATATCTGGTAGAACGTGTACGCATGGAACTAACCGGACTCATTGAAACAGCCAGAATTCCGGCAACCACACCCGCATCTGACGTTATGGACAAACTGCGCAACGCAATTGAAGTCTTTCTGAAGTATTTCGAAGAAAACCCTAAGCTTGCCCCGATAGGATATTTTGATGGCATCAAAAGCTCCGCAATAAGAGAAGAAATTGTTGCACTGGTTTCACGCAATATTGCTTTTGAACAAGGCGCAGGATATTGCCGCCCTGAGCTTGATCCGGTCTTCATGTCCCATTGCTATAACGGCAGCCTAGAGCGACTGATACGGGTATACTTACTAAGTGGCCAATATGATGCTCATGCACTCGCAGAAAAGGTCGCCAATCTCTATGGCTATGGCTCAGTCCCTAAAAGCTTTTTCGACAGTACCGCCGGTGAGCACAATAACCTCAAATCCTAATATGAACAGACAGTTCCTTCTATAGCGGCAAACTTGCACCACCAGACGCTTTAGAATCCAGGACCGCTGTTGGCCAGTCGCCTTTACTCACCAGATCATGCACCAGTCTAATAATCAACGCTTCAAGCTCTTCCACCGCTTTTAGGCCGCAGCGGCTCCAGTTTGTTGCAATGGTCCACGATACATCCAGCCCCTTAATTGGCACAAAAGCCAGTTCACCTTCTGGGCGCTGAGCAACCACACTGCAAGGCGCGATACCATAGCCCACTTTTCTCACAACAAGATCAACAAGCATGGATGAACTATTCACCTCACTTCTAACATTTAGATCATCACTGCGATGAGGGAACTTGCGATCAATATAAAGACGGAGTGTTTCAGGAAACCCCGTAAGGATTAAGGGCAACTCCAACAAATCGTCTACATCAATATTATCACCGAAGGCAGCACGGTCTTCCTTGCGGCATATCAGGCATATGCTTTCCACAAGCAACGGCGTAATGCGCATGCCGCTTTCTGTAACATTTGGCAAAATTGCCATATCCAGCGAGCCTTCCAAAACCTGTTTTCGCAGTCTAGGGCTGGAATTCTGTAGCAGGTTGAGCCTACAAAGCGGAAATTGTGACAGAAAACCTGCCACAGCCGGTAAAACCAGCTTTGATTGAATAGAGTGAGGGGCCCCCAAAGTAACCACGCCTCTTGGCACGCCGTCTTCCGCTGCCATGCCTTCAAGCAAATGCCGAACGCTACCCAACACCTCAGTCGCGTGTTCGTAAAAACGAACCCCCGCATCCGTTAAAGAAACACCTGAACTGTGCCTCACAAAAAGGTTGCTCTCAACCTCCTCTTCAAGCTTGGCTATAGACCTGCTCAAAGCCGGTTGGGCAACCCTCAGGTCTTGCGCACCGCGAACAAAACTACCTGCATCGGCAATAGCTTTAAAATAGCGTAACTGGCGTAGCTCCAATGCAAGATCCCCTCAATAAAGCAATACCTTTTTGCTATACTAACATGGCTAAATACCGTTAGCAATACTTGAGAACTTTACAAAAAAGGGAAAAATCACCGTATTCCATCGTTTAAAAAGAGCCAACCCATACCTTAAATGAATACTGTAAATCCATCTTTAGTATTAGAGACAGCATTCAATGCGCGGTATTTAAACAAGAAAGAGACATTAAAATACCTTGAAGGAACTATAATGACTGACATGCGCGAGCAACTTATAGAGATGGAAGAATTACGTGCCCGATCAATCGCGAACGGCGACATCGAAACTTTAAGTGCAATGACCAGCGAAGATTACATTCATGTTGACGCACACGGTAACCTTCGAACAAAGTCCGATTTTCTGAACACCCTTTCAAAGGGCCCGGCAAAATATATTTCCTATATTTCAAGCGATAATATTATATCAATCCACCACGGCACGGCAATTGTAACAGGTTGTTTTGAAAACACGAATGTCACGCCAGACGGTGTTAAACACAGCAGAACCGGCAGGCATGTCAGGGTTTATATTCAGCGCAATAACCAATGGATTAACACCCTCCATCAGGGCACAGAAATACAAAAATAGCATACACCAAGCTTTGCATGCGATATGTACTCTCTCTAGTCAGTGACACCAATAAGCGATTGCCGTTAGGAGGCCCCAAAATGGTAAACCCCAACGTAACAGACATTCCCTTATCTGAGTTTAAAGATGCACAAAATAGAATCCGGGGCATCGCCATTAAAACACCCCTTGTAAAGCTGCAGGTTGAAGGTGATAGAGAGATATATCTAAAACTGGAAAACCTTCAGCCCGTTGGTTCCTTCAAAATTCGCTGCGCAGCAAATGCCTTGTTAAAACGGATTGATCTTGTCAAAAACGGTGCATCAACAGCAAGTGCAGGCAACTTTGCGCAAGGCCTTGCCTATGCAGGTCGCACACTTGGCATCCCCATAAATACATACGTGCCGGAAACCGCCGCACAAAGCAAAATAGAGGCCCTGAAAAGGCTAGGATCAAAAGTTACCCCCATACCCTACAAAGACTGGTGGGCAATGCTGGCAAACCCTTCTAGTGACCCTAGCTTTATTCACCCAGCAACAGATCCTGATGTGCTGGCTGGCAATGGCACCATTGCCCTTGAAATACTAGATGAACTCGCGGATACAGCCACTGTTATTACACCCTACGGCGGCGGCGGCCTTTCTGTGGGTATAGCAACAGCACTAAAAGCAGCAGGTGCCAAGACAAAGCTTATCGCCTGCGAAACTGAAGCTGGCGCCCCGCTTCAGGCCGCGCTTACAGCAGATAAGCCAACCCAAGTTGAATTCAACACTAAAACATTCATAACAGGCATGGGGGGCCCCACGGTTTTATCGAGCATCTGGCCATTGGCAAAGGCACACATTGCTGGCACTGTGCAAGTTTCCCTCGCACAAACAGCGGAAGCCATTAAACTTATGGCCGAACGACACCATATTATAGCAGAGGGCGCAGGCGCCGCACCGGTTGCAGCCGCCCTATCGCATGCTCACCTTGAAGGCCCTATTGTTTGTGTTGTCTCTGGCGGACATCTCGATGCCAACCACCTTATTACAATTTTGCAAGGCAATGTGCCATAGCACTCATGGCATAAGCCTCTGGCCCTTTAGGGAATGAACAGTGTTTAAGAATAAGCTCGCAGCACTTCCCTGTTCCGCAGCAAGGCCCCGCTGGTGCGTATCATTTCTGCCAGCGCAAGAGCTGGCCCTTTTCTAGCGGCATGACCGCCGATCAACACAAATTCGGTATCCCCTAAAGCAGGCAAGCTTTCATCCATAATTTCCACTAAACCTGAAGGCACAAGAGACCGTGCATGGGGTGCTACACCTAAGCCAGCCAGCGTCGCAGCATGCACACCGCTTTGGCTGCTACTTGAACAAACCAGCTGCCATCTCTGCCCATGCTGTTCAAGAACAGCCAACGCCGTTGCCCTCGTTAAAGCAGGCGGGGCCAATGCAATTAAAGGCACTGGGCGGTCTCTATCTAGCCGAAAATGCGGTGCCGCGATCCACACAAGCGGCTCGCGCCAAACCAAATCACCATATATTTCACCCGGATTGCGCTTCAGAAACACCAGATCAAGGCTACCTAAAGTAAGTTGCTCACGAAGCGAGACGCTTACTCCCACTGTTAGTTCAAGTTCCACTTGAGGATGCTCAAGCGTGAAACGCCGCAGGGCATGCGGCAACCCACTCAGCACCACATCTTCTGAAACACCAAGCCTAATGCGCCCCTGAATATCATTATCGGAAAAATGGCTGTGCGCCCGCGCATTAACTTCCAGAATAGACGCCGCAAAACCAACCATGGCCTCCCCGTCTTTTGTAATTTTAACGGAATGTGTATCCCTGACAAAAAAACGCCGATCGCAAGCATGTTCCAGCTTCCGCACATGTTCACTAACAGTCGACTGCCGAAGATTAAGACGCTTAGCTGCAGCCGTAAAGCTTAGCGTTTCAGCTACAGTTATAAAGCTTTTAAGCCAAACAGGGTCAAACATCTTGTTATTCCATTATGCGATAACAGTTACTTTAGTAAACATAGTTTACAATAGCAATATTTCAGACAATGATAGCTTTTAAAGGAGATTACCGTGCTGAAACGACTATATCAGGCTTTTGACCCCTATATTGCGCTTATGTTTGCCACGATACTGATTGCGGCCATTATGCCTGCACATGGCAAAGGAGCAGTTGTTGCGGGCACCGCAGCTGATATTGGCATCATTTTTCTGTTCTTTCTGTATGGTGCACGCCTCTCCCCCCAAGCGGCGCTCGGCGGCCTGCTTAACTGGCGGCTTCATATTGCAGTGCTTCTCAGCACGTTTGCACTTTTTCCAGTGCTTGGGCTTTCTTTACAGTATTTTATTCCAGCCAGCTTCCCTCCCGCTTTGGTAACCGGCATTTTATTTCTCTGTGTGCTGCCCTCTACCGTTCAGTCATCCATTGCTTTCACATCAATCGCCAGAGGGAACGTTCCTGCTGCCATATGCTCAGCGTCTGCATCAAACATGCTAGGGGTCTTCATAAGCCCTATTCTCGCCGGGTGGTTACTACAAGCCCAAGGTGTTGAATTATCCTTCGGAATTTTTAGGGACATTACCTTGCAACTCTTGGCCCCCTTCCTTGCGGGCCAGTTACTGAGGCGCTGGATTGGGGGCTGGATACAGGAAAAGAAAGCCGTTCTTAGCTACGTGGACCGGGGCTCTATTTTGCTCATTATTTATGTTGCTTTTTCCAAAGGTATGGTGGACCACATCTGGCAACAGGTTGAATTATATGATCTTATTTTCTTGTTTGGGGTGCTCACCCTCTTGCTGGCAGTTGTTCTTGCTATAACCGCTCTTATTGCCCGTAAACTTTTGCATCTAAGCCGAGAAGACGAAATCGTATTACAGTTTTGCGGCTCTAAAAAATCGCTAGCAAGTGGGCTGCCTATTTCCAGTGTGCTTTTTGCAGGCCCTCAGGTTGGCTTAATTATTCTACCCTTAATGCTGTTTCACCAATGGCAATTAATTGTCTGCGCGGTACTAGCGCGCCGATATGCTGCACAGCCTGAGCTAAAAACGGATTTGGTAAAATAATACCCTAGCCGGATGAGAACGGCATTGTCAGGTAAACGCTATCTGGCAAACATAAATGTACCGCCCTTCCCTAACAGGAAAAGGCGGTAAATGTGTTTTTATAGATCAGCTATTAGCTGAATTGGTTCATTGTGTTGTCTTCACCAGATGCTTTAAGCGCAGCTTCACCCGCGAAATATTCCTTGTGATCATCACCAACATCGGAACCCGCCATATTCTGGTGCTTCACGCAAGCAATACCTTGGCGGATTTCCTCGCGCTGAACCTGCTTCACGTAACCGAGCATTGCTTCTTCACCAAAGTAGCGCTTCGCAAGGTTGTCAGTAGACAGTGCAGCCGTGTGGTAGGTTGGCAGCGTGATCAGGTGGTGGAAAATACCTGCGCGCTTGGAGCCATCCCGCTGGAAGGTGCGAATTTTCTCGTCGGCAACAGCCGCCAATTCCGTATCGTCATAATCAATGCTCATCAAGTTGGCACGGTCGTATGATGATACATCCTTACCTTCGGCGGTCCACGCATCAAATACCTGCTGGCGGAAGTTCAGTGTCCAGTTAAACGACGGCGAGTTGTTATAAACCAGCTTCGCGTTCGGAATAACATCACGGATTCTGTCAACCATACCTGCGATCTGCTCAACGTGTGGCTTCTCTGTCTCAATCCACAGCAGATCAGCGCCGTTTTGCAGCGAGGTGATGCAATCAAGAACGCAGCGGTCTTCGCCAGTGCCAGCCTTGAACTGGAACAAGTTCGATGGCAGGCGTTTCGGGCGCAACAGTTTGCCCTCGCGGTTGATTACAACATCGTTTGCCTTCAAATCGCCAGCAGCCACTTCTTCACAGTCAAGGAAGCTATTATACTGGTCACCAATATCACCGGCTTCTTTTGAGTATGCGATCTGCTTGGTGAGGCCAGCACCTAAGCTGTCTGTGCGTGTCACAACAATACCGTTGTCTACGCCCATCTCCAAGAAGGCATAACGGCAAGCGCGAACCTTAGCGAGGAAGTCCTCGTGCGGTACAGTCACTTTACCATCTTGGTGGCCGCACTGCTTTTCATCAGACACTTGGTTTTCGATTTGCAGCGCACACGCACCTGCTTCAATCATTTTCTTCGCGAGCAAGTAAGTTGCTTCTGCGTTACCAAAACCAGCGTCAATATCCGCAATGATAGGCACAACATGGGTTTGATAATTATCAATCTTACCTTGAACTTCCTTTTCTTGCGCTGCATTGCCAGTCTTGCGTGCAGCATCTAGGTCACGGAACAACATACCCAGTTCACGGGCATCAGCCTGCTTCAAGAAA
Organism: Kordiimonas pumila; assembly: GCF_015240255.1. NCBI lineage: Bacteria > Pseudomonadati > Pseudomonadota > Alphaproteobacteria > Kordiimonadales > Kordiimonadaceae > Kordiimonas > Kordiimonas pumila. The sequence continues at coordinate 3,381,860 of NZ_CP061205.1, forward strand.
GTATAAAGCTCTTCAATTAAGGCAGGAACAGAGGTTTTTTCGTGCATGGACTGGTCAGGCAGCGGGCCAAACTCAGAGCGAAGCGCCGCAACCATCCAACCAGAAAGATACAGATAGCGCCCTTTCGTGGTGCCGAAATGCTTCTTGATAGAAATCATCTTCTGCTGACCAATAAACCCGTGCCAACACCCAAGGGACTGCGTGTAATCAGCCGGGTTAGCATCATAAGCTGCCATATCCCTGCGCATGATATCTGCAGTGTAACGTGCGATATCCAGGCCAGTGTGGAAGCGGTTCTGTGCACGCATACGTGCCACTGCTTCGGCATCGATACCGTCCCAGGTTCCCTTGTAACTCTTGATCAAGTTTTGAACATTTTGAATGTCATCTTGATAACTCATAGTCTTGGCTCCATCTGGTCTTGCAGTATTATTATCATAAGGCATCTCTTTTCTCCTCTAAACAAATCTAGCATTCCCCTTACGGGAATCAGCTGATCTGCCTTGAGGCCAGTTGATAAGCTTTTCTTTCCGTTTTTGCACACACCAAAAAGTGAACTTGTAAAATATTACAAATTATTTTGTAAAGTTGTAATATTTGTAATATTATGAATGTAAGAAAAGAGGTAAACATGGCAACAGAGCGCAGTACATTCATGGGTCCAAGAATACGCCGCCTTCGGCGTGACCTTGGTCTTACACAGGTTGTAATGGCAGAAGACCTTGATGTCTCGCCGTCCTATATCGCCCTTATTGAAAACAACCAGCGCCCCGTTACCGCAACAATGCTTTTGAAGCTTGCCGACATTTACCGCACTGACATTGCGTCGTTAGCGCGGGGTTCCGGAGATGATTTCAATGCCCAAATGATCGCAGTATTCAAGGCCCCTTTATTCTCTGATCTTGGGCTTTCCCCGCTCGAAATACAGGATTTCGGCAGCACTTTCCCCGCCACAGCAGAGGCCGTGATCCGGCTTTATACAGCGTATCAGGAAGGCCAACTAGCCTTAGCCGACCAATCCGGCGGTGAAACAGCAGGGCCTGACCCCGTGAGCGAAGCGAGACGTTTCCTCGCTGCACGCAAAAATTACTTTATAGAAATTGACAATCGGGCAGAGGATTTATCACAGGATATTAAGCGGGCCGGTGGCTATGAGAAATATTTTGCCGACCAGCGCCTAAAGGTTCGACACCTGCCTTCTGATGTCATGGTCGGGTTTACGCGGCGCCTTGATATGCACCGCAGGGAAATCATTTTGGATGAAGCACTTGATAAAGCCAGTGCAACTTTTCAGCTTGCACTGCAAATTGTCTATATGGAGATGATAGATGTCATTTCAGACATTCTAGCAGGCACTAGTTTCGACACTGAAAGCGGTGAAAAACTGACCCGCCGTGCCCTAGCCAACTATGCTGCCGGCGCTATCATGATGCCTTACCGTGCCTTTGCGAAAGCTGCAAAAACCCGCCTCTATGATATTGAGGCAATAGGGCGCCAGTTCGGCGCCAGTTTTGAGCAGGTCGCACACCGCCTAACAACATTGCAAAAGCCGGGACAAGAAGGTGTACCCTTCTTTTTCATTAGGGTGGATGCTGCTGGCAATGTTTCCAAGCGCTTGGACGGAGCGGGCTTTCCCTTCGCCCGGCACGGTGGTTCGTGCCCACTCTGGAGCCTTCACGGTGCCTTTAGTAACCCGCGACGGGTTTTAACACAGTGGGTGGAACTACCGGACGGTGAGAGATTTTTTTCCATTGTGCGCACAGTAACAGCGGGCGGAGGTGGTTACGGGCGACCCAGCATGGAACGCGCCATTGCCCTTTGCTGTTCATCACAGCATGCCCATAAGCTCATTTATACAAAGAATACAGAAATCTCGGCTGTAAAACCAACGCCGATAGGTATCACATGCCGCCTGTGCCACCGCGCTGACTGCCTTGCCCGCGCAGAGCCGCCCATTGGCCGCGCACTTCTGTCGGATGATATTCGCCGGCCAGTAACACCGTTCGGTTTAGCAGACCCCTAAACCACGCCCCGACCCCCATTAAACACGAAACGTGTACAGTTTGTATATAGATTACATATTGTACATGATTAAAATACCAATACCGTATGTGTAGCTATATGTCGCCGTAAGGGAACGACTTCCAGTTTGCTAACATAGGGAGACAACGTCGTGAAACTATTCTGGGTTCTGCTGTCATGCTTTTATCTGGCTATTCCTGCACAGGCTTTAGAAAGAAAACTTCAGCCAGATGATATCTTCTCCCTTCAGTATGCATCAGACCCACAGGTTTCGCCCAATGAAAAACAGATCGTTTACGTACGACATTTCAGCGACGTAATGACAGACCAACGCTACGCCAACCTAGCGCTGGTTACCGTTGATGGATCAAGCCATACTGACCTAACGCACGGCAACCAGATCGATACCTCACCCCGGTGGTCACCAGACGGAAAAAAGATAACCTTTATTTCTAACCAGTCAGGCTCCCCGCAGTTGCTACTCCTTGATGTTGCAACCGGCAAAAAAACAGCCCTTACCCAGTTAGATGCCAGGCCCCACGCCTATGCGTGGTCACCAGACGGCGCACGGATTGCGCTGATTAAGAATGACCCTGCCGCACCTCTGACAGTTGCGGAACCTGCAAACAAACCCAAAGGCGCTGAATGGTCTCCCCCTATTGTTTATACAGACAGGCTGGGCGGGCGGGCCAACGGAGTTGGGGCAGAAGAACCGGGCACCAATGAAATTTATATCCTTGATATAAAATCAAAAAAACTGACACAGCTCACAAAAGACGCCCGTGAATGGGGCCGCTATGGACATGCGAACCACACATACCATATTGCCTGGGCTGACAATGAGACCATTTTGTCGGTAGCACGTGACCAACACGCGGAAGAGTTTGCGCTAAAAGACCCTAATATATTTGAAATTTCCGCCTCAGGCGGAAAAGTTCGCCAAATTACAGACCGGGTGGGGCCTGACAACACGCCCCTAGCATCACCAGATGGCCGCTATATTGCCTATGTGGGGTATGATGACAAAAAGCGTGGTTACCAGATCGGCAAGCTATATGTGATGGACCGCGAAAGCAGGAAAATTTCGGTTCTGGGAGAAAACTTTGACCGGACCCTTAAAAAACCGGTTTGGCGGCAGGACAGCAAAGCCCTTTATGCCATGTATGATGACCACGGCATCACTAAAGTAGCGGAGTTTAATTTGTCTGGCGAGCAAACAGAGATTGCCGCGAACATAGGCACAGGAGGCACCAGTTATGGCGGCGGGTCATATTCTATTGTAGGAAAAACCATAGCTCTCACCGGTACATCACCAGAACTGGTGGGGGACATCTTTACAGGCCATGTTGGCAACCCCTTGCACCAGCTTACGGATCTCAATAAAAAACTTATGGACAACATCACACTCGGTCATGTTGAAGAAATAAACTGGGCATCCTCGCATGATGGCTGGCCAATGCAAGGCTGGGCAATTTACCCTCCCGATTTTGACAAAAGCAAAAAATACCCACTGATCCTTGAAATTCATGGAGGGCCATGGCTGAACTATGGCCCACGCTTTGACGCCGAAAAACAGCTTTATGCCGCGGCAGGGTTCATTGTGCTTTACCCCAACCCCCGCGGTAGCACCAGCTACGGCGAGGAATTTGCCATGGGCATTCACCATCTTTACCCCGGCAACGACTATGATGACCTGATGTCAGGTGTTGATGCAATGCTCGATAAAGGCTTTGTCAACAAAAACAGGCTGTATGTGACAGGTGGCAGTGGCGGCGGGCTGCTAACCGAATGGATCACGGTCAAAACCGACCGTTTTCAGGCAGCAGCCTCCTTCTATCCCGTCACAAACTGGGTAAGTGCTGTAACAACCACAGATATTCCGTCCTTCCTGCAAAGCTGGTTCCCCGGTTCACTTTGGGAAAACCCCGAAGCCTACCAAAAATTTTCACCCCTGTATTTCGCTGACAAGGTTAAAACACCCACCTTAATCATGTCGGGAGACAATGACTGGCGCACACCCTTTTCCGAGGCAGAACAGTGGTTTGGTGCCCTTAGGCTCAACAATGTAGACGCTGTATTGGCACGGGTTCCGGGTGAATCTCATGGGTCTTCTGGCTGGCGCCCAAGCCACCAGATCGAAAAAGTGGAGAGTGTAAAAGCATGGTTTAACCGCTATAGCACAACAGTATCAACTCACTAACGAAAGCGCCTAAGCTTGGCCTAATTGGACGGTTCGCTCGTGAACTGCAGACCGACCCCATCGGCTATGAAGATAATATGAACATGTATGGCTACGTAGCTAATGATCCGGTGAATGGGATTGATCCAACGGGGGAAGTAACATGCAGTATTAGGACAACAACATATGATGTTACTGCTAGTTCCGGCAATCAGTCAGCTTTTTTAGGCTCTCAGACGGTATCCACGGTGGAGGGTTGCTACTGGGAGGGTACAAATGCTGTGTCGCGCTTTTTTGAAAAAGGGGCATTTTCTACCCTATTTGAGGCTCATAAACTATTGAAAGATACCTGGGGGGCTCATGAGCTAACTGGTGAAGAATTTGAACAGAATATGCAGGAAATATATAAAAATGCAGCCTTTCCAGATGGTGTGTTACCAACCCCTGCTCAATACCTAATGGATATCTGTTAAATTGGCCATCGATGGATAAAACCTCAATTGTTAAAGATGGAAAAACATATGTGGAAGGAACAATTGTAAGCTATGACGTAACCAGAAAATATATAGTGGGGTTAAGGCTTAAACTTCAGCCTGTTGTATGTGGAGACACTCAAAATACCATGGTTACAAATACCAAAATGTATTTTGTTTTGAATAAAGCGAATGGAAACTTGATTCATTATACCTCTGAAGAGAAGTTTAAAGCAAAACTGACAGAGTTGGATATAGCGGATGACGTTGAACTAGACTATTCACAATTAGATTTTGTATGGAAGTATGAATCCACAGGATATAACTATAGCGCATATAGGAGATCATGTCAGCCTAAGTAGGATGTTTCTAAAAGGCACTGCCAGAAAAAAGTTTTCTGCACGGTTTTCGGGGCTGTAAACTGGTGGAATGCCCAATCATTTTTGTTACTTTAAGTCATCATCTGAAGGTGTAAGAATTTCGGGGAACATAATATTTAAGTGCTATAGTATGCTGTGAAAGGTGGATATGGTTTAGCAGCGTATGGCCTTACTAATTGCCATTCCGCATTCGTAGAATTTGAATAATACGGTCATAAACAATGTCTGTAAGCAATTCTGTATCATCGCCGTTCGTATTCACAAACTGGATCACTACCGTATCAATATCTCTGTGATAACGCGCTATACTTACATAGCCTAGCACCCAGCCTTTATGCTCGTATTCATAAATTGACGCGTATATATCCTGCTCTTTATCAGTAAATAACGTGCCATCATTTAGAGCTCTCAGAAAAACACCCACATCCTTAGCGGTTGCAACATACCCTTGATCAAGCTCTTTAAGGTCATCGTCATACCCTACAAAATAGCCGCTCATAAGCTCGCCTAAATTAATATCATTTATGGAGAAAAAGGTTCGTTTCAGGCCAAGGGGCACTAATATTTCATCTTTAATATAGTGTTTGTGATCATAGCCCAGCGTCTTAGTCATTATCTTACCAAGCAGCAGGTAATTTGTGTTGGAATAGCTGTAATCGCTCCCCGGCTTAAAATCTGCTGGTGTGTCTAAAATCAAATTTAAGTTTTCTTCGCGCCCAATAGATTGTTCTGACCAATGAAAATCATCATGATCTGTGTAATTTGGTATGCCGCTTCGGTGTTGCACCAACATGCGTACTGTAATCTCGTCAGCATACTCAATGCGCCCCACGAGCGACGGCACATAGTCCGCAAGCGTTCCATCAAGTGACAAGGCGCCGTTCGCTACAAGTTTAGCTACGGCAGACGCATTATACAATTTGCCGATGCTCGCAATTTTGAAAAGCGCGTTTGGATCTGCAGGAATTTTTTTATCTCTATTATGCCAGCCGCTGGCATAAAATTCAGCTTCTTGTCCCTCCTTTTGGACATAAACAATGATGCCATCCAAGCCATGGTTAACTGCCTCATCAACTTGTTCTTGAACGGTCGCAGGGAGAGGGGCAAAATAATAAATCGCAAACTCCCAAGGGGCGAATATCAATATGCTGCTGACGGTCAAAAAAACCGCTATCATCACTCGTATTATTAGTTTTTTTCTATTTTTCATATTCACTCGACTTTGACATCAAACATGGGTGCATAACAATTTATCAAGGCAACTTCATAATAGCGCATAAATAAGCTTTATAGCTGTACTAGTTACTAAGGTGTGGACTCAATTGCGCCAACACCCGACGCAAAAGAGCAGCAATGCTGTATCACTTCCAGACCGATTATGCCTAAATAGTTTGGTAAATCGGCGCGTATATGCCAGTGAACATATGTTTTGGGCGAAGCTGGAAGCTGCCATCAACAATGCGAGCATTTTTAATTCGGTCTATTCGGAACACTCGGGATGACAATCGAAGGTGATCCCACGCCAAAATATACCATATAGGCCAATTCAGCAGTATATACTGCGTCTCAATCACACGAAGAGTTCGCTCGCCTGCCTCAGATTGATATTCGATCTCCAAGAAATTCCGCCGTAAAAATGATTCCGCTATACTCTCGGAAATTCGCTGATCTGGTGCCGTATAATGGGATACTATATTGTTTGCCGCATTGTCGCCAATCATTATACGTTTACGGATAGTGCTGACTGAGCTTCGCTGCTTTTGAGGGAAGGCTTGGAAAAGCTTCTGCTTGATAGCTTTCAGATTGCCAGTTAGCAGTGGTGATTGCAGAGACTCCATAATCGCTAATGAGAGTATTAGTTCAACTACCTCATGATGGTTTAAATTCAGGCGTTCAATTCCCCACCGACCATTCAGGCGAATACCTCCCCCACGCCCCCTATCCGATTCAATGGGATAACCGGCATGCCTTAGCTCTGCCAGTTCACGCATCAACGTACGCTGGCTAACACCCAGATGTTCACGTAAGTCTGAGGTCTTCCAGTGCTCCTCAGATCGAAGCAGGCCGATGAGGCGGTTACGCCGCTCGGCACGTTGTTCAAAGCTGGTATTTATCATCAGTTTAATATGCCATATAACGGCATAAATTGCCATATACTTCAAACCAGTGGGAATAATCCACTCTAAATGGCAATAGCCCATAGCCATCAAAGTATTTTTCAACTTCTCCATATGGATACGAGGAACTCTAAAATATGAAGCACTACTTCAACCCAATGAGCCGGGCAGTCACCACTGACTGGATGCTTAAAGAACTTGATGCTCCGCACGAACAAATCATCATCGACTTTACAGACGAGAATAATTTGTCGGACTTTCGAAAAATTAACCCTATGGGTAAGCTGCCTGCACTTGTGGATGGTGGAACGGTGGTTACAGAAGTGGCTGCCATCTGCGCATACCTTGCTGACAAGTTTCCGGAAAAGGGGTTGGCACCTGCAATAGGTTCTGTTGACCGTGCTACTTATTATCGTTATCTGTTTCTTGCAGGTAACACAATTGAGCCTGCACTCACACTTGCAGCTGCTGGAATACAGCATCCTGAGCCAAGGTCAGCTGGATGGGGGGACATACCTCGCGTATTGGCCACTATAGAAGTAATGACCCCCGAAACGGGTTGGGCGCTGGGCGAGCAATTCACCGCTGCCGATGTCGTCTTTGGCGGTCTGCTAGACTTCTCGGTTCTGTTTAATCAGATCGATGCATCGCCAAAGGTTGCTGCCTATATAGCGCGTATCCGGCAGCGGCCATCTTATCGAGAGACCCATGAAGCATTCATCGAAATGGCTGGGGCAGAATAGTACCTATTCTCAGATAACACATGTAAATTGCTTCGCCTGAAAAGAAGTGCCTATAACTTAAATACTTAAAGCGTTTCTGTTTTATATTGATACAGGTTTTATCCCTCCCAGCGCGGGCGAAGCCCGAGTGAAGCGAGCCTTGCACCGTGCAGAGCGTTGCTCTGTCAAGATGCCCGCCAAAGTTTGTGTCCGCGTAGGAAGGGGGTATGAAGGGATAAAATCCAGCCTTAAACAGAAATGAGATGCCCCTAGATTTGTAGACACCTTGCGCTTTATAAAATGGAAGCAAGGAGTTTATAGATTATGCCGATAGGTGTTCGTTATACAGAAGAGTTTAAGCGTGATGCTGTAGCACAAATCACTGACCGAGGTTATTCGGTTAAAGAGGTTGCAGAGCGTCTCGGGGTTTGCACGAAGTCCCTTTATGGCTGGAAGCGTCAATTCCATAAGCCCGCCAAAGAACGCAAGCAGGAGACTACTGATAGTACGGAGGTCCGTCGGTTGAAGGCTGAAACTGTCGCATCGCCACTTATAGTAACATCGCCTATAATGCTAGATACATATTCATAACCTTGCCATGATAAACTCGTATCAAACGTTTGTGTCTGGTCATTATAGCCAACAATACTTTTAAGTTCAGAAATTTGAGCCGCCGTAAATGTATATTGCGTCTGAGACATCGAATAGACCCTATTACTTTAGTTTTGGAATACAGGCAGCAAATCTAGATCAACTTGCCAGTGATCAAGCAGCTCCATAGCTGCAACTAATATATCTTCCCACATATCCACACGCTCACGAGTGAAATGCATGACAATATTCAAGTTGCGATCTGGGAAATAAAACTGACTAGAACATAACATGCTAAATGAATCGGCACACTCTATCATGAACTGATAGGGGTGATTTTCGGGATTGCGATAGTAAACACGCCCAATACCCCACCCCTTATCTGCGTTCAAACCATTAGGTAACTGTCGCGCTGAGCTTAACTTTTCAGGAATGACAAAATCCCCCGAGGTTGACTGGCGGGTAATAATCCCTGACGGTAATATAATATCACCATCCGGTTTTTTAAATTTACGGCGCCACATATGTTCTGGCGTACCGCCACTATTTAATTTCTCATTGACAAGAGCCTCCACACCAAATGATACAAGATAATGATCTTCACTTGGATATGGCCGACCCTGCTCACATTTATAGGCCTTCGTCATAAGCGAATAACCGACAGGCATTTCAGGATATCTTTTTTCAGGCATCCAAAAAGTCCACCATGTCCCAAACAACGGAGTGTTAGGATCAAAGCGAGACTCTTCTTCCCATGTCAGCCAATTCAAACTATAACCAATGGGCATACGGTAATAGAAAAAGCCATTCCCATCAGCTTTAGGTGCTTTTACAAGCCCTATAGTTTCAAGTGGCGTACCCGCATCTGGAGGATTGGAAAATTTTCCCCGCGTTGCAGTTACACGGGGGTTATCAGGTTTGATATATCGGGGGCACCCGTACTCATCTAATAACTCACCACTTAGCGGGGCTTTTCTATAATATTCTTTTTCTGGCCAAATAAGAATAATTAATAGTGCTAAGGCTATTGCTATTATTCCATATCTAGGCCGTAACTCTCTCACTTTTCCCCTCCCAGCTTGATGATGGACTTCTCACCTGTCTTAGGGTCGGTTTTTTGCATATGAAGGGTCATGCCCTTAAGGGGGCCGGTGATCAAGTCATGGAGGCAGGCTTCCACCAGCCTGTCTTTGGTGGCGAAGGGGCACACAAGGTCCACGAGCCACAGCTCAAGTTCACCCTCTTTTACCTTCGGTGGGCTCAGGTCCACCGGCTTGCCAGCCTCAAGGAACTCCTTGGGCCATTTGTAATACATGCTTTGGGCAAGGCCCTCGCGGCGGCAAAGCTCAGCGATAGAGCCTTCCCCGCGTAGGCTTTCCAGCACAATGCGGATGTTCTTAACTGTTTGCTCAGCGACAGCTTTGCTGCTAGCAGACTTAGTGGATTTAGCTTTCATTCTACATTCCTTACGTCACTTCAAATGAAATCAAAATCCTCTCTTGTGCAATCCCTAACTTTGGCCCCATAGGACCTGACGGGGAACAATTAGGATCAGTTTCTTCAAAGAAATAAGAGACCCCCGCGGGATGTATATCATTAGGATTGTCAAATCTCGCTTGAATTGAGGCTAGCACGCCGGTGTCAAAATCAGAAAATGAAGAGTTGTCTAATTGCGGTAAATAGTCATCATTATACCAGCCACCCAATTGCTCCATAGCCGGTATTTCGATTGGATTGTAGGACACCATGTTTCCGCCGCCAGCATCGGCTATTTCTATTGCAGAAATATCATCAAGGCCTGCCGTCTGAACCTGAAAAGAACTTCCATTAATGGTTATTATATTGTCAACGTTTACAGTTGTTGAAACATCGCTAACATTGCTAAGCTGCCCAAGTCCAGATTCAATCAATATAGACCACTGCACAGCCAAATCATCTGGTATAAAATCAGGGTTTAAAATGTTTACATCGGCCGAACTGGTTGGCCCTGAATTTACCAACATGTCCCTAGTAAAAGTAAAATCTTCTATAGACAACGATTCTAGTTTAGAGTTTGCTTGAAATAATGCCCCTTCAATAATTTGGTAGTCAAAATTTTGAGTGACCATAAATGAAGAAAATGCATTAAGCTCTCGATCTTTTATCAGGTTATTATAATGGTTAAATGATGCAATATCTTGTAACGCATTATGCCATATTGATAGAATTTGGCCTTCATTGGTTTCCCAAAAGTTTTGTAGATCAGACATTTTATTCACTTCCAATCAAATTGAATTTGGCAAATTTGTGCCGTAATGCCATGCAAAGTGACTTAATGCCCCTTGAGCAAGTCGCACCATATAGCTTAGTAGCAATTTCTAGTTTTACTTCTGAAGGCGTATCTTGCTCGTCAAGATACGGGCTATAGCAAGTAGAAACAGCGATATCATATTTGATAGCAAAAGCTGCATCACGACATGAATCCATCATGGCAATTGCTTGACTATATTGCTGAGACGACAGAAAAATCCTAGCATAGTTTTGCGTTGACAGCATCAGATGAGACTTCAAACTGCGTGATGAAGTAATCGTCAACAGATTCTTAGCAATACCCACAGCTTGATCACTAGACTGATAAAAGTCGATATCAACACCAAGCTCTCTCGCGAGGCTATATAGTTGGAATTTATAAAACCGATGCCACAACGTATTATCCGACTGCTCTTTATTTATGAGCTTTTCGACAATCACTTTTGATTGCTGTACTTTCTTAGCGCGAAGTAAATGGTTTGCTATTTGAGTAGCAGCATACTGCCACGTTGAATAATCACCCTTACCTTCTAAAAGGCCTTCTATTTGAAAGACAATCACTTCTGCCTGAGCATCGTCCCTCAATGACACCGTCACATAGTTATTGAGCAGTCTACGAATTTCTGCACAAACAACGTTTTTGGTTCCCTCATCCCAATATCTTAAGCAAGAGTTTTGCGGATACACCTGCTCACTCTCCGCTTTGGATTCTGTTTGACAAGCACTAAGACAAACAAAAACAAACAATATTGGAACTATCCCCTTCACTTCCCCCCTCCCAACGTAATTACAGACTTTTCCCCAGTCTTGGGGTCGGTCTTTTGCATCTTAAGTGGTATGCCCTTTAAGGGACCGGTGATGAGGTCATGGAGGCAGGCTTCCACAAGCTTATTGTCCTTGGTGGCGAAGGGGCACACAAGGCCCACCAGCCACAGCTCAAGTTCACCCTCTTTCACCTTTGGGGCGCTCAGGTCCACTGGCTTGCCAGCCTCAAGGAACTCCTTGGACCATTTGTAATACATGCTTTGGGCAAGACCCTCGCGGCGGCAAAGCTCAGCGATAGAGCCTTCCCCGCGTAGGCTTTCCAGCACAATGCGGATGTTCTTAACTGTTTGCTCAGCGGCAGCTTTGCTGCTAGCAGACTTAGTGGATTTAGCTTTCATTCTACATTCCTTACGTCACTTCAAATGAAATCAAAATCCTCTCTTATGCAATCCCTAACTTTGGTTCCATAGGGCCTGACGGGGAACACTGCTATAATAATACACTCATACGTAGCCCGCTAATTGAGAGTGGGCAAAACCGCAACGCCCCCGCTGAACCCAGTTCTCGGGGGTGTATCCATTTTAAAGAGCTTTAATTACTTATCGGCGGGTAATATCCTGAATACAAATTCAGTGTATTGTTAAACTTTTAAACCCTCAAAATCTAATGAAAATGAACCCGATTATTCCTGATTCTGAGAGGAAAGTCATGGCACGTTGCTATAATGAAATATCTTTGCGCTAAAACAGCAAAATATACTTAAAAAAATTGTACCACACTTTGTACCACAAACTGTACTACAAGGGCCATTTTTGCAAATTTAAGTTATTGATTTTATTGATAAAAAGGAAAATGGCGGAGAGGAAGGGATTCGAACCCTCGATACCGTTACCAGTATAACACCTTAGCAGGGTGCCGCTTTCGACCACTCAGCCACCTCTCCGCCGCCGTGAATACCGAAGGGAAAGTGCGGAGTCAACGTAACAAATACACCTTTTGAAAAAAAAATATATATATTCGAAATTTTGCATGTAAAATACCCTCAATTTGTACAGTTTCAGGAAGGAATTACGATGAACAAGCTTGCGATTGCACTTCTCGCGTCCAGCATACTAACAAGCCTACCGACAAAAGCAGAAAGCCCACTTCAGGCCGATATCAATGCTGATTACCCACACCTTGAAAAGCTATTTAAGCATTTGCACAGCAACCCTGAGCTATCTTTTCAGGAAACCGAAACATCGAAACGCCTTGCCGCAGAACTGAAAGCCCTTGGCTACAGTGTTAGCACCGGTGTTGGCAAAACGGGCGTTGTAGCCGTAATGAAAAACGGGAAAGGCCCCACGGTTTTGATTCGCGCCGATATGGACGCCCTGCCCCTACAGGAAAAATCAGGCCTTGCTTATGCTTCCACCAAAACGCAAGTGAACCTTGACGGGGTGGAAATGCCGGTGATGCACGCCTGCGGGCATGACATGCATGTCACGGCGCTTGTGGGCACTGCCAAACAAATGGCCACGAGAAAAGACCAGTGGCAAGGCACCCTTGTGCTGATCGGCCAACCGGCAGAGGAAGCATACGGCGGCGCGCAAGCCATGCTGGATGACGGGCTATACAGCAAGTTCCCCACACCGGATTATGCCCTTGCCCTTCATGTTGGTTCGGCCGATGTTGCTGGCAAAATCTATTACCGCGCTGGCACCATGTATAGTTCTGCCGACAGTGTAGAAATTATCGTGCCCGGCATTGGCACACACGGCGCTGCCCCGCAGTACGGCAAAGACCCGATCGTGATCGGCGCGCAGATTGTCACCGCACTGCAAACATTGATCACGCGGGATATATCGCCGCTTGAAGCAGGTATTGTAACCGTGGGCACCTTCCATGCGGGCACCGCTGGCAACATCATCCCTGATCAGGCGACCATGGCGCTCACTGTGCGCGCCAACAGCGACGAAGTGCGCGAAACCCTGCTCACCGGCATAGAGCGCATTGCCAAAAACATGGGCCGCGCCGCCGGCCTGCCGGAAGACAAATTGCCCTACATGGTGCACAAGGGCGGCTATGAAGTAACCAAAAATGATGCATCCCTCACCACCCGGCTCGACAGCACCTTCAAGGAAAAGTTCGGCGCTGACCGGATTGTTGCTTACGAACAGCACAATATGGCTGCGGAAGACTTTACAGACTTCACCCGCACACCCGAAAATGTACCCGGTTTTTACTTTATGGTAGGCGGCACACCGGCAGAAGCCTTTGAAGCAGCGAAAAACGGCGGCCCCGCCATTCCGGGACACCATAGCCCTGTGTTCAAAATCGCGCCAGAACCGTCGATTAAAACCGGGGTAGAGGCCATGACCATCGCCGCGCTTGAACTGCTGGAGAAATAGCCGTAAAACTGCTCTGCAACCACCAAAGGGAACAGCATGAGCAGAAACGACCCTAAAAACCAAAACAGCGGCTACAAGGTGCCACGCCTGTTGCCGCTGCATTTGTTTGTGCTGGCGGCAGGGCTTTCCCTGTGGCTGGGCCATATGGAAACGGGTGCTTTCACGCTCACCACTGGTGGGCTGGCGGTGCTGGCAGCGGCGGCTGGCATCACAGCATGGTCTGCCGTTACATTTGCACGCGCCAAAACCACCATCATGCCGGGCGCCAAACCCGCAGCCCTTATCACAAATGGGCCGTTCCGCTATTCGCGCAACCCCATATACGGTGCAATGGTGCTGGCGCTTGCGGGCCTGTGGTCATTCACGGGCGGCTTTAGCCCCTTTATGGTGTTGCTGCCTTTTATAGCCTTTATCCAGAACCGCTTTATTGCAATGGAAGAACGGCATATGCTGGCTGTGTTCGGCGAGGAATATCTGGTATACTGCATGCGCACTCGCCGCTGGCTTTAGTTAGCTACCACCCATACATTGAGGGAGAAGCACCATGACTCACCCTAAAACAGATACAAGCCCCCCATACGGGGTGCCGCGTATTTTGCCGCCGTATGTTTTTATTGCCGCCATGGTGGCAATATATTATCTCGGCAAATGGGAAACCGGCGAGCCGGTCGCCTACAGCCTTTCAGGCGGCCTTGTTATGGCACTTGGGCTGCTTATCGCTATTGTTGCCAACAGGCAGTTCAAGCGCGCGCGCACCACTATTTTACCGGGCGACAAGCCCACAAAGCTTGTAACCACTGGCATGTTTCGCCGTTCGCGCAACCCCATGTATATTGCCATGACCGTGGTTCTTGCGGGTTACTGGTCGTGGGTGGGGGGCTATAGCCCGTTCGGCGTGCTGGTGCTGTTTTTGCTTGTTATGCGCTACCGCTTTATCGCGATGGAAGAAAAACATCTTCTGCACACATTTGGGGCAGATTACCAAGCTTACTGCATGCGCACCCGCCGCTGGCTGTAATTTCCCCCAAAGCCGCATTTCACCGTAGCGCACACAGAAAAGCTGCTATATAAGGCGCATATGGCTTATAAATCGCTTAGAGATTTTATCGATATACTGGAAAAAGAAGGCCGCCTTGTGCGGGTTTCAGAGCCGGTTTCCACGCATCTGGAAATGACCGAGATCGGCACCCGCGTGCTGGCGGCTGGCGGCCCTGCAGTGCTGTTCGAGCATGTGATAAACGAGCGCGGCGAAAAAGCAGACATGCCCGTGCTGATCAACCTGTTCGGCACGGTTGAGCGTGTGGCGTGGGGGATGAACCGCGAACCGCACGAACTGCGCGCCGTGGGCGAAACGCTGGCGTTTTTGAAGCAGCCAGAACCACCCGCTGGCGTAAAAGACGCGCTTAAAATGCTGCCGCTTGCCAAACAAGTGCTGGCGATGAAACCAAAAACGGTGAAAAAAGCCCCCGTACAGGAAGTGGTGCTAACGGGCGATGATATTGACCTTTTTAAACTGCCCATTCAAACCTGCTGGCCGGGCGAGCCTGCGCCGCTGATAACATGGCCCTTGGTGGTAACAAAGGGGCCATCTGGCGCACCGGAAGATAAATTTAATCTGGGCATATACCGCATGCAGCGGGTAAGTAAAAACCAAACGCTGATGCGCTGGTTAAAGCACCGGGGCGGTGCGCAGCAATATGCAAGGTGGAAAGACCAGAAACGCGAGCCTGTGCCCGCTGCCGCCGTGATTGGCGCGGACCCCGGCACCATTTTGGCGGCGGTAACGCCCGTGCCAGACACACTGAGCGAATACCAATTCGCCGGTTTGCTACGCGGCAAAAAGGTGGAACTGGTAGACTGTAAGACCGTGCCCCTCAAAGTGCCCGCCACCGCAGAGATTGTGATCGAAGGTTTCGTGAGCCTGGACGATTACCGCGCCGAAGGCCCTTACGGCGACCACACGGGGTATTATAACAGCGTAGAACAGTTCCCGGTGTTTAACGTAACCGCCATCACCATGCGGAAAGACCCAATTTACCTTTCCACCTACACCGGCAAGCCGCCTGATGAGCCAAGCGTGCTGGGCGAAGCGCTGAATGAAGTGTTCATCCCGCTGCTGCAACAGCAGTTCCCCGAAATTGTGGATTTCTGGTTGCCGCCAGAGGGCTGCAGCTACCGCATTGCGGTTGTGAGCATTAAAAAAGCTTACGCGGGCCACGCCAAACGGGTGATGATGGGCGTGTGGTCGTTCCTACGCCAGTTTGTATATACCAAATTTGTAATTGTGGTGGACGCTGACATTGATTGCCGCGACTGGAAAGAAGTGATGTGGGCGATTTCTACCCGGATGGACCCGGTGCGCGACATCGTGACGGTGGAGAACACCCCGATTGATTACCTTGATTTCGCCTCCCCCGAAAGCGGCCTTGGCGGCAAGCTGGGGCTGGATGCCACCAATAAAATAGGCAACGAAACCCACCGCGAATGGGGCCGCGAGATTTATATGGAAGCGGATGTGGTGGATAAGGTGGATGCCCTATGGGACACCCTCGGCATACCGGGTAGCGGCAAGAAGATTTGGAAATAACACCTACAGTGTGTACGGGATACGCACACTGACAGAAGCCTGAAAATCTTTTGTATTACGGGTCACAAGCAATGCATTGTTTGCAATTGCCGTTGCTTCAATAATCGCATCAGGCAGCTTTATTTTTCGCTCTTTCCGCACTGTCACACTTGCCATGGCAACATCTGCGTTTAGCGACAATACAGTGAAGGAAGCTAAAAAATCACTGACAATATCAATATGGTCTTCTTCAACCCCGACCATCACCTCAATCCATGTTAATGTACTGATACAGCGGGACCCTTTATCCAGGGCTTCTATCTCAGCCTTCGCTGGCTTGATGCCATTCAGGTAATCAATGAGGATGCAACTATCAAAAACAACCTTCACTTGCCCCATTCCTCGCGCAGGGCTTGCTGCACCTGAAGACCATCAACTGGTGCCTTTTTGTACAAGCCGAACGCCTCCTGATTAACTGATTTGCTGTTTTCATCCAGATACATTCGAACGGCATCACGCATCGCTTTTGCCCGTGAAATATGCTTTCGATGTGCGAGCTGATCCAGTTCAGCAAGCTCATCATCAGGGATACGTGCTATAATTTGCTGCATGGTCATTTCCTTACTCCTTAAGATATAAATATAGCATATCGCTATCGTATATCAAAATAAAACCCACCGCGAATGGGGCAAGGAAATTGCGATGGACGCAGATGTGGTGGATAAGGTAGACGCCCTGTGGGACACCCTCGGCATACCGGGTAGCGGCAAGAAGGTCTGGAAATGATTAGCGGTAAGAGGCTTTAGACTGTTCAACAGTTACATTTTCAAAACCACCTGTCTTTAACCAAAACTCTAGATGATTTGAGGGCGTGATATTTTTTGACCCCAAGATTACCTTCTCTAGCATACCGCCAAGTACTGCTCTTCGCTTTATTTTAGGGTATTGGAAGTTGATATAAGGTACGATTCCAAAGGGTTTTCCCTTCATTCCTATTCTGATTGCCCATATTTCTTCATATAATTCTATAACTGGTACATTTAGACAAATACGATACTCTTGCTCTTCTTTGAATGCAGGGTTTTTATGAAAATATATATGGGAGAAAAGGCTAGCCCATTGATCGTTAATTAAATCTTTTTCTTTTTCTGGAGTTAGATTTTTTGAACGACTAAGCTTTTTTATAGTTTTTTCGATATGTTGTTTAATAAACTTATCATGATCACTCTCAGTATATTTAATTTCGCCATATCGTATATTTAACTTGTGTTGTTCGTTAATAGACTTAATGAAATTCTCCATTTTTTCTTTGTTTAAGCACAGAGCCACGCCTTTGCCATTATCGGCATATCCTCGCCACTGGCTTAGTTTCTCTCCTCCTTGAGAAAAACAAGCAGCAAAACCAAGAAAATTATTTCTTGCCGCTAGAATTCTTTCTTTGTGACGCCGAGATTCACCTGTATTCTTCTTTAGTTCAGCACCTTCCTTGATTAAAAAGTCAGTATATTTGTCTAATATCCATGTGCCTTCTTGATAATCATTGGTTCCATCCAGAGATGAAAGACGCAATGTGTCACTTTCGATTATATTCATGAATACTTCATTGCTGGTGTAGTGATAGAGAAGACCATCGTCAGTCATAAATCCCCCTGATCGTAAACTGTAACTGTAGCTACTATAGCGCCACTCTCATTCAGGCGGGAGTCTATAATATTCGTCACTCGCCTACTTGATCGGCGAGTCTAGGGTGATTGTCATAATGTATAGATTACCCGGTCAAGCCGGGTAATGACGCCTAATAAAGTAAGATGCCCGCTTTAAGACAAAAGTAATATATCATGCGGTATTATTCTGTCCTCATTACGATAGGGGAAATATCATGAGAAACATGACTAAGGGTATTACGGGGATAATGGTTGCAGGCCTGTTTGCGCTTTCTGGTGCGGCAATCGCGTTAGACGAAAATGTGTATTATGTTTACTGCCATGATGAGAATAAACAAATAGGGCACGACAGCCACGATGAAGCCGAAGCCCAGCACGAGGCAGAGCTTCATGCAGAAGAAACCGGCCACCAAACCGAAGTGAAACACCACTAAACCAGCCTACAGCGCCTTTCATCCAGCATGAAGGGCGTTTCCTTGCCTGCGTAACCCTTAAAAATCATATCTCCTGCCTTGCCCTTAGCGCCTGTTTGTGGCTTATTGGCGGTCCTATAGTGTTCGCTTTAAAACCCACCGGAATTGTTTATGCCCCAACGCACCCTTGAGACCCTTCACGATCTTGTAAATGCCGCCCAAAAAGCAGGCGCTGACGCCGCTGACGCTGTGGCGGTAGATGCCCGTTCACGTGGGGTTTCGTGGCGCAACGGCCAGATGGAAGATGTAGAAGGTTCAGAGGGCGAAGACATTGGCCTTCGCGTTATGTTTGGCCAAAAGCAGGCCATGGTTTCCACCAGCGACAGGCGGCCCGCCAACCTGAAAGAGCTAGTCGAGCGCACTGTTGCCATGGCACGCGCTGTACCAGAGGATGAATACTGCGGCCTTGCGCCCAAGGAAGCGCTGGCCCACGGCCCGTTCCCTGACCTTGACCTTTACGACGATACTGATATATCTGCCGACCAGCTAAAAGAACTGGCGCAAATTGCAGAAGATGCGGTTTACAGCGTAAAAGGCGTTACCAATTCGGGCGGCGCAGGTGCCAGCGCTGGCAGCTATGCCATTTCGCTTATCACCAGCCACGGTTTTGAAGGCCACTATCAGGGCAGCAGTTTTTCCATTTCCGCCACGGCGGTTGCTGGCACTGGCACCGCGATGGAACGCGACTATGACTATACGTCAAAGCGCCACTTTGCCGACATGGCAAACGCCGCCGATATTGGCAAAAAAGCGGGCGATCTTGCAGTAGGCCGCCTGAACCCCGCAAAAGCAAAAAGCGGGCGCATGCCGCTTGTGTTTGCGCCCCGTGTGGCAAACAGCCTTTTGGGCCATTTTGTCGGGGCTATTTCCGGCACAGCCGTGGCGCGCGGCACCAGCTTTTTAAAAGATAAAATGGGCAAGCCTGTTTTTAACCCGGCCATTACAGTAACCGATGACCCGCTGATAAAACGCGGCATTTCAAGCAAAGTGTTTGACGGCGAAGGTGTGGCAGTTAGCCGCCAGAACCTTGTGGAAAACGGCGTTTTAAAATCGTGGATTTTGAACAGCGCCAGCGCGCGCCAGCTTGGGCTTGCCGTTACCGGCCACGCCAGCCGGGGTACCTCGTCAGCGCCCGGCATTTCCACCACAAACCTATATATTGCACCGGGCGACCTTAGCCCCAGTGCCTTAATGGCCGACATCAAGGAAGGCATTTATATTACCGATCTTATCGGCATGGGTGTGAACGGTGTAACAGGTGACTATAGCCGGGGGGCCGCTGGCTTTATGATCAGGGACGGTGTTATCGCCGAAGCTGTGAGCGAGTTTACAATTGCTGGCAATCTTAAGGAAATGTTCATGGAGCTTCAGGTATCATCTGATCTGGTGATGCAGTATGGTACCAACGCGCCCACAAGCCGTATTGACGGCATGATGGTGGCTGGCGCATAGTAGGTTTTAGTGGGAACTGAGGGAAGCGAATGATAACCCGGCGTATATGGGGATGCGCGCTTTGGATGTAGAGTAAACCCGTGGCAAAAAATGCCCAAAACGTGTTTGATGATGATTATAGCCCGTGGTCGCTTGCCGACGATGCCCGCCTTGTACGGCAGGTAACAGAGGAAGCAGGGCGGATCGCCCTTTCCTATTTCGCCCGTGATGTAAAAGTGTGGGAAAAATCCCCCGGGAACCCTGTGTGCGAAGCCGACATGGCTGTTGATGAATTTCTGCGTACCACCCTGATGCAAAACCGGACCGGTTATGGCTGGCTGTCTGAAGAAACCGAAGACCAGCCAGAGCGCCTGCGCTGTGGCCGCCTGTGGGTGGTGGACCCGATCGACGGTACCCGCGCCTTTATTGCAGGCGGCGATGACTGGGGCATATCGGTGGCATTGGTGCAAGACCAGCGCCCTGTTGTAGCCGCCTTTTATGCGCCGGTGAAAGACGCATTCTATTTTGCTGAATATGGCCGGGGGGCGCGCAAAAACGGCAAACATATTGAGGTTTCAGGCGCAGATAACCTGAACACAGCCCGCATGATGGGCGACCCTGAGGCCTTCCGTCATGAGAAATTCTGGCCAAACCCGTGGCCAGAAACCATGCAGGCCGAAGCCGCAAACAGCATTGCCCTCAGGATATGTCAAATCGCTGATGGCCAGTTTGACTGCTGCGTTACGCTGCGCCCCAAAAATGACTGGGACGTGGCAGCCGCAGACCTTATCCTGCTGGAAGCAGGCGGCATTTGCACCACTGCCCACGGCAAAAACCTGATCTTCAACCGCGAAAAACCCCTGCATGACCATATTGTTGCGGTTAGCCCCGCGTTGCAGGCCCCAGTGATGGAACGGGTGAAACCGGCGCTCACGGAATGGCAATGCCGGGTTGAAGATGCAGAAAGGCCTGTGCATACCTATAGCCGCAAAAACGCCCTCCGCCACGGCCTGTTCGCCCCGATTTAGGTGATCATTATTACATCACTCACCACTTCATCCTATTCGTCATGCGACGGTTAGAACGGCGCATCCAGCCTTA
The DNA here is from genome assembly GCF_015240255.1 of Kordiimonas pumila. Taxonomy (NCBI): domain Bacteria; kingdom Pseudomonadati; phylum Pseudomonadota; class Alphaproteobacteria; order Kordiimonadales; family Kordiimonadaceae; genus Kordiimonas; species Kordiimonas pumila. The sequence continues at coordinate 3,403,023 of NZ_CP061205.1, forward strand.
AAAATAAAAACGGGTGCCAAAGACAAAGCGGCCTTTTGCGATCTCGCTATCAAGGGACGAATCCTCATAGATCAACGTCACTTCAAAGCTGTCAACAAACACGGAGAGACCGGCAGACCAGTCGAGCAAATTCGACCGGTCACTGCGCATGTCATAGCCAAGGCGGCTGATGATTGTAAGCTCAGGAAAGGTTGGAACCGGAATTTCAAGATCGGTATAGGCATAAAGGCTATCTACATCTGGTGTGTTCCAGCGGCCTTCAGGCGCGTATGCAAGGCCGGTGCGAATGAAGGCAAGGCCAAAGTCACGCGCCATGCTGGCTTTAAACTCTGGGTAATAGTCAGATCCGTTGCCGTGAATGCCGTCAAGCTCTGCCGAGAAATCATAAATATAATCACCCTGGTCCATGCTGTAACCCGCGAAAAATTCTGTTTTGGTATCCCCGCCCATCTGATCATCAATCAGGGCAGCATCTACCCCGCCGTAAAAGCCGCTATCGTGAAATACAGAAATGGAACCCCGAACGGAAGCGTCGAGATCAGACATTGAGATACCCCGGTCGCGGTAGTCGCTTGTTACGCCTACGTAACCATCTATTTCAAAACTGTTATCTGCCGCATATGTAGCGGTGCCAAATGGCAGCGCCAAAAGTGGCACAACAACGCACAAATATGGCACACTGTGCCGGCACTGTGCCTGCTGTTGCTGTGTGCTATTTCCTCGCCTGAAGATCATCTTTATTTCCTTGTCCGGGCCTGTTTTCCGCCCTTATTACAGCATAATGAGTTGTTATTTTTTATCAGCCTCTGACAGCAGCAAATAGGGATCAAGCCGCACACTCCCCCAATTCACCCGCCAGTCAACATGAGGGCCGCTGGCCCTTCCCGTTGCGCCGATCGTGCCAATTGGGTCGCCCTGATGTAGCGTTTCACCTTCTTTTACGTCAACCGAATTCATATGAAACAGCGTTGATGTTACACCGTAGCCGTGATCAATAATAACAATGCCGCCCTCCAGCAAAAAACCAGGGTCCGCAAGGCGCACTGTGCCACCCGCTGGCGCATAAATAGGCTCTCCCACTTTGGCTGCAATATCAAGCCCGTAATGGGGGTTTTTTGGCTCGCCGTTCAGAATACGCTGGCTGCCATAAAAGCCGGAAAACCGGCCCTTTGCGGGCCTTATAAAGCCTTCTGTCCAGAAAGTATCGCCTGTGGTTTCTGCCCTCGCCTTGGCCACACGCCCGGTTTCCACCTTGCGCTGTGCCGCCCACTCTGGCGGCGGGTTTACCGTTTTAGGCGGCAAGCCTTTCACCCGTTCTATATCAAAAGTACGCTGCTCTACTTTCAGAATTTTCTCCGTGCGCTTACCTGCCCTGCTGATGATAATCAGCCTTGCCTCAGGGCCGGCGTCGCGGCCAAAACCAAAAACAAATTGCCCCTCTGGCCCCACTTTAACGGGGTTGCCATCAAGCAATATTACGGCGCCCTGCTCTGCTATGCCCCACACCATGCCGCCCTGTGCTACGCTGCCTTGCAACTCTGTAGCAGCCACAGCATATGCAGCACATGTCACTGTAAACAATAATAAAAATGCAGTTTCTAAAGCTTTCATTCTAGCATTCCATCAAGAGAAGGCGGCAAAAGTTTGGCGCACATAAAAATAATTACAGCAGGCTGCCTTGCAGCATATCAGTTTGTTTTTTATCTGCTTTTTTAGGCGGTGTTTTTTTAGCGGGCGCCTGCGAAGAAGGCGGCACCACACCGCCGCCTTCCACCACCTGAACCTGGCGGCTATCATCCGCAAATCGCAGCTTTAACATGTCCCCCGCTGATAAGGCCTGCGCCTTTGAAACCGGTGTTCCGTTTGCGTCCTCAACCAGTGCAAAGCCACGGTCCAATACCCGCTCATACGACAGGCTATCCAGCATACGCCCCGTGCCCTCAAGCCTTGAAGACAAATCAGCAAGTCGGCGTGTATACAAGGGCTGCAAGCGCTTGCCGTTTACTTCTAACTGATTGCTTCTGAATGATAAAAGCTGCGATAACCGCCCGGCACTCAGCCCACCAAGAAGCCGGTTCAGCCGAATGGATTTTGCCTGTGCAATACTAATAAGGCCGCGCGGTAGGCGCTCAGCAAGTTCATCGAAACGCTGACTTAGAAGCCCCAGCATATCCCGTGGTTTGGGAAGCCCCCGCGCCAACCCTTTAAGGCGCTCGCTGCGATCCCTGATCATAATATTTTTCTGGCCCACCAGCCTGCGACCATAGTCTGCAACTGTGTAGACAAGCTCTTCCCTAACAGGAACCGCCATTTCTGCCGCACCCGTGGGTGTCGGCGCCCGCAGGTCTGAGGCGTAATCAATAAGGGTGGTGTCGGTTTCGTGGCCAACCGCAGAGATAAGTGGAATAACACTATTGCTTGCAGCCCGCACCACCACTTCTTCATTAAACGACCACAGGTCCTCGATCGAACCACCACCACGCGCAACAATCAGTACATCTGGACGCGGTATAGGGCTTTCTGCTGTTAAAGCGTTAAAGCCTTCAATGGCTTTTGCAATCTGGTTTGCGGCCCCTTCGCCCTGCACAAGTACAGGCCACACAATAACCCTGCGTGGGAACCTGTCTGCAAGGCGGTGTAATATATCGCGGATAACAGCGCCGGTCGGCGATGTAATAACACCAATAACACCCGGAATATAGGGAATGGGCTTTTTACGGGCAGGGTCAAACAAACCTTCCGCCGCCAGTTTTTTCTTGCGCTCTTCAAGCAGCGCCATAAGCGCGCCAGCGCCCGCTGGCTCCATTTTGTCAACAACCATCTGGTATTTTGACCGCGCCGGATATGTCGTAAGTTTGCCGGTGCAAACCACTTCAAGCCCGTCTTCCGGTACAAAAGAAAGCTGCGATGCACTACCACGCCAGCACACGCCGTCAATCACGGCCTGATCATCTTTGAGTGCAAAATAAACATGGCCAGAAGCAGCCCGCTTAACCCCAGAAAGCTCCGCCCGCACCCGCACATAGCCAAACTGGTCTTCAACCGACCGCTTGAGCGCGCCTGAAATTTCGGAAACCGTATATTCATATTCATTTGAGCCAAGGGCCGTATCTGACATATCTTTCTTACTTCTTGATGCTGGTTATGGATTTCAAGTCTTGCCACATTAGATGGCTATGATACAAGGGGCCCGCCAACAAGCAACCGTCGTCTTGAAGGGAAGTCATAAAAATGAATATACTTGTGATCGGGTCTGGTGGCCGTGAGCATGCTCTGTGCTGGAAAATTGCCGAAAGTCCTTTACTGCAAACCCTATACTGTTCACCCGGCAACGGCGGCACAGTGGAAGTGGCGATTAACACCCCGCTTGATACATCTGATCATAGTGAAGTTATTTCATTCTGCAAAGATCATGAAATTGAATTTGTGGTAGTTGGCCCTGAAGGTCCGCTTGTTGCAGGTCTGGTTGATGACCTAACTGCGGCTGGCATCTTGGCTTTTGGGCCAACAGCAGGGGCTGCACGCCTTGAGGGTTCAAAAGGCTTTACCAAGGATATTTGCGCTAAATATAATATCCCGACAGCAAGTTATGGCCGTTTCAAAGATGCTGCCAGCGCCAAAAACTATATCACCAAAGAAGGCGCACCAATTGTTATTAAGGCTGACGGTCTTGCCGCTGGCAAAGGCGTTATTTTAGCGCAAACCCTAGAGGAAGCTCTTGCCGCTGTTGATTATATTTTTGACGGCGCGTTTGGCAGTGCTGGCGCTGAAGTGGTTGTTGAAGAATTCTTGACCGGCGAAGAAGCCAGCTTTTTTGCTCTCTGCGACGGCACCGCAACCCTCGCCCTTGCTACTGCCCAAGACCATAAAGCCGTAGGTGAAGGTGACACTGGTCCAAACACTGGCGGCATGGGTGCTTACTCCCCCGCCCCTGTTATGACAGATACACTCTGCAAAGAAGTGATGGACACCATTATTGCACCAACCGTGCAAGCCATGACCGATATGGGACACCCCTATCGCGGCGTGTTTTTTGCCGGCCTCATGATCACAGCAGATGGCCCAAAACTGATTGAATACAACTGCCGCTTTGGTGACCCTGAATGTCAGGTTCTGATGATGCGGCTGAAAAGTGATATCGTGCCCTTGCTAGTAGCCACTGCAAAGGGCGAGCTTGCAGGCGTTTCTGCTGAATGGGATGAAAAAGCTGCCTTAACTGTTGTAATGGCAGCAAAAGGTTATCCTGCTAGTTATGAAAAAGGAAGCGAGATCAAAGGCTTGGTTGCTGCGTCTGGTGACGCTGACGTCCGCATTTTCCATGCAGGCACCAAACAGGAAAACGGCCATATTCAAGCCGCTGGAGGCCGAGTACTCAATGTAACCGCGCTTGGTGCCACCGTGACAAAAGCACAGGAAAAAGCATACAAGGCTGTTGATAGTATCGACTGGTCTGATGGGTTTTGCCGCAGGGATATTGGCTGGCGTGCTATCAACCGCGAAAAAGCGACTACTTAAGCAAAAAACCTAAAGGATTACTCTGGCACGGGACACCCTCGCACCCTGTGCTGGAGACAGCTTTACTGTATTAAAAATAAGTGACTTTTATTCATTTATACAGTAAGAGGGTAAATACAAACACGACAGGCGTAAGCCAATAACTAAAAAAACACAGGCAAAAGCCTGATAATAAAATGCGAGGATATATCGTGAGCAAGATTGTGAAGTTTGTAGTACCTGCCGTGGTGCTGCTGGCTAGCATAGGGTCTGTAATAGCCCTTGATGCAGCTAAATCACCCCCTGAAAAAACAGAGATTGAAGAAAGACCTACATCGCTTTATGTCGATACGGTTAAGACAGAAGACGTACGTTTAACCGTTACCACACAGGGCGAAGTGAAAGCCAAAACAGAAATAGCCCTGATGCCACAGGTTTCCGGCAGGATTGTTTCTATTTCTGAATCATTTGCTGAAGGTGCTGGTTTTGGGTCCAATGCAACCCTTATCAAAATTGATGATGCTGATTATAATCTGGCGCTTGCAACAGCAGAAGCCCGCGTCGCTCAAACGGCTGTTGTTCTTGAAAAAGAAATGGCAGATGCCCGGATAAAGCGCAAACAGTGGGATGAATGGGTAAAAGACGGGCAACCAACGCCCCTTGCCCTGAACGCGCCACAAGTTGCAGAAGCTCAGGCACAAAAACGTGCTGCTGAAGCTGATCTTGAAACCGCAAAGCTAAACCTTTCCCGTACAAATGTTAGTGTACCTTTCCACGGCAAAGTTCTTGAACGTAGTGTAGGCTTAGGCCAGATTGTAACACCCAGCACTGAACTGGGCCGCGTATTTGCCACTGATGTTGTTGAGGTTCGGCTACCCCTCACCGATACACAGCTTGCGGAAATTGACTTGCCTATTGGCTTTGTCTCAAACGGCACAAATGCCCCAGAAGTTACTTTTAGCAGCACAGTACATAATAAATCATATAGCTGGGTTGGGCACATCGTGCGGGTAAATGCTGCAATCGACCGCCAAACCCGACTGATATATGCGGTTGCAGAAGTGCAGGACCCCTACGGCCAAGCAGCTGACATGGGCAAACCTCTTGCCGTTGGCATGTTTGTGAAAGCCACCATTAAAAGCGCAATACCAACCAAAACCATGGTTATGCCACGTCTCGCCTTAAGAGGGGACGACCGGATTTATGTTGTGAAAGACAACAAGTTAGAAATCCGCACCGTAGATGTAATTTCAACATCAGACGACAATGTTTATGTCTCCAGTGGTGTTGCTGAAGGCGAAATGGTTGTGACCTCGGCTGTCCGTGCCGCATACAGCGGTATGCCTGTTAGCACTATTACCCGCGCCGCGGGTAATACCCTCTCTGACACAGACCGTTAGGGAGAAACAGCATGAACAAGACAATTGAATGGTGGGCACGCAATAAAGTAGCCGCCAACCTGCTGATGATTGGTATTTTTCTGTCCGGTGTGTTTGGCTTTATGGCCATGGAGCGGGAAGTATTTCCAACAGTTCGCTTTCCAGGGCTTGCCATTACAGTAACATGGCCTGGCGCCAGCCCACAGGATGTAGAAGAACAAATTGTTTCCCGCATTGAAGAATCCATGCAGGATCTCGATAATATCGACTGGATCAGGTCTACATCATCCGAGGGTTTTGGACAAATTATTGTCCTTGCGCTACGGGATGCAGATTTCACCCAGTTCATGAACGATGTTAAAATTCGTGTTGATTCCATATCGAGTTTTCCGCGAGATATAGAGCCACCTATTGTAAAACAGTTTGTGCAGCGCGAAGAGTTTATCAGGGTTGCTGTTTATGGTGATGTAAGTGAACGCGAACTGAAACAGACATCCGAAACACTTAGGCGCGAAGTAGCACAACTACCTGCAATTTCACTGGTGGAAACCTTTGGTACGCGTAACGAAGAAGTTTCTGTTGAAGTATCAGAAGATGCACTCCGCCGCTATAACCTTACTTTTTCAGAAGTATCCCGTGCCATTGCCAATAACTCGCTTAATTCATCTGGCGGCACCATCGAAACAGATAGCGGCGACCTGACACTTACCGCCAGAAATCTGGCTGATACACAGCATGACTTTGAAAATATCATCATTCGACAAACCGCAGACGGCGGCATTGTGCGCGTGCGTGATGTAGCGACAGTGATCGACGGCTTTGAGGATGTTGACTTACTTGCCAGCCTGAACGGCAAACCAGCTGTACTCTTGCAAGTTCTAAGCACCGAGAAAATGGACGTTGTTAAAGCCTCTGAATCCATTCACAAATGGATTGAGGAACGATCAAAAACACTGCCTGCCGGTATTCAAATGACCTTGTGGACTGATCAGGCAAACGAGTTTAACAGCCGTATGTCAACAATAAGCAGTTCGGCGCTGCAAGGGCTTGTGCTGGTGCTTATTGTCCTCCTTTTAACACTGCGCCCTAAAGTCGCCTTCTGGGTTACGATGGGCATTGCTACAGCTTATGCTGGTGCCTTTGTGTTCCTCCCTGCGCTTGATGTTTCGCTAAATATGCTATCAACCTTTGCGTTCCTGCTGGTGCTTGGGATTGTTGTGGATGATGCCATTGTTATTGGCGAAAGCATCCATACAGAAAGCCAAAGAACTGGTGGCGGCATAACGGCAGCTGTATTTGGTGCTCAGATTGTTGCCAAACCTGTTATTTACGCTGTTCTAACCACCATCATTGCCTTCACGCCGTGGGTGTTTATGAACAACGAGTCCACAGAATTTACACGGCATATTACATGGGTGGTTATCACCGCGCTTTCTTTTTCTTTGATTGAATCACTCCTGATTTTGCCAGCACACCTTTCAAAAATGAAACCGCGGGAACATGTTGGTCGATTTGGCAAATTTCAGAAAAAAATTGCAACCAGCATTACTGACTTTGCCCAGTATAAATACCGCAAAATTGGTACGGCTGCTGTAGAAAACAAATATCTGACAACATCCATATTTGTCTTTATTTTCATGTTTGGCTTTGGCCTGTTTTCGTCTGGTTACGTGAAAAGCAATTTTCAACCGTCCTTCGAAAGTGAAGAAATCTCCATAAATGTAACGATGCCTGAAGGCTCGCCTTACTGGCGTGCGCTTGAGATATTACAACAGCTTCAAGTCGCCGAGCAAAAACTGATCGAGCAGGAAGACCAGTTAACAGGCGGGAAAAGCAAACTGGTTGAAAACTGGTACACACGGGCGCGAAAAGACAGTGTCATTGCCATTGTGAAGCTTGCCCCGGCAGAGAACCGCAGTATAGGCGCGAAAGAAGCTGCCCTTAAGCTGCGTGACCTTATTGGTGATATTCCTGACGCCAAAGAAGTGTCCGTTACCTACGAGAATGGTAATAACGACCCAGACTTTGAACTTTCTGTTCGACACTCTGACCTTACTATTCTGAGGCAAGCAGTTGCTGATCTTGAAGAAAAGCTGCGTACCTATGATGCCCTTTATGACATTAGAAACAATCTAGATGCCGCATCAGAAGAAATCCGTATAAGCATGAAGCCGGGCGCAGAAAAGCTGGGCCTCACGCTTGCAGATGTATCCTTGCAAGTTCGCCAAGCTTACTACGGCGACGAAGTGCAGCGCCTGCCTCGTGAAGGGCAGGACGTAAAGGTGAAGGTGCGGTACCCCAAAGAAACACGGCAATCTATTGAAAGTCTTGAAAACTTCCGGGTGCGTACCGCAGATGGCAACGAAGTACCGCTTAAAACTGTCGCAGAACTAACCTATGCCCCCGGCATTAAAAACATTCACCACTGGCAAATGTACCGGGCTGCACGGGTGAGTGCGGACATGAAAGATAGTGTTCGCGGTAATATTATGGAAGACCTCAATAAAAACTTCTTCCCGGAATGGGAGAAAAAATATCCCGGTATCCAGCGTGGCTCCATTGGTCAGGCCGAGGGCGAAGCTGAATTCCAACAACAGCTTGTGAACCTGTATCTGGTAGCCATATTTGTTATGTATATGCTGCTTGCGACCGCCTTTAAAAGCTATTGGCAACCACTTGCCATTATGGTGGCCATGCCGTTTGCTTTTATTGGGGCTATATACGGCCACTATGTTGGTGATATGACCATGTCCGTATTTAGTTATTTTGGTATTGCCGCTGCAGCTGGTGTTGTGGTCAACGATAACCTTGTTCTGGTTGATTTTAGTAACAAACTTAGGGAACGCGGCCTTAACCCTGTTGAGGCGATTGTAGAGGCGGGCGTTGCTCGGTTCAGGCCTATTCTGCTAACATCGGTTACAACCTTTATCGGTTTAACGCCTATGATGCTTGAACAGTCTATTCAAGCGGCCTTCCTAAAACCTGTGGTCATGTCCCTTTCCGCAGGGGTTGTGATTGCGTTTTTTGTTACTCTTCTACTCGTGCCTGCGCTTTATGCCATTGGCTATGATCTAACTATCCTGAAAGAACACCTCAAAATCAGGCTTCTACAGGCAGTAAAAAAAGATCAACCAAAGGATATTCCATCACAAGCGGAATAAGAACTTTTGAAAAGATAAAAGAGCCACGGGAAATATTTCTGTGGCCCTTTTTATGTCCTTAGTAAGCCGCCGCGAATGAACCAGGCCTGCGCGGGTCAGCCGCACCAGCGAGCAAGCCTTCTGGTGTTACCATGATCGACTGTGCAGCCCCAATGATATGAGCATTGCTGTCAAAAGGCTCTGTGGAAAGATGATGGCCCATTTTTGCCAGCAACCGCCGTGTATCAAGTGAGAAGCCCGCCTCCATAAAAATCTGGTCCGGGAACCACTGATGATGAAACCGCGGCATGTTGGTTGCTGCCTGAATATTCATATCAAACTCTACCGCATTCATAATAACATTGAGAACAGTGGTAATAATCTGTGACCCACCCGGGCTGCCTGTTGCGATATAGGGCTTGCCGTCTTTGAACACAAATGTTGGTGTCATGCTGCTCAGCGGTCGCTTGCCTGCTTCTATCGCGTTAGCTTCACCACCGAGCAAACCAAATGCGTTTGGCACACCGGCTTTTGCGGAAAAATCATCCATTTCATTATTTAGCAGGAAGCCTGCCCCCGCCACAGACTTGCTGTTACCGTATGTAAAATTCAGGGTATAGGTGTTTGCAACCATGTTACCAAACCTGTCCGCCACAGAAAAATGCGTGGTGTCATGGCTTTCATAAAGCAAGTCTGGGTCTGGCCCAATGTCAGCAGACGGCGTTGCTGTATCAGGGTTAATTTTAGCGCGGATTGCAGCCGCATATTTTTTAGAGGTTAGTTCTGCAACAGGCACCTTGAAAAAATCAGGATCACCAAGATATTTTGATCTATCTGCATAGGCATATTTCATGGTTTCAACCATACGGTGGATATAGGCCGCACTATTATGCCCCATCGAGCGCAGATCCCAGCCTTCCAGCACATTCAGCATCTGGATAACATGCACCCCGCCAGACGAAGGTGGCGGCATGGTAACGACTTTCACATTCCGAAACGTGCCTGAAACAGGTTCCCGGAAACGCACTTCATAGTTTTCCAAATCTTCATGGGTGATCAGGCCGCCACCTGTTTCCATTGTGGTGACAATTTTATCTGCAACGGCGCCTTTATAAAAACCATCAGAACCCTTTTGAGCGATAGTTTTCAGCGTCTCTGCCAGATCTACCTGCCTGAATATATCTCCCGCCACATAAGCGCTGCCATCAGGCTTGAAAAAATAACCCTTGCTAGCACTGTCTGCTAATAAGCGCTTACCGTAGCGGGAAAGCGATTCTGCAAGCTCCCACGGCACGGCAAAACCTTGTTCGGCTAATCTAATCGCAGGTGCCATCACTTCAGGGAGCGTAAGCACACCATACTGTTTTTGCGCCTCAACAAGGCCCATAACAGTACCCGGCACGCCGCTTGACTTCAGGCTAAAGCGTGACAGTTTATTATCAACCGCACCATTTGCATCTAAATACATATCACGGCTGGCAGCTTTTGGGGCCATCTCGCGGTAATCAAGCGCAATGACTTTATCTTCGGCTTTCAGGTAAATCATCATAAAGCCACCACCACCAAGGTTGCCTGCCTGTGGGTGCGTAACAGCAAGGGCAAAGCCTGTAGCGACTGCGGCATCAACGGCATTGCCGCCAGCTTTTAATATTTCAAGACCAGCTTCGCTTGCGTAGGTTTCTTGGCTTACAACAATGCCATTTCGCGCCAGTGTGGGGTGAAACTGTGTATTATAGGTAATAAGGGGGGTCTGTGCTTCGGCTGCAAAAGACAGCGGCAACAGCACAAAAAACACAAAAATTCTCTTCACGAATGTCATAAAAAAAAGTCCCACAGTCAGATTATATCCTCTAGCGTATCTGATCATACTATGGGCTTAGTCAGCAAAAAAGAAAACCCCACACACAGCAAGGCTTCCTAATCACTGGCTTTAGATCACCTGACCCGATGTTTATTCAGGGGCATCTACAAGGTTTGGAAAGTTTTTATCGGCTGATTTTATAAAGGCGGGAATATCCTGCTCCCACTTGGCTTTTACATCGTCATTATAATTAAGATAGAGCTTACCATCCACAATTTTCCAAACAGTTGGATCACCTGATGCAGTATAGCCTTGGCTTACAGCCCATGCACAGTAGCCGCCATACTGCGGCGCATATTGTTCGGGGTGCGCAAGAAAAAGCGCCTTATTTTCTGCGTTTACAAAACGCCACTGCGCGCCCTTATAGTCAGTACTGAACTTTTTATTACCCTTTATCGGCTGGCCTTCTGTAAAATACACAACGGTATCATAACCACCCACAGCGACATTACTGAATGTGCCTGTATAAACCGGGTCATCACCAGCCTGCGCAAAAGAGCCAAAAGCCAGCATCATAAAAATAATAGCACAAATGCGGATACTAAGTTTTTTCATGGCATGTTCCTCTTAGCCTAGAGGGTATCAGTACCATACGGTGTACAGGTAGGCGCCTCACATATGGGTCAATTTTATGTGTAATTGCCTTAAAGGCCAAGGCTACTCAGCTAAAAGTGCACTTAAAACCGCATCCGTATCTTCACCGAGCATGGGCGGTGCTTTTTTATATTCTATAGGTGTTGCCGAATACCGAATAGGGTTAGCAACCCCCGGCAATGTACGGCCAAGGCTATCTTTATGCGCTAGTTGTATGCCGCGGGCTTTTACCTGCTCGTTATCAAACACACGGTCAAGCGTGTTGATAGGGCCGCACGGCACATTCACTTTTTCAAGCATTGTCACCCATTCATCTGTCGTGCGACCAGCAATAACCCCCGCAAGAACAGGGACCAGATCACCCCTATTTGCAACCCGGCCCGGGTTTGTACTGAAGCGCGCGTCAGCCGCTATACCCGGTAAGCCCGCCGCATCACAAAACCGCTTGAACTGGCCGTCATTACCAACTGCCAAAATCATGTGGCCGTCTTTGGTTTCAAAGCTTTGGTACGGCACAATAGCCGGGTGGCTATTGCCTTGCCTCTTTGGTGCCGTCCCCGATACAAGGTAGCTTAAGCTTTGGTTTGCAAGGACAGCAACCTGTGTATCAAGAAGGGCCATATCAATATGCTGACCTTCACCGGTTTTTTCCCGGTGATGCAAAGCCCCTAAAATGCCAATGGTGCTATAAAGGCCAGTAAACAAATCAACCACCGCAACACCAGCGCGCTGCGGGCCACCACCGGGCTTATCGTCTGCTTCGCCTGTCACGCTCATAAGGCCACCAAGACCCTGTATCATCAGATCATAGCCCGGCCTGTCTTTATACGGCCCCGTTTGACCAAAACCAGTGATAGAACAATAAATCAAGCCTACGTTAAGCGCCTTCAGGCTCTCATAATCAAGGCCGTATTTCTTCAATCCACCAACCTTGAAGTTCTCAACAACAATATCAGACTTTGCTGCCAGCTTTTTGATAATGCTCTGCCCCTCTGGGCTTGCCATATCAACCGCAACAGACTGTTTGCCGCGGTTTGCGCTCATATAGTAGGCTGCAAGGGCTTCATCGCCTTCACCAAAAAAGGGCGGCCCCCATGTGCGGGTATCATCGCCCTCGTTCGGGCGTTCAATCTTGATAACCTCAGCCCCCAGGTCAGCAAGACACTGGGTAGACCAAGGCCCTGCCAAAATGCGACTAAGATCAAGAACACGGATACCAGTAAGGGGGCCAGCCACTCTATACCCCTTACATAAAGGCCTGAAGGCCGGTTTGTGCACGGCCTAAAATAAGCGTATGCACATCATATGTGCCTTCATAGGTATTAACTGTCTCAAGGTTTACCATATGACGGATCACATGGAACTCGTCTGCAATACCATTACCGCCGTGCATATCACGCGCCATGCGGGCAATATCAAGCGATTTGCCGCAGCTATTGCGCTTGATCAGCGATATGTTTTCTGGTGCTGACTTACCTTCATCCAGCAGCCGCCCAACACGCAGGCATGCTTGCAAGCCCAGCGTTATCTCGGTCATCATGTCTGCAAGTTTCTTTTGTACCAACTGGGTCTGGGCCAGTGGTTTACCAAACTGCTTACGGTCCATTGTATATTGCCGTGCTGCATGCCAGCAGAACTCAGCCGCACCAAGCGCACCCCATGCAATACCAAAACGTGCTTTATTCAGGCACCCAAACGGGCCACCAAGGCCGCTTGCATTCGGGAGTAGGTTTTCTTCCGGAACAATAACATTATCAAGTACAATTTCGCCCGTAATCGAAGCACGCAGAGACATTTTACCTTCAATTTTTGGTGTAGAGAAACCTTCCATCCCGCGTTCAACAATAAAGCCGCGAATTTTGCCGTCGAGCTTTGCCCAAACAACAGCCACATCCGCGATTGGGCTATTGGTGATCCACATTTTATTGCCTGTTAACTTATAGCCGCCATCAACCTTTTCGGCGCGCGTACGCATGCCGCCGGGGTCAGAACCATGGTCAGGCTCTGTCAGGCCAAAACAACCAACAAACTCGCCAGAAGCCAGCTTTGGCAGGTATTTCATACGCTGTTCTTCACTGCCGTATGCATAAATAGGGTGCATTACAAGGGAAGACTGCACACTCATGGCAGACCGGTAGCCGCTGTCAACACGCTCAACCTCGCGGGCAATCAGGCCGTACGACACATGGTTTACACCAGACCCGCCGTATTGCTCAGGTAAGGTTGCCCCAAGCAGGCCCATCTCGCCCAGCTCAGTCATAATCGCACGGTCAAAATTTTCTGTGCGGTTTGCCATCAAAATACGCGGCATCAACTTTGCCTGACAGTAATCACGCGCGCTATCGCGGATCAGGCGTTCTTCTTCTGTAAGCTGATCTTCAAGAAGAAAGGGGTCTTCCCAATTAAATGCTGGTTTGGCTGACATGGCTTGGTCCTCATATCTTTATAAATTACATTTATGCATGTATAATACATATTTCAGCGAAATAAAGTGCTGATTTCCACTCATAATATGATAAAAAATCATGTATTTAAAAATTATTGGTGGTATAAAAGCCATATGAAAAGACAAATCCCATCACTGACAGCCCTTGAGTGCTTTGAAAATGTTATGCGGCACGGCCTTGTGACCCGCGCGGCAGACGAACTGAACCTGACACAAAGCGCGGTTAGCCGCCAAATCGGCAATCTGGAAGCTTTTATCAGGCAGCCACTTTTCAAGCGCGAGCGCAAGCGCCTAGTGCCCACCGAGGCCGCTAAAGAATTTAGCACAACCCTGTCCCCCATCATGGACAAGCTTGAAAAAGAAACCATGCGCCTAATGAGCTGGGGCGCGGAAGACCGCATACTGACCCTTGGCTTGCTACCCACCTTTGGATCGCGCTGGTTAATCCCGCGCCTTGGTGGTTTCACCGCCAAAAACCCTGATATTCAGCTAAATATTGTTACCGGGCTAAGCCTTGAGGATTTCATCGCCGCCAATACGGATGTCTTTATTTTATACGGCACCGGCATATGGAAAGGCTATGAAAGCCAAAGAATTGTCGACGAAGAAATTGTCCCCGTTATTATGCCAGAGCTATATCAAAGCCCCGAAATTATGGACTATGAACATCTTCAAATGGCAACCCGGCCAAAAGCATGGCAAGTGTGGCTGCATGCAAATGGCCGCGGCGAGCGGGCACAAAAGCTAGGGCCCAAATTTGAAAACTTCACCATGATGATCGAAGCTGTTCGCTCTGGTCTTGGTGTGGCCGTTCTACCCAATATGTATGTGGAGTCTGACCTTAAATCAGGCCGGCTACTAGCCCCGTTCGGGGCACCAGTTGCCAGTAAAAACGGCTATTACCTCGCCTACCCAGACCACTTAAGCGGCAGCAACAAAGTGCAGGCGTTCAAAAACTGGCTAACACCTGAATAAAAGCAATAATGTATATATTTCATGAATATGTTGACCTTTTTTCTGGTATAACCCTATAATAATTTCGAAATTATTATAGGGTTAACGCTTCTATTAAAGGCTACATTATGTCCCTGACCGTTATAAAAAAATTAGCATTTTTTGTGTTTATCTGCTTGGCTTTAACGCCAGTGAAAGCTGAAATCGCCTTAGCCTCTCAATCGGTTATTCCAAACACGGAAACCTACCCCCTGACATCCAAGATCACCGGTAGAACATACCAGATTTTTATCTCAACACCACTTCAACCCGCGCCGGTAGGTGGTTATCCAGTTATTTACCTGACCGATGCCAACGCCTATTTTGGCACTATGGTTGAAACCATGCGGCACTTTGTTCGCGGCGGTAAAGACAGAACCGAAGCCGTGGTTGTCGGTATTGGGTACCCAGAGGGCACCAATATTGGCAAAGCCCGCTCTTTTGACCTAACCATTCAACTAGCTGATAGCCCGGTCCCTGAAGGCTTTGGCGGTGCCAGCGGTTTTTTACATTTCATACTGGATGAACTAAAACCACAAATAGAAGATCGTTTTACTCTGAACAAACAGAGCCAAACGCTATTTGGGCATTCCTTTGGCGGCCTCTTTACCCTCAATGCCCTGATAAACCAGCCTGATGCGTTTCAAACTTATTTGATCGCTAGTCCGTCCATCTGGTGGGGGGACCGCTTTATGTTCCGCAATAAAAACTTCCTCAGCAGGCTTAGCCCTAAACTAGAGACGACAGGTGCCACAGCGCGCGTTCTCTTAACTGTCGGCGCCCTAGAGCAGCCAAAAGAGCCAGAGGCAGCACCACCCGCCTCAACAGGCAGACCTGCGCTGCCTGGCGTTATTGGTCGCACTCAGGTGGATGATCTTGTCAAAATGGCAGGCATGCTAAAAGAAACCCCCGGCATTTATGCTGAAAAAATTATTTTTGAAGGCGAAAACCACGGCAGTGTTGTACCCGCCGCTATCAGCAGAGGAATTACCTTTGCTCTCTCACCAGATGCCACCCAGCCTGAGCCTGCACCTGTAACCGCCAAAAGATATAACGATTACCCCATGCCCGTGCCCACGGCAGAAGAGTATGTCGCCATGACACCAAACGAGCGCTTTACCCACCGCACAGCCCTGCGCAGTTGGGCTGATAAAGACATGCAAGCACGGTATGTTAACGAGTTCAAATACAATATGGATGCGGCCCTGTGGTTTGATGACCATTATGCCCTGCATGCAGAAAAGGTCACCATGGACAATGAGAACGGCTCAACCCCCAAAGAAGCCCACTAGCGCAGGGCTTTAGGCAAGCGCCAACCTTTTAAAATTGCCATAGCACGCGTTGTAAAGGCTGTTGCTATGGCAGCCCACAAGGCAATGGGGCCAGCGTATCCCAAATAATCCATCAGGCAGTAAACACCTGCTCCAAAAAAAGCGGCTGTCGCGTAAAAATACTCATCAACACGCATAACAAGCGGAATTTCATTGCAGATTACATCGCGGATAACACCGCCGGCCACGCCTGTGGTAACACCTAGCATAATCGCCACCATCGGACTGCCTGATACAACAAGTGCCTTTTCTGCGCCCACCACACAGAAAAGCGCAAGCCCCGCAGCGTCAGCCCAAATAAGCCAGCGCATACGGCTTTCAAGATGGCGCGCAAACAAGAAGGTTAAGCCCGCAGCAATAAGAGCCACCCATATGGAATGTGTACTCACAATCCAGAACACAGGCTGATCAAGCACAAGGTCGCGGATAGTACCGCCGCCAACCGCAGGCATAAGCGCCAACACTATAATACCAAAAAGGTCCATGCCTTTCCGAACCGCAGCAAGCGCGCCTGAAATTGCAAAAACAAAAACCCCCGCCATATCAAAGTAAAACAGTAAATCATGCATAGCTGGCCCTTTCTGAAACACGCATACTCAGTTTAACGCGCCGCGTCCAGTATTGCATCAAGGTTCAGATGTTGTTCAAGAGCATCCGCAAAAGCATCCAGCGATTTTTCAACGCGGGCACGGTGGTTTACCGCCCCGCCTTTCACACCCAGCAGTGCCAAAAAATTGCTTCTGAAGGCACCGTCATCAAAGAGGCTATGCAAATATGTTCCCCAAATAGGCTTATCTGCATGACTGTGGCCAATCACCCGTTGTCCTGCCTTCATAAAAATAGGCGTGCCCGCTTTCGCGAAGCTTTCCCCCGTGTGAATTTCATATCCCATAGTGGCACCCAGATTTGGCACACGTGCCACTGTGCCCGTAATAATTTTCTCAGGCCTTAGTATCGTTTCCATATCAAGATACCCAAGACCTTCCTCCCTGTCTGCTGGGCCTTCAACACCGTCAGGGTCTGTAACCACTGTGCCCAGCATCTGGTAACCACCGCATATACCAAGAAGCGCGCCGCCCGCCCGCACATGGGCTGCTATATCAGTTGCCCAGCCTTCCGCCTTTAGGAAACGAAGGTCTGCAATAGTTGCTTTGCTACCCGGCAAAACAATAAGCCTAGCATCCCGCGGCAAGGGGGTGCCGGGCGGGCAAAACACAAGCTCAACCCCAGCTTCAGCCTTTAAGGGGTCCAGATCATCAAAGTTTGCAATACGCGGCAAAAGCGGCACAGCTATCTTGAGGTTTTTTCCTGCTTCGCCTTGGTGCATGTCTTCAAGCACAACAGCATCTTCAGCGGGAAGTTCACGCACAACCCGTAAAAACGGAACAATACCAAATGACTGCCAGCCGGTATCGGCCACAATACGGGTTATACCGCCATCAAACAGGCTCATATCACCCCTGAATTGATTAATAATAACACCTTTAATCAAGGCGCGCTCTTCAGGTGGCAGCAGAGCATGAGTGCCAACAATAGAGGCAATAACGCCGCCCCGGTTAATATCCCCCACTAAAATGACCGGTACTTTGTGGGGTACAGCAAAACCCATATTGGCAATATCACCCGCCCTTAGGTTCACTTCTGCCGGGCTACCAGCCCCCTCCACTAGTATAAGGTCAGCATCATTTTTTAGCCTGTTAAAGCTTTCACTAACCGCAGACAACAACTGGGGCTTAAGCCGCTGGTATGCACCAGCCTCTGCCCTGCCAAACACTTTACCATGCACAATAATCTGTGCACCAGTTTCAGATTCGGGCTTTAAAAGCACCGGGTTCATATGAATGGATGGCTCTGCCCCAGCCGCCAAAGCCTGTAGCCACTGGGCACGGCCAATTTCACCGCCTTCGAGCGTTACGGCCGCGTTGTTCGACATATTTTGTGGCTTAAATGGTAGCACCTTCAAACCGCGCCGAGTATAGGCGCGGGCAAGCCCCGCAACCAGCACAGATTTACCAACATCAGAGCCTGTACCCTGCACCATAATACTGCGTGCAGACATTAGCTATCAATCCGGGCTATAGGGGCGATCATATCAACACCACCAGCTTTCCAGCGAGACACACTCACATGAAAAGCCTTCTGAATGTTTGCATCAGTGAGCACATGACCGGGTGTGCCTGCCGCCAGCACACGGCCTTCACAAATAAGAATAAGCCGGTCACAGGTACGAGCAGCAAGCGCCAAATCGTGCATAACCACAACGGCACCAACCCCATTTGATGCTTGTTCTTTTAAAATTTCCATAACCTGAAGCTGATGTGCTGGATCAAGAGATGCCGTTGGCTCGTCTGCCAGCAGGAAATAAGCATTTACAGCAATAGCACGGGCCAGCAAAACGCGGGCGCGCTCGCCGCCAGAAAGCGTTGTTACCAGCCGGTCCCGCAGCTTCCAACAGTCGGTTACCCGCATTGCTTTTTCAATAGCGGCTGTATCGTCAGCTGTTATATTTTGCCACGGGCTGATGTGGGGGATACGGCCTAGAGCAACCGTACGCTCTGCTGTCAGCGGCCAGTGCACCGGCGCCCCTTGTGGTACGTAAGCAACCTTGCAGGCCCTGTCTTTGGCATTCATCCCTTCAAGAAGCTGCCCGTCCAGAAAAACAGTACCGCCAACAAGAGGAAGTAACCCAAGTGCTGCCTTTAAAACTGTGGTTTTGCCAGCACCGTTCGGGCCAATAAGCCCCACTACCTCGCCAGGCTTAACAGCGAAACTCACCCCGGAAAGAACAGCCATCCCTTCCAGCGTGGCACTGATATTTTTAAGCTCAAGCCCCGTCACCGCATGCTCTCCCGCGTTTTAAAAACGATATAGATAAACATCGGTGCACCGATAAGGGCGGTTACCACCCCAAGCCTAAGCTGGCCGTGACCAATGGGCAGACGTGTTAAAATATCGGCAAGGAGCATAATAAAAGCACCAACAAAGGCGCTTGGCAGTAAAATTTTGCGTGGTTCATAGCCAATAACTGCACGCACAAAGTGTGGCACCACAAGGCCAATAAAACCCACAGAACCACAAACGGCTACTGTCGCCCCCACTGATAAAGCCGTGCCCATAACAATACGCCAGCGCAGGCGAGCAACATCAATCCCCAGTGTTGCAGCAGCTTCTGAACCAAGCGACAAGGCATTCAAGCCTTGCCCCGAACCCAGCATCATAACCCAGCCTGCAAGAATGAAAGGGCTAGCCAGAATCAGGTCTTCATACGTACGGTTTTCAAGGGATCCTAACATCCAGAGCACCATTTCCTGCACACTCATAGGTGTTGGGGCAAAGTTCATAACAAGCGACACCCCCGCCATAGCAAGGCTTGATATACCCATGCCAGCCAGTATCAGTGTTAAAACACTACTATCTCTTGCTGCCAATATTACCAGAACAAAGGTAGCAAAAAGCGCCCCTGTCATGGCAAAAACAGGCACCATAAAAAGGCTAACGGCTGAAAAACCAAAATAAATGGCAATAACAGCCCCAAGGCTTGCAGATGATGTAACACCAATTACGCCCGGGTCAGCAAGCGGGTTACGCAGCAATCCCTGCAAAGCAGCGCCCGTATAACCAAGTGTTGCACCGGTTAAAATAGCAAGCGCCACACGCGGCATTCTTAGGTCTTGTACAATAAGCACCAGACCTTCATCGCCGCGCCCCAAAAGCGCCCGCAGGAATTCCGCCGCCGTTAAGGAAATTTGCCCGTACATGCCAGACACAAAAGCCGCCACCACCAAAAGACAAGCTAATGCACCATGAAACAACCAAGGCTTGCGGGTGAACATTGTTATCATGGCGCTGCCTTTGTAGTGATGCCAAGCCCTATAGCCTGCTCTCTAATATATTCTGCCGCATCAATCGCAAAAACACCACTGCATGTTAGATACCGGCTTGGAACATGAATGATGGGCAAGTCACCCATCAAATGCTTGTAAACACTGTGCCTGCTACTGCTCCAGCTTGAAACATGAATATCGGCATCATGGAAAAACGTGGCCACCACAAAATCAGGCGGGCTCACCACCATTTTCTCTAGTGGCAGTGGCACCCAACCCTTGATGCCTGCCTCTGCAGCCACCGTATCAAACCCTGCAAGCTTGATAATGTCATCAATGTAGGTACCCTCACCTGCCGTGAACCCGCCCGGTGTCATATAAACAGCTTTCTGGCTATATCGCTCTGCATCCATAAGCGCTTGATAGCGCTTTCTGTAGTTTTGCTGTAGTTCACCCGCGCGGGTTTCTGCCCCAAGCAAGCGGCCAACATCCATCAGCACACCAAGGCTTTCATCAAGCGAGCCTGCATAAGGCGGCATATATGCTGCTATACCAACCTGATTAAGAACAGCCACAGCCCTTGGGCCGCCTCTGTATGTTAACAACACTAAATCAGGTTTTATGGAAATCGCCTCTTCAAGGCTCCCCCCCACAACTGGCAAACCATACGCCGCCTCTTCATAAAAAGAGCGGTTATCGGCAGCCTCAAAAGATACAGCCTGAATATCAGTGCGGTCAGCAAGCGCCAAAACAAATTGGTCGGCACAGCGATCAAGCGAAACAAATCCGCCCGCATAAAGCGGCCCAGTGATAAGGCATATAGAAAGAATGGAGGCGGCAAACCGCCCCCATATCCCTTTAGAAGGGTAAAAGTGCTTATGCAGCGCAGAAGCGCCCATCACCATCCCCTATCAGAAGTTAGCACGTACACCAAAATAGCTGGCAATCCCGGGTGTACCATAGCCTAGAATTTGCTGATACTCTTCATCTAGCAGATTGTTGACCCGGCCATATAGCTCAATACTATCTGTCACCTTATAGGCCGCAGTTAGGTCTAGCCTTATCCAGCTGTCATTCGTGCGGTTGCCTGTATCCAGCTCATTGCCGTTATATGTAGCAGAAACCTGTGTAGACAGGCGGTCTGTTACATCCCAGTCAATCACGGCGTAAGCCTGATGCTTTGGCCTTCTAATAAGGCGCAGGTCCGTATCCCTGTCTTTGCTTGAAGCATATGTATAATTCGCAGCAAAAGTAACCGCACTGCTCAGAGCGGCATCAACAGAAAGCTCCACACCTTTTGACCGTGCACGGTCTACGTTATCGTAGCCAATGGTGCTGGTATAAATGATCAGATCATCTGTTTTCTGGTCAAAATAGGTTGCAGCAAATTTCACTGTGCCGTCTAGCACCGTTTGCTCAACCCCTGCTTCCCAAGACTTTGCCCGTTCAGGCAACAAATTCACGTTCGGCTCTGTTTGCGCAACTGGATAGCAGTAAGTGCATATATAAGATAGCTGGTACAGGCTTGGTGCCTTAAAGCCCTCACCCCAGTTAGCAAATACCCGTGTGCCAATTTCAGCAAAATTATAGGATGCCCGCAGTTGCCCGTTTGTGCTGGAGCCAAAATCAGAATGATCATCAAGCCTAAGGCCCGCTGACAGTGATAAGCCGCCCTCTTCATAGGCCACAACACCAAAGACACTGTTGATATCCACTGTATTTGCCTGATCAGCAGGTTCTTTCAGCTTAATGTTTTCATGTTGCGCACCTGCTGTCAGTGACCATGCCTCTGTAAAGCTGTAAACGCCCAGATAATCAAGGTTCAGGCGCTCGCCTTTGCCGGGATATGTGCCATATGCAGAAATGCTCTGCCGGGACAGGGCCGAATACTCGACAGACACCGTGTTATTAAACCGGCCATCCAGAAGGTCTGCCACCAGTTTACCACCCACCAGATATTCTTCTGACAAGGCTCTGTCTGGTCCGTCTGCAGGTTCATATGCACCAGAGGCCGGGTTAAAGGCAGAACTATCAACATCTGCGTGGCTATCTGTATAGCTACCAAACACTTCTGCCGTCACAAGGTCAGACAGGGCCGCATGCACGCGCGCGCGCAGCGTATAGCTGTTGTAGCCATCTTTTTCTGTGTTACCCGCAGCTTCATCTGCCACAGAAATACCGTCTGTTTCTACCGCGCTGCCAGACAAGACAAAGCCCAGCTTTTCACTACCTCCGCGCAGCGTAGCCCCACCGCGGAACGTATCAAAAGCGCCGTATTCGCCAAAAACGTTACCAGAAAAACCATCACCGTTTGCACGTTTGGTGATGATGTTCACCACACCGCCAATGGCATCAGAACCATAAAGCACAGACTGCGGGCCTTTCAGCACTTCTATGCGTTCAATCGTGGCGGGGTCCAGCGTACCAAAGTTAAAACCGCCGCCGGGGGCAGACACATCATTCACCTGCACACCGTCGATCAGCACCACAGTTTGGTCGGTTGCGTTACCGCGAATACTAACAGTTGCCTGCGTGCCAAAACCACCATTCTGGTTAATCGATACACCCGGCAGGGTTTGAATGGCATCAAGCGCAAAGCTATATTGCCCGCGTGTAAGAGCTTCCTCGCTCATCACAGAAATACTGGCACCAACATCACTGATGTTTTGTTCGCGGCGCGATGCTGTTACAACAACTTCTTCCAAAGCAGCCTCGGCATATATAGCGCTTGAAGCTGTGAAAGTGGTGGAAGCCAATAGCAATATTTTTAATGTATCAGACATAATAAGTTTCATCCAACTGAGCCTAAAAGGCCGTCTTTTATAAAACTGTGGGGAGTTTGTCTGATAAGGCCGGAACGGCCTTCTCCTTACAATCTCCGTGCACAGCGGCGATTGTCGCCGACACGGAGGTCCGCTTCTGAGTGGTTAACCCGACCATCAGAAAGGCGACTAGACGGCAGGTCTCCTGGCTTGTGGATCGATGTGCCTGGCATCCTTCCCGGTGATGTACACCAGTGGATAAATTGCCACGCACTCCTCACATACAGTTGCGGGTACAGCCACGGTTTTTAACCGTGTTCCCTCTTAGCGACTGGCATACACCAGCCGAACCATCTGGGGTGGCTATAATACATGTGAAGGGTGGAGGCAAGAGACACTTCGTTGCACTCAAAAATATCGCTTCCACAAAACATGTGACAACAAGATACTACATATGGGGCTCTATAACCCAAACACTTTCCTCTGCAGCACATTTTCCTTTGAGGCCACCTTGCACTTGCTCCCTCGCAAGAAGCCTAAGCTTGTATGCGCTACCGTAATGCTGCCTGACTTCTTCATCCGGCACGGAAAACGGAGGCCCTGCCATCTGGCTTTGGTCATATGTGTAAGTGATAGCCAGTTGCGGGGCTGTATGTGTTATCATACATAAATGCTTTGTGTAGTGCGCCCGAACGGTTGCTGGCAAAGCCACAAGGGCTGCCCGGTCGTAGACAGCATCAACCTGCCCTAGCAGCTCTGCTGACAGGGCGAAAATATCCCCAACAAAAATATCAATATTTTCTGCACTGTATGTGGTCAGGGTACCATCTACCACATGCGGGGTTACGCCAAGTTCATCAAAAAGCTGCTTTACAGCCAGTTCACTTAGCTCTGCACCAACAACAGTGTAATTTCGGGAAAGGAGCCAGGCGATATCGCGTGTTTTACCACAAAGTGGCACAAAAACCCGCGCTGCCACAGGCAACGCTAGAGCGTTAAAGTGTTTTACAAGCTGCTCATTTGCCTGTCCTTCATGAAATGCAATATCGTTTTTTTGCCATTTATCTAACCAAAATTCATTTTCCATCACGTAACCTTTCCGTGTTGATCTTTTCTGTGTTTGCACTAGTTTACAAGTTCAAGTTAACTTGAGGTCAAGAGAAAATGGTTAGTACAGCGGTTATTGATATTAGTGAGGTTTCCAAACTATCCGGATTACCCGCTTCAACACTGCGATTTTATGAAGAGAAAAGGCTCATACATTCGATCGGACGACGGGGTCTGCGACGGCTTTTTCCAGCCACTATTATGGAAAGGCTGGCGCTTATTACATTAGGGCGCAAGGCCGGTTTTTCGCTAGATGATATCGCCCGCATGTTTGCTCCTGACGGCACGCCCAAAATTAACAGAGAGCAATTGGTTGCCAAAGCTCATGAACTGGACCGCACAATCAAACAGCTTGAAACAATGAGGGATGGTTTGCAGCATGCTGCACTGTGCACGGCCCCAAGCCACATGGAATGCCCAAAATTCCAGCGCTTACTCAAGGCCGCTAGCAAAAAAAGCACATATGCCCCTCAAAAGAACCTTGAAAAGTTCTAGCCATCTACCTTAGCTACTTAAAAATACAAAGCCTTACAAGCTTATTAGCGGGTTAAAGCCATTAAGGCGGTACCATCCTGCAATCGAAAAACGATCTCGGTTTGTAGGCAATACTTCATGTGGGAAGTCTTCGCTCAGAAACACAGCAATAGTGCCAAAAGTGGGTGCAATGCGCATAAGCTCGGTTGTGCCCTCAGGGTCATATAACACCAGTTCGCCGCCATCACCCGGCATCCAGTCAGGGTTTAAGTATACAACAACCGAAACAACCCTGTTTGCTTCCCCTTTAAAGGCATCCTGGTGTTGAGCATAAAAGCCACCTTCAGGATAATGTGCATAATGGCTTTCAAAGGAAAAAAGGCCTAAAAATAAATGCTTATTCAAATAAGCTTGCAAATTTTCTGCCCAGTCAAGCCATGCTTTTCCAGCTACAGAAGCACCTGTTATCCAGCATATCTGATCGCGGCGAATGTCAGAGTCTACGGTATGGTTTGCGGCGCGGCCAACACCTGCCTCCCTAAACTTAACCGGTGGCATCTCGCCCACTTGCTGCCATAACAATGCAGAAAGCGCAGACGGTAGCGCACCAGGCTGGCAGCTATAGCCCTTATCCTGAATATCATCAGCAATTGATGCAAACAACAGGCACGCGTCGCCAGTGTCAAGCGCGCCCGTGCCCTCAAGAAAAAAATGCTCCATTTTACCCTAAGAAACCCCAAAACAGCGCACGGAAGACCATGCGGCTGGCATATCACTGGTTCCAAGCTATGGAACCATGTTACCGCCTTAATCGCATATAGAAACAGGCTGGTCTATTATTCTTTACTCGCTAATCATGAAAATTATGCCAGTACTGGTCGGGTATAGCCTGTACCTTTTCACTTAGCAGCGGGTTCGCAAGCTCAAAAACATGTTTTGGATGATCGCCAACAAGTTTTTGCGCCTCTTTATAAAAACCCGCCTTCATGAAAATTTCCATGAATTTACCATTCTCATAAAGGCGCTTTAACCCCTGCTCAATGATAGCGGCTCTTACTGTATCGTCTTTCGCTAAATAGAAAAAATGGTCAAATTTGTAATATAATAAAATATTCTTCTCTATCACCAGTCGCTCGGCAAGCGGATCATCTTTTAACATATCAAGTTCAACAGAAACCTCGCTCAGCCCGCGCGGAAAAGCCGTAAAACGGCCATACATAAGCATTGGCCATAAATAGGGGTGGTCACCCGTAAACACTTTAAATCCAGCAGCTTTCAGTATCTTCGTATCAGGCCAGTATGTACCAGACCCCACATCAATATTCTGAATTATATCATCTAGGCTGGAAATGTTTTTTAAAAGATGCAGGTTTTCATCCTTAAGCACCATCATACGGTATCCGAGCAAGCCGCGCGTTAAGGGTATATCCACTTGTGCATAAGATTGCTCCCGCTCTATACTATGACCGGTATAGAGCACATTGATTATGCCGTTCTCTTTTTTAAGCGATCTAAAAGCGCGCTGCTGAGGTATCTGTTCAGGAAAACGGTAAGTTGTCAGGGTGTGATCGCCGTCAGCCTCTTTCAGGGCAGCTTCAAGGAGTGTCGGGAAATACTCATCGTCCCCCAAACGCAAGATAAACTCTTCAGCAAACAAACTACCGGGAAAGCACAGTAATAGAAGGAACACCCTGATCACCAGCAAACGCACATATACCAACACATGCCCAAGCATGATGACCCTTTACTAACGCCACAAACAGATGAAGAAATAACCAGTACGATCTTACTTCATTGCAATATTAATGCCTTAAACTCAATAAGGTCGTCAACCTGTTGCTCCATGTGGAAAAGGTAAACCAGCCCGGACAAGATCATTTTGTTGGCTTAACCGCAATTTTAGTGGTGTTTTTCCATGCGGTGAGAGCAATGGAGGAATTTATTTCGCGTACGCCTTCAATTTGCGACAAGCTATTCCAGAAAAAGTCCTCATAAGCCTGTACATCTTTCACGCGGATTTTAAGGAAAAAATCCACGTCGCCCATCAGGGTATGGCACTCGATCACTTCGGGAAAACTTTTCACCTTGTCAATGAAATGTGGCAAGCTATCGCGGCTGTGAGCCTGCATTTTAACCTGCGCTATCACCATAACGCCAAGCCCAGCCTTTTCCGGATCCAGAATAATAGTATGGCGTTTGATAACACCATCATCTGTTAGTTTTTGGATGCGCCGCCACACAGCGGACCGGCTTGAAGCCACCTTGTCTGCTAAATCATTAAGGGGAATAGTGGCATCATCCTGCAAGATATTCAGGATGCGTGCATCAAGATCGTCTATCATACGGTACTTATTTCCACATTAAAACCATAATATGAAATATTTTCTCACATAAACCTTATTTTGTCAAATTATAGGGAACACATTCCACATTATTGCGGCTATTTTCCTGTCAACAAATAACCAAACGGAGACGACCCATGGTATTAAGAGGTAAAACCCGGACCAGATTTTCAGTGCAGGCTGATTATGAGGTCAGCACACTTTCGCGCGTTCTTGAGCTTTTTAGCGTTCGCGGTGTGCCGTATTATAACATGTCCGCGCGCCAAACAGATAATGGCCAGCAATGGATTGAGCTGGATTGCAGCGATGTGGAAGACCAGAATACAAACCTTTTGATGAATAAAATTCGCCAAATTGTGACCGTAAGGGCTGTGCGCGTTGAAACACTGGTTCTTGCCCACTAACTGCCCCGTTAAGAAAATTGAACTGTTATTCCGCCTCCCCCCATGCGGAATATAAAAAGGCGACCTCGCACAGCCTGCGGTGTCGCCTTTTAATATATACACCGGTTGGCAGGCTATTAGCCGCCGTTTGCTTCCAAATAAGCAAGAAGATCGGTAATTTCCTCTGGTTTCCTGAGGCCAACAAACGCCATTTTCGTGCCCTTAACATAGGTACGCGGTGACTGCAGGTACGCCGCCAAAGTTTCCTCGTTCCAGACAATAGCCGCATCAACCATTGCTTTTGAATATTTATAGCCTTCAACCGTACCGGACGTGCGGCCCATAACACCGTGCAAAGAAGGTCCCATCATCATTTGGCCTTCCTCAAGGGAGTGACATGCCTTGCATTTACGAAAAACCCGTTCGCCTTTTTCCACATCACCGTCTGCCGCTGCGGGCAAAGCAAGATGTGCAACAAAACCAATTGCCACTAACATGCGTGCTAATTTCATCGTCTGTTACCTTTCCAACTCGATAGAGTTATAACATGCGCGGCAAGATAAAGACCCTGCACGCAAGCGTCCAGAAAAAACCTTATGTCGCGACAATTCGACACAAGCTACACCCACAAAGAAGACAAAAAAAAGCCGTAGCAAAGCTACGGCTAAAGAGTTTATGCTGTATAGAAACTCCGGGCATCTTAAGTGGACGGCATACACAGTCAACAGCCTCAAGGCCGCGTCACAAAAAATTCAAGGATTTGAAATATTTAGGGCTGTTATTCGCCAGTTTTATGACAGTTAACAGTCAATTTAGTGTCTTATTTACAACCAATCGCACCAGCAACGGGCAAAGAGGCTGACCAGCCACTTTTTTCGCGCAGAGTCAAGGTACCAGATGGTACCTTCAAACCTTGCCTCAGGCTCTTATCTTTTTCGGCATGAATAGCCAGAGTGATTTCCATATCCCCTGACAAAAAAGATTGCTGCTCGTGGAATGACGCGCCAATCAGCTTCTCTTTTGATCGAAGTTTCAGTGCTGCTCGCTGGCCGTCAAGGATCATAAGTGCGGCATCCTCTGCAGACCGCTGAAAATAAATCAGGGGCGCGTCTTCGCGGCGAAGCCACAAAAACAAGCCACACTCGCCTGCCTGCAATTTCTGCTGTGCAACAATACCAATACGAGAAAGAACTTCATCGTTTCCCAGCGTTTTAGATTCTGCCGCAGCCATGGAAACACTTTGGCTTGGTGCTTTTTTTTCAGCCCCACATGCCGCCAAAAACACCATCAAAACCATTGCAACACTATGTTTCACATCGTTCCCCTATGGTTTCAGGCTAAACTGCAGTGTGCCCTTATACGCCGTGCCGTCATACTGCAAGCCTGCCACTCCGGCAACTGCTCGCATGCCTTCATCTGCCGATATTACTGGTATAACAGTAATATCGGCAGATGCCATACCTTGTTGATTAACACTAACAGGAATTTCAACCCGCATTCCATCATCGCTACCTGCAAGGTCCAGCTTGATGCCCATATCCGTGCAAACACCCATCCCTGAAAGAACAGGCGCATCGCCGCCAAGCTGCCTGAGCATATCTTGCAGAAAAGTGGTTTCAAGCTGGAAACTACCGCTCATACACTCGCCTGTATCACTAAACACCAGTGTTGTTGCCTGAATATGGGTTGTTGGCAAAAAGCGAACACCATACAAACCAATGGCTTTTGAAAACTGCCCCTGTAGTTCGTTCACCGAATATGTACCCCCCGATGAAACAAAGGTTGCCATACCGCGCACATCGCGCCCGTTTACAGTTGCCCGTGTTACTAAATCACCAGCCAACAAAGGCCAAAAGCCTGTTTCCAGCGTGACATTTTCAAGCATAATACCGTTTACGGTCAAAGCACGGGCACGAGCCTGCCATAGGGTGCCTTCAAAAGTGCCAGAAACCTGAGAAATGTTTGAGAAAACAAAGGATGCAGGCGCCTGCAAGACAACAAAAAACACGAACGCCACAAAACCAAGCAACACCAAAAACCAGTTTTTAAGAGGTAGAGAACGCATCATGCTTCTGGCCCAAACTCAACTTGCGCTCTAACCATACCGTCGACGCTGGTTTTGTTCATGGAAACCTTAACAGGGCTGATACTGTGCTTTGCCTCAAGCGCAGCAAGCCAGCGATAAATATTAGGCGCAGCCGCACTGTCCACCCATATGGCAAGCGCACCTTCTTCCCCCGGTTGAATACGGCTAACTTGCACATCAGCATCTCGTGCAGCGAGAGCGATCACAACCCGTGCGGGCTGGTCAGTATCAGCCTTTATTCTTTTAGGTGTAGCTGCTTGCAGTGCCAAAGCTTGATCTGAGCCGGAGATAATATTTTCATACAGAGTTATAGCACGTTCATAATTTTGCTCTGCCTCCTCCTTGTACAAAGTAACGGGGCGCACCACAAAAGCATATAGAAGCACAATAAACGCAAGCCCTGCAGCTATCATCAACAACAGCCGTTCGCGGGCTGATAACATATTCCAATACCCTATCATCTACTTGCTCCCGCATTAAGGTTAAGGGAAATATCTGTCAGGATAACAGGGCCTTCCTGCCGGCTACTACCTTCTGAAAAAGCGATACCAGATGCGTTCATTTTTTGCCTGAATGTATCAGCCTCAGCAAAACTGCTGAAGGCAAGTGTCAAGGTATACTCAGTCCGGCTCTGATCATAGCGCACCCCGTCAAGAGAAGCTCCCTCCACGCCAGATAGCACCTTAAAAAAGGCCGAAGATACAGATAAAAACTGCCCACCCTGCTTTTCTTCTGCATCCTTGATTTTACTGCGCATTTGCGCTTCAAGGTTCACAATGCGTTTCACATCAGGAAAAGCCTTTTTAAACTTTTCTTCCGCCGCCTCGTACAAGACTTCTGCCTTGTCGTTGTAGGATTGCGCCATATAAAATGTACCCGCAGCCCATGTAAAAAAACAAATCATTGCAAGGATGGCAGATCGTTTAAACAAAGGTATAAAAGCAAAAACATTAGTGTGTTTTGCGTAAGGCCCAGTCAGTATATTTGCCTCAGTCTCTAATGCCTTCGCCAAAAACGTCTTCCAAACCTGCTCTGTCAAGGCGGCTGGCAATATCAGGTCGGGCACCATAAGAACTGCAAGATCAGGCTCCCCGCAAAAGCCGCTACCATCTGCCATGCGCACCACTACATTTCCTTCAGGGGTTACTGCCACGGCATGCTCAGCCTGCACAGGCAAAAGGCAATAATCAGGCAAAACCCTGTCGGGTGAAACCCCTATACTATTTGTAAATTCAAGCACGTTATCTAGAAACGACCGCGCAGCAGCAATGATAAATGCCTTCCCGCTCTCTGGTTGCCCGATAAGGGAAAAGTGAGTATCCATTATGGGTGTTGCACACAGATCAGCCATCAGGTTCGGCAGGATTTTCTGCAGTTTAGCTGCCCCAAGTACAGGTACATCAACCACCCAACTAGAAAAGGCCGCTCCTTCACATACCACAATGGTTTTATCGGCCTCTACCGCCCTTTCTGCGACATCCCCTACAGGCACATCTGCAAGCCACACACCCGCCTCAGAAACAAAACCAGTCCGTTTCAGCTCTCTAGCGGAGGCACCTATTTCAAGAAGCAAATATTTACTCATTTCCATACCCCTCTGGTACGGGAAAGTACAAGGCTAGTGCCATCATCCTGCATTCCAATTGTAGAAGCCATGACATAAACTGCATCCTGAAACTGAACTTTTATAGTCGCTAGATAAGCTTGTGGCTTCAGTGTAATGTGCGCCCGTGTTTCCTGTGGAATTATCATACCGTTAAACAGTCGTTCTTTCCAAAACGCAGCCACGCTGGCATACCCCGCACTAGGCCGCTCTGATATCAAAACTGCCGCTTCCGAGAGCGATATTTTACCGCCCATCAAACTAACAAGAAGCGGCGCCTGATAAGGTAGCAAGCTGTTGACCTGCAACGCGCTTGGTGCACTATCAGGACGCACACATAAAAAAGGTTTTATCGCTTCCAGCACTTCGAGGCTGTAGCCTTTTACCAACCTAAGCTCGCTAATATCAGCCATCAGGGTGTTAGCTGCCCGGTATGGGGCCTTGCCAAGCGCATAATCATAATCTTCAGCACCAGCTGGGCTTGGGCGTGTATCTGTATCCAGCCAGTCTTTCAATGTGGCCGTCAAGTGCGCGGCGTGCCCATCCGCAAAGCCTGCAGCAGCCAGAAGGCTCTGATAGCGTATCATGCCGTCTGTCATATCGTTTGTGGGCACCGTATCTACAGGGTTATAGAGAAGGCTGTTCACGTTAAAACAATTGCTGGCATCTGCAAGGGTGCCGGTCACACTGCCACCATCAATCGGGTAGGTTAAGGCCTGTGCGCTATTAAGCCCCATGTAATTTTTTATTGCCTGATCCTGCTGGTTAAGTTTTTCAGCATATATACGAGCTATATTTTCCCCGCCGTATGCATAAAGCCGGGCCTGATCATACATATCGGTGCGTGCCGTTTTCCTGATAGAAAAATTCATCGTATCAAATGCCAACACTGCACCCGCACTCATGGCGGACACAATCACCATCACCATCACAAGGGCTGCGCCTTTATCCGACGTGATAGCGCCCGTCACAGATTGCAGCGTAAGAAGAAAGCGGTTCATCCACGCACCCCCACAGCTAGTAGTGTATGTACCGTGCCTTTACCGCCTAACTGCAATTTCAAGTCAACCAAATCTGGCATGTAACTACCTGCAAGAGAGGCAGGTTGCCAATCTTGCAGCCAAACAGTGTCTTTTTGGAACCGTATTTCAAGAGCCTTCACACCCGTAATAAGCGTTTGATCATGATATACAGAATCTGGTGTTCTATCAGGCTGACTATAGGACCTGCGCACAAGCTGGCCTTCCTTCAGCCAGTATTCAACAAGCTCCAGTGAGGGCAATGATGTACCAGCTTCCATCACCATTTTCCCGCCGCGAACAAAGCGCAGTAAAGGCGTATCACTATTACCTTTTTCACCGCTTTTAAAAGCTGGTTCAGTACCACCGTACACACCGCGCACTGGGCGCACCAAAACGCTGTCCATGTCTTCTTTTAAAACCTGCTGCACCGCCTGCAGCCGTGTTGTTAGCGCATCAGCCACAAACAGGCTTGTTTGGCCCTTCTGGTAGTTGGAATATACACCAACGCCCGCGGCACTTACGGCAGCAAAAACCACCACCGCAACCAGTGTTTCAATAAGGGAAAAGCCTAGTTCACTTTTCACTCTGCCCTCCTGTAGGCGGTACGCTTGACAAGTGTGTGCCCCCCCTCTGCATCCAGAACAGCAATATCAATTACCAATATATCATTTTCAGGCATGAGCCGTACCTGTTCGCGCCACATATACCGGCTGCCAAGTTGGTCTTCTTCGCCGCTTCGGTTGCCGGGTACAGGCAGTGCTGCAGACCCAAGGGCAAGCGCCGTTCTGTTGTCTGCAACAATAGCCGCTAGTGTTTTATCCTGAAGCTGGTGCGTAACCCGAAGTGAACCTGCTTGTCCGTCCAGCAAAGCAACGGCTGTCAGCGCCAGAATAGCTGTTGCTACAAGCATTTCAATTAGGGAAAAACCATTATCCGCCTTCAGGTTCATGCTGTTTAGTCCTGTTTCCAGTTGCCAATATCAGCACTCAGGCCTTCACCACCAAGGCGACCATCAGCCCCATACGAGAAAATATCATACGTGCCGTGCTCACCGGGGTAGAGATACTGGTAATCATTGCCCCATGGGTCATTTGGTAGGTCTTTGATAATACCCTCACTTCTAAGCGACGAGCCTTTAGGAGCCTTTGTCAGCACCTCAACACCTTCTTCAGTAGTAGGATAGCGGCGGGCTTCCATCCGGAACATTTCAACCGCTTGATCAAGGCGGCTAATGTCAACACGGGCCTTGTCTACCATAGCACGGTCGCTGCTTGGCATCACATTGATAACAACAACAGTTGTCAGCAGGCCCATAATAACAATTACGACCATCAGTTCGATTAGGGAAAAACCATCATCTGCACGAGCATTTTTAAGCATCTGCCGCAGTCTTTTCATCATTATGTTTTTCATCTCGTTTCTCCGTTACTTCAAAATCAGGCTGTTCAATTGCAAGATTGGCAGCATGATAGACATAACAATTGTACCAACAACAACACCCATGAGCACAACGATCATAGGTTCTAAAAGGCTTAATGCTTTTTTGGAAAAATCATCAAATTCCCGGTCCAGATAATCTGCAACCCGGCTCAGCATATCTGCAATACGCCCGCTTTTTTCGCCCGCCGCCATCATGTATGACAACATGGGAATAAACATGCCAGACTGCCTGATGGCAGCAGATGCGGCCACCCCTTCACGCACTTCGGCAATAATGCTTTCAAGGGCCTTGTGCATGGGTGCATTCATCACTGTTGCCTTTGAGGCTGTCATGGCCTCCAGAAGCGGGCTTCCGCCATCTACAAGGGTGCCAACTGACCGCGCAAACCGCGCCGTATTAACGGTGCGTATAAGCCTGCCAATAAGCGGTAAGGCCAATAGCACACTATGAATCCTGTATTTAAAATCTGGGCGACGCATCAAAGCAATAAAACCCGCCACACCGCTGACGGCCACAAGCAACAACACGATACCATAATCAACCATAAAGCCAGACACCGCGACAACGATCTGCGTAAGAAGCGGCAAGGCATGGCCGTACCCCTCAAACTGGGTTACCACCTTGGGCACTACAAAAACCATCATGGCACAGATCACACCAAACGCCACAACAGACAGAACCGCAGGATATAGCAGCGCTGTCTGTATTTTAGCACTTATCTCCTCCGAC
Organism: Kordiimonas pumila; assembly: GCF_015240255.1. Lineage (NCBI taxonomy): Bacteria > Pseudomonadati > Pseudomonadota > Alphaproteobacteria > Kordiimonadales > Kordiimonadaceae > Kordiimonas > Kordiimonas pumila. The sequence continues at coordinate 3,437,034 of NZ_CP061205.1, forward strand.
TTTTCCCTGTGGTCCGCAATACGGGAAAGAATACGGCCAATATCACCAGATGCCTCGCCCGCTGCCACCATTGACCTGTATAAACTGTCAAATGTTGCGGGTTCCTGCTCTAGTGCCTGTGACAGTCGCATTCCCTCCATCACGCGGGTGCGCACCCGCATCAGCACACGGCGCACAGCAGGCTTTTCCGACTGCCCGGCAATGGTACTAACCGCCTCTTCAACCGGCGCGCCAGCCTCAAGCAATGTTGCAAGCTGGCGGGTAACCAGTGCCACATCGCGCGAGGATATTTTGTCTGTCATCGCAGCAAAACTAAAGCCCGATTTTTTATCCCGGCCAGACTGTGCAAGCGCCGTGACATAAAGATTGCCATCTTTCAACCGTCGGCGCGCCTCGCGTTCACTTTCTGCCGCGATCACACCGGTTTTTTGTTTGCCCCTGCTATCAAGGGCTTTGTAATCAAACGCCTGCATGTGTAGCCCCTGAAACCCTTGAAACCCGCATCACTTCTTCCACGGTCGTGATGCCTTCTTCAACCAGCTGAGCACCAGACTGCGACAGGGTGCCCCCGTTTTGAAAGGCGTGTTTCTCAATCGCCTGCTCCGAAACGTTTTCCTGTATAAGATGGCGCACTGTGTCATCAACATGCAAAAGCTCATAAATACCGATACGGCCTTTATACCCTGTACCATTGCACGCTGGGCACCCTACAGGCTCCGCAAGACGTTTCGTATCCGTAATACTTAAAAGTGTTGCTACATGGGCCGCGTTACTGTGTGGCTGTTTGCACACGGGGCACAGTTTGCGCACAAGGCGCTGTGCCAACACTCCCTTAACAGTTGATGACATCAAAAACGGCTCTACGCCCATATCTTTCAAGCGTGTAACAGCGGCAGCAGCGCTGTTTGTATGCACTGTCGAAAGCACAAGGTGGCCGGTCAAGCTAGCCTGAATAGCCATTTCAGCCGTTTCCATATCGCGGATTTCACCCACCATCACCACATCAGGATCCTGCCGTAAAATTGCGCGCAGGCCAGATGCGAAAGTCATCCCAACCTTAGAGTTTACCTGCGTTTGGCTCACCCCCGGTACAGCATATTCAACAGGGTCTTCTACCGTCATAATATTGCGGGTTTGGTCGTTTAGCAGCGACAGGCTGGCATAAAGCGTGGTTGTTTTACCAGAGCCTGTTGGCCCGGTTACCAGCAAAATACCGTTAGGTTCTGCAAGCAGGTTCTTCATGCCCCTATAAACCGCATCCGGCATACCAAGGTCAGGCAGGGTTAAATGCGCCTGCGCTGTATCCAGCAACCGAAGAACCACCCGCTCGCCGTGCCTCGAAGGCAATGTTGAAACCCGCACGTCAATTGCTTTTTCGCCGAGTGTCAGGGAAAGCCTGCCATCTTGCGGCAAGCGCTTTTCAGCAATATCAAGCCGTGACATTACCTTGATACGCGAAACAATAAACGGTGCCAACCGCGCAGGCAAACTGGCAACTTCTGCCAGAACACCGTCTATGCGCAACCGTACGGAAAGTGTATGTTCAAATGGTTCCAAATGCACATCAGAGGCACGGGTTTTCACCGCTTCCGCCATCAGGCCATTAATAAGGCGTATAACGGGGGCATCGTCATCATTCGCCAGTAAATCCGCTGTTTGAGGCAACCCTTCCAAGGCGCTGTCCAGCCCTTCAACCGGCAGGTTATCATGCAACGATGCATCAAAACCATCTGCCGCATAAACGGTTGAAAGATGTGCATCAAATTCCTGCTGGCTTTTGTGCACAAGCCTAATAGGCTGGCCTATCACACGTCGCACTTCACGGAGATAAGCTATATCAGCCCCTGCCCGCATGGCGACCAGCGCCGCGCCTTCTTCATAGCCTGCCACGGCAAAACCAAAGTCTTTTGCAAAGCCATATTTTAGAAGTGTGTCTGGTTTTTCTGTCATGGCTGAACCTAATTGTTACCCTGCATATCAGGCGCGGTTCCGCCCATCACTTCCTGTACCAACACATCCAGAGGGATCTGTGATTTAATGCCAGCCTGCTTTGCACGCATATAACCATATTTATGGCCTGTGGCGGCTTTCAGGTCGTCGCTGCTACGCAGAATTGTTGGGCGCAAGAAAATCATCAGATTGGTTTTTGCTGATGATTTGCTATCAGACCGGAAAGCGTGCCCTAATATGGGAATATCTCCCAACAACGGTATTTTATCAGTACGCGTGCTTTCCGTTTGTTCAATAAGGCCGCCGAGTACAACAATTTCGCCGTCTTTCACCCTAACGGTGGTTTGAATTTCGCGCTTATTGGTAATCAACTGTGAAGAGTCTGTGCCCACAGAACCAGCGATAGACGAAATTTCTTGCCTGATAGCGAGCCGGATTTCATCGCCCTCATTTACTTGCGGAGTTACTTCAAGCTGCACACCAACATCCTTCCGCTCAATAGTGCGGAACGGGTTTGTATTTGAACTGCCAAGGGCCTCACCTGTTGTAACCGGGATTTCCTGCCCAGAGAGAAAACGTGCAGGCTCGTTATCCATTGTAACAATCGAAGGTGTTGAAAGGATATTACTGCCGGTATCCTGTTTGAGCGCCGTTAAAACTGCGCCAAAAATAGTGCCGTTATCTGATTGCCCACCAATACCAAGCGCAAAGCCATTTAAGCCTAGCAGAGAATCAACCGCTGTTGCTTTCAGTAAATCAGACGTTGAGGTACTATCAGAATCGCCATCGCTACTACTGCTATCACCGTCCAGAGCAAGCGCGCCAGTAACGGCTAAAATATTGGGTGCTGTATTGGAATAGTTAGCAACGGTGAACGGTATATTGCTCCGATCTCCACCTGCGAGAATATACTGCACACCAAGGTTTTTTGCAGCCCCTTCAGATACTTCAACAACGATAGCTTCTACCAGCACCTGCGCGCGCGGCAGGTCCAGCATGTGAATAACACCCGCGACCTTTTGCTGCATTTCGGAAGATGCATTAATAACCAGCGCATTTGCGCCAGCATACGACGAAATCGTAACATCGCTGTTACCGGGCAATTCTTTACCCGTTGCATCCTTGCGGGAAAGCGATTTTGTGATCGTTTCCAGCATTGGCAAAAGCTTTTCTGCACTGGCATGCTTCAAGTAAATAACCCGCAGGTCGCCGCGTGAGGCATTGCTTTTATCCAGTTCTTTCAAAACAGGTAAAAAGCTATCAATAACGTCGCGGGAGCCTTTTAAAATAAGGGTGTTGCTGCTTTCAAGCGGCAAAGCCGTAAGGGTTAGACGTGCGCTATCTTCAAAGCCCGGCTGTGTTGACAGGCTAAGGGCAATTTCTGCCATTTCTGTGGCGGATGTATTTTCGAGTGTCAAGGTGCGGATAACAGAAGGGTCTGTATCCATAGAGGCTATCAAGTCAGCAATACGGCGCAGGTTTTCTGCATAATCTGTCATGATAACAAGCTGCATACCTTTGCGGGCAAACGTGCGGCCATTTTTATCAATGAACGGCTTTGCGGCTGCTTGCACCGCAAGGGGGTCAGCAAATTTAAGAGTAAACACCCGCGTGACCAACTGGTCACCACGACCACTGGCACCAACAAGCGTAGAATCTTGCCCCGCCACATCATCGGGTACAATTTTAAAGGCGCCACTTGCCGTAGGCACAACAGTAAAGCCATTCACTCGAAGGGCAGATAGAAACGTCTGAAACACACCTTCCGCCGAAACCTGTTCGCTTGAAACAACGTTCACCTTGCCTTTAACACGCGGATCAATAATGAAGGTTCTACCCGTGAGCGCTGCAATATCGTCGATAAACACCCTGATATCGGCATCATTGTAATTCAGCACCTGCCCTTCACTTGCTGCTTGTACAGCACCAGTTTGGAAACTGCTCATTAACAGACATGACAACAAGGCATATTTCATTGATTTGATCATAAATTTCACCACACTACAGGAATGGTTTGAACGCGTTTTTCACCGCGTCGTTCATATGTAAAAGACACGCGGCGAACGCCGTTTAATTCGTCTGCCAGTTCGGTTAGGCGTTCAAAAGAGACAAGGGCAATATCATTAACAGACAAAACAATGTCATCGGGTTCAAGGCTAAGCGCCTGCAAACTGGGATCTGACGCAGCAATACCCACCTGAAAGCCAGCAATACGACCACCTGAATAAGCTGGCGTTAGTGCAAGACCTTGCACTAAGCCCGCTAATTCTGCCCCAGCAACGGAGCGCCCATTAGAGGTTGATAAACCTTGTGGCTGCGGCGTCTTACGCGCAGATGCCGGGTACATATAAACTGTTTCCCGTACACCAGAGCGTGAAATCTCGATCCGGTCATTAAAAATACCGGTTAATGTCACACCCGGTTTGATGGCACCACCCAGTTGCACAAGTTGCTGTGGGTCATCACCCACTTTCAAAATAGCGCTACCGCCACCGTTTTTATCTGTCCTTAGACCAAAGATAGCTATTTTCATGCTGCTTTCTGGCGCGGCCTTGCCGGTAGCTGCTTTTTGCACAATTGTTCTATAAAAAGGATCAAAACCGCTAATGGCAGCAGGCGCTTTAGAATGCAGAGGCACACCCTTTGCGGCATGCGGCACCACCGGCATTTGCCAGTTTTCTTCTGCCTGATACCCCGTTATCCACCCGGCACTAAAATAACCAAGCGCCAAAACCAGTATAATTTCGGTACAAACAACAAGGCCCCTGAGCCACAAGGGAACAGAGGTAAACAGATGTGCAGCTTTAGCTGCGGTCGACGTGTCACTTTTGTGATCTCCGCCGGATGTTTCTTTGTTTCTAATCAGCATTTTTTTTGCTTTATGTGTGGTCAGCCGCCTCAGCGACTGACCAATATTGTTAGTAAATAGTTCTAGAACTTGTAGGTAACACCAACAGCAAAGGTACGACCAAGGTCATACTGCTCAACAATCTGGCCTTCCTGAGTCCACTCAGCTTTGTCGCCCAGAATGTTTTCTGCTTCCATTTTCAGCTCAACAATGTTGCTGCCGATTTCAAGCTCTTTGCGGTACACAAAGTTCAGCATCATTGGCGGCACTTCATATTCATCCTGAACACCGTTGATGCCAACGCCAGACAGGCGCTTGCCAGTATAGTTCAACACCAAAGCGAGAGATTCACCGCGTTCAACATCTTCCCAACCAAACTGTAGGTTACCAAGCCAGTCAGACTGACCTTGCATAGAACGCACAAGATTGGTTGCAGTTGATGCAAAACTAGAGCTTGGGTCGATTATGGTTTCTGAATCGATATACGATCCGTTTGCACGAACATAAACTTCGCGGCTACCAAGCCAATCCCAACCTAACCAGTCCTGAAGTGGCAGGATTTTGTGAACCTCAAGTTCCACACCTTTCAGTTCAGCAGAGTCCGCATTGATATAACCTTGAAGCGGGCCTTCACCAAGAATAGTGAATGTCTCTTCAATCGGATTACTGAACTCTTTGTAGAACAGACCCAGTGTTACAGATTCGCCTGCCGCAAAATACCATTCGAAGCGTGCATCATAGTTATTGATCTCGGTAATTTGCAGGTTCAAGTTACCGCGAACAGTCCGGCGACGCTCGTCATTGATAAACGGAGCAGATGACAGTTCCCGCATATCAGGACGGGTGATTGTCTGGCTGTAAGCAAGACGAAGTTGCATGTTATCAACAAATTCATACGTCAGTGTTGCAGATGGCAGCCAGTATTCTGCGTTCTGCGTTACCACCACGGGTGTATCTGTCGTACGGTCTACAGTGGAGACAATCTGGGTTGAGTTTTCATACCGCATACCAAAGGCGGCCCGCAGCTTGTCTGTTACCTGAACGTCTGCCCCTAAATAGCCTTGCTTGTTTTCAAACGAAGCCGTGAAATAATCTGACGGGTCAAATTTTTCCGCCAGTTCAATGCCACCCGGAGCAATGTTTGCTGGGCCAAAGATAATTTCAGGCACCAGTTCCCTAAGGTCGAAGTTTGCACCTGCAGGGAAGTCAAAGAAGTAGCGAACCACACCGTAGCTGCGTTCTTTATCTTCGTAAGTAAAGCCACCTTTTATATCAACAGCGAAATCACCGATGCTCATTGGCTGGACAAAGTTAAAACCAGCCTCGTATGATTCATCATCAAGAGCACTGTATGATGTTGTATTGGCATCAGACCGTGCAAGTGTGCGGAACACATCGTCGTTATCGTCAAAAACATAGGTGATTTCACGGCGCAGTGGTGCATCGCGGTCTGCTCGTGAATAGTTTACACGCCAGTCAAAATCCATATCCTGAAACATGCCATTATCACCAAACAGGGCGAATGTGTGCTCACCAGAAAGCTGGTTGGTTAAAACCTGACTTTCAGTCCAGTCTATATAGGAAAGCGTCCGCAGTTCATCTTTTTCTGATGCTGTGAAACCTTTCTGGATTAAAGATGTTTTCTTGGATTGACGCAGAACCATACTTGTAAGGTTCAGAGAGTTGTTTGCGTTAATCTCATACCCGAGGGACAGAATGCCATTCAGGTTAATTTCCATCTCTGTCTGACGCGTGCCACAGTCATCACCGGCACCGTCATAGCTGTCACACACTTCTGGAGAGAAGCTATAACGCTCAACAAGGCCAGCATTCGAGGTATTGAAACCCTTTTGAAAACCAAACTGGTTTGTTTGCTCAACATCATAAGTTACAGCTGCAAAAAAGCCCCATGCGCTTTCACTGCCAACATCATAACGGTTACCCCAAAGGAAGTTGAAACTACCACCGGGCAGGTTCTTTTCCTCATCGATAGACCAGATATTTGGCAAAGCTTCGCCTGCGGCTTCAAGTTCAGCAGGTGTCAGGCTCTCAAGCGTTACATCAGCCAGAATTTCTTTTGGAATATTCCGCATGGAACCGCCAAAACCCAGTATTTCTGAGCCAGAACCATCGTAGCTAAGGCCTTTTTTGAAGGTAGATGCTGTATTTACCTTTGTGCCAACACCCAGTTCGAGCACAAATTCGTCAGGAATGGTTTTGGTTCTAAGGTCGATCACACCACCGCCAAAAGACGCCGGGTATTCAGGCGAGTAGGTTTTTTGTACCAGAACATTTTCGATCATTGCAGTCGGGAAAATATCCAGTGGCACAACGCGGCGAAGCGGCTCTGGGCTTGGAATGGAAGATCCATTTAGAAGTGTTGATGAATACCTGTCACCAAGACCCCGTACAAAGACATATTTGCCGCCAACAACAGAGAGACCCGGCACACGCTGTAAGGCAACAGCTACATCGCTGTCACCGGCTTGTGAAAAACTCTCACTATCAAGAATATTGGCAATTTCAGAGGTTGCGCGCTTTTCGTCGGGAATATATCGGCCCTGGACTGTAATTTCTTCAACGTCATTCCGGTCCTGAGCCGCTGTATCCTGTGCGAAAGCCTGCCCCGGCACCAAAAGAACAGTTGAGGCAAGAAGTGCGCTCTTAAATTTATTGTGGTTCATTTTCATTACGGCCACCATCAGCTTTCAAAATTTACGAGACAGTGCCGCAGTGAAGACCTCTCGTCTTGCACTGCGGCACCGCATTAGGCTTGATTATTGGTTAAGCCAAACTGTCCAGCCGGCAGTCCAGTCGTTTGCAGCATTTTGAACCGCACCAACGTAGGTGGTTGCATCAAAGAAGCTGTTCACTGCACTTACGTCTGTCGCAGTTACGCCGTTCTCTGTTGCGCCGTTGATGTAGGTTTTGAAGGCTGCACCACCAGAAGTAGCTGTCAGTGTGTCTGCTGCAACAAGGTTGTTGCTTTGGCCAAGGAACCAGTCTTCCACACTAAACACATCGTCTGCACCGTCGTCTTTGAAGACTGTGGCACATGTCGTGCTCAGAAGTGTTGATTCCATTGTCAAGTCACCAGTGAGGGTCGTTGCATTGGCACCAGATACAGTGAAGGTAGCAGTTTGGTCGATATCAAGGCAGGCATCGCCAAAGTCAGCCACTACAATGTTGTAAAGGTTAGCTGCTGTACCTTCGCGGAGAAGGATACCGATGTCGCTTTCACCGCCAGCTTCGCCCGCACCCAGAACTGTCGCGTTAGCGATCATTGGATGTGCACGAGGCAGGAAGTCGTTACCGTCACCGTAGTTGTCAGCTTCAAAGCCTTGGTCTGTTGCAGGCTGGTTCGGGTTCTGAATGATCAGAACGTGCTGAACCTTACCACGCCAGCCCTGTGTCCAATCGAGGCTGTCATCGTCAGCGCCGGTTAGAACAAGGTGTTTAGCTTGCGCTGTACCACCGAAGAACTCAACCGCATCGTCTGCACCGTTGTGAACTTGCAGATAGTCAATCTCAGTTTCAGACCCAACGCCCTGGAACGCAATACCATTCAGTTCGTCGTCTGCTGTGATTGGGTTACCGGCATATATCACACGAGTGTAGAAAATCTGGCCGCTATCGTCAGTGTCATCAACACCACCGTAAAGGCCGCTGTCGCCTTCGCCTTCAGCTTCACAAGGTGTACCAACACCGTTACATGTATTGATCGTGGCACGGCCGTTGATCACAATACCACCCCAAAGAGAGGTGTCTGTGTCAAGATCGCGTGTATCAGGGTCAATCGCTGTAAAGGTTACTGGTGCATCTGCTGTACCGTTTGAGTTCAGTTTTGAACCACGTGTAACAACAAGGTAAGAAGAAAGGTCAGCACCCATTACCGTTACGCCAGGCTCGACAGTGAGCGTTGCCGCATCGCCAGTTGCAAGTGGGCTAGAAGCGTCTGGGCCCATATCCACACCAACAACAACCTTGCCTGAAAGAATATAATCAAGGCCGGCAACCAGTGTCAGGTCTTCCGTGATAGTACCAGATACAACACAGGCACCGTCAGAGTTTTCAGTTGTAGCTTCTGGACACTCTGGTGTTGGGTTCAGGCCGTATGTCCAGCCTAAAGTCCAGTTATCAGAGGCAGAAGTACTTGCAACCGCACCGATATAGTCTGTTGCAACAAAGAAAGTATCAACCGCACTTACGTCTGTTGCTGTAACAGCTGTTTCCGCAGTGCCATTAATAAAGTTGTTAAAGAGTGATGTTGCACCCACAACGTTGTTGGACTGGTTAGTGAAATATGCCTCAAGATCAAACGCATCATCTGCGCCGTCATCTTTAAACACAGTCTTACAGTTGCTAGAGAACAAGGTAGACTGGATTGTAAGATTACCAGTTAGGTTTGTTGCACTTGAACCAGCGTTAGTGAAAGTTGAAGTCTGGTCAATATCAAGGCAAGCATCACCGAAGTCAGAAACAACAGTGTTATAGATATTCGCGCCAGTACCTTCACGCAGCAGCATACCAATGTCACTTTCGCCGCCCTTGCTGTAAGAACCAACAATTGTGAAGTTAGCAAGGCGTGGCTTTGCACGTGGCAAGAAGTCGTTACCATCACCGTAGTTATCAGCTTCAATACCTTGGTCAGATGCAGGCTGCGCCGGGTTTTGAATGATCACAACATGCTGGGCTTTACCGCGCCAACCTTGTGTCCAGTCAAAGCCATCATCATCAGCGCCCGTAATAACAAGGTGTTTTACTTGTGCTGTACCACCAAAGAACTCAACGCCGTCATCCGCGCCGTTGTGTACATGCACATAATCGATTTCTGTGCCTGAACCAACGCCCTGGAACGCAATACCGTTCAGCTCGTCATCAGCGGTGATCGGGTTACCCGCATATTTAACCTGTACATACTTGAATGTACCACTGTCGTCAGTATCATCATCGCCGCCGTAAAGACCACTATCGCCTTCACCTTCAGCTTCACAAATTCCAGCACCGTTACAGGTGTTGATGGAAGCACGCCCACTGATAACAATGCCGCCCCACTCTGACGTGAAAGGCTCCTCAAGGGCCAAGCCGCTGTATGATGCAGCTGGCGTAACACCCAGTTCACTTGCCAAATCAAGATCAAGTGCTGATGTAAAAATAATGGGGGAAGAAGCAGTACCCGCAGCTTCAATTTTTGAGCCACGAGAAATTACCAGAAGGTCTGTTTTCGAAGGGCCGTAAATTACAGTACCTGGTTCGATTGTAAGTGTCGCCGGGTCGCCTGCAGCGGCAGTACCGTCTGCACCAACGTCAACACCAATAACCACTTTACCGGAAAGCTGGTAAATATTACCTGAAGTTAGCGTCACGTCGTTTGTAACAGTACCAGAAAGCGTACAGTGTGTCTGATCGCCTACTGTTGTAGCAGATGTACCTGATGGGCAGTCACCCGCAGATGTTCTCTCGAAACCACCACGGTCAATTTTAGACGATGGTTCTGGTTCAGGTTCTGGTTGTGGTTCAGGAGTGCCTGTACCTGGGTTTGGTGCAACTGTGCCTGGCGATGCCAGCTCAGTGCTATCGTCGCCGCAAGCGACGAGCGCGCAAGCAGCAACCGCTGCCAGTAATGTATTCTTTAGAATCTGAAGTTTTGTCATTGTTTTCCCCGTACGGTGCTCAATGGGCCTGGAAATACGTTTATGTTTAAGAGCCAAGCGAACGGACCAGCTAATTAACCAGCCAGCTCCCGATGCACGGGGTAATTAACAATTGTTTCAGTTTGGTTGCGGTTATTTGCACCAATTGTTACAATGTGTAACAATTTTTCAAGCCATTGTTTTAATTAATAAAATTAAACAAAAACTTTACGATTTAAAATAAATTCTGGTGCATAAAAACCCACACAAGCCATGTCGAGAGACATAAAAAAGGGCCAAATGGTAAACGACTCTGCATGGTTACAGATTGCCCTCTCAACTTTTGTATCATAGCAAAGATAAGCGCTGCACATGACGCAAGCAAAAACACCTGCGGCAAAACGGGCCACCCCACCCATGCACCACTACCTGCCATAAACTTGGCATCTCCCATACCCAAGCCATGTCGACCACGCACATAATAGTAAGCGATACTCAAAAGCGCCAAAGAACCAAAGCCAGCAATAGCCCCTATATAATAATAACTGAAAGACGCTGGGTCGGACAGATAATGCAATATCAGGCCCGATATAACTAAGATGGCATTCCACACATTAGGCAGCCTATATGTATGCCAGTCACTAACAGCCAGCACCCATAAGATTAAATACAGACTAGCGCTTTCAGCCCAACGGGCGGAAACCATAAGAAGCAAAATGGCGGGAAATAATGCAGCAAGCGCAAAAAGCGACAGCCACAAGTTTTTCTGCACTATTTGCGGCTCTGGCATCTCTGACATTTCATCTTCCGGCATGGTGCACCCTTTTGCTCTCGGCACAGTATGCTAATGCCTAGCGACAAATAAAGGTTTTACCATAAAAAAAGGCGCACAGAAACTGTGCACCTTTTCCTCACCTTCAGCCTTTATTGAAGGCTGCTATTATTCGCCTAAGCGGTTTAGCGCTGTCATAGCGATTGTTTTCACCCGGCGTGGCTCGCCATTCCTTAAAAGCGCATAAGGATTTTCCTTGTCCGCCAGAATATCCCGGTAAATAGCAACAGCCTGATCACGCCTGCCTGTTGTACTATATACAAAAGCGAGGTTTAACTTCGCAAAAACCTGATCTTCTTCCGAGAACTCACCGCCAACAAGGGCAGCCTCTGCGCTGCTCCAATCACCAGTACTGAGTTCTTGTGCAGCATAGCTGGTTGCGGTATCGTCAAACGCAACGCGAATCTCTTCTGCTGACACTGTGCTTGCAAAAAAAGCTACACTTATAATTGCACCGATAGATGTATAACGCATATCGAATCTCCTACGGCAAAACTTTCTATTATAGACATGTTTGTTACACTATTATGTACCACATGTAAGAAGGTCCAACCATACGATATTTAAGCCCCTGAAATCGTTAAAGTAATTTTTTTTCATTTTTTGTTACAAATAAATCCATTTAAAAACATATGGTTATGAAAATTAAACTTGAGTCGCACCCTCTTACGTGAATTTTTTATGACACCCTCACAAAAAAGCAGAAATGCCGTTCAAGATGTATTAGCAAGGCTCTAAGAAGCCGATTTTAATATTTCTTTAACAGACGCGACATTTAAAATGCATACAGTGAGTCATAAAGTCAGGGTTGTATATTTATCGCTTTCAGTAGCCATACTGATTGCCGCTGGATCACCAGCTGTTTTCGCGGCCATGATGTCGAATAAACTGGTCTCTGTACCAAATACCGGACAGTCTAGCAGGCCAGATAATAACGCACATATCCTTGCAACACCTTTTATAGATACACCAGCACACACAAACACGGCATCAGATGCCGCCGCGCTCAAGTTTATTGAAGCAACCGGCATATATAAAAACCTGTCTTTACTGCTTTTAAACGAAGTCAAAACATCTACTCCGGTGCAGGCCGCTATTCGGCAGCATGGCTTTGAAACTGTAAAAACAGCTGTTGTACAGGCCATAAGGGTTGCACAAACCACATATGCAGGTGAATGGAACACCATGATGGCCGGTATTTACAACCAGCATTTCAATAAAGATGAACTGCGTTCTATCCTTATGGAAAAAGAACAATCCCCTCATTTTGAAAAAATGATCACCCTGCAACCAGTTATTGCAGCCGCTGTTGCCGTACAGGGAAAAGCTATTTTTGAAGAAGCCCAAAAAACCGTGCTGCAACAAATTTCAACTGATTTTGCCGTCTAAACCTTCATAGTGTGATCTTCTGTCGCATCCCCCTGCGGTCAAACATTTACTAATATGTAACCACTGGCTGTTACATCTGTTTGATAAACGGTAAGGGGATCAGACATGACAACTTCTATGATTGAGACAACAAACATCATCTCCAAACATGACATGCTGAAACAGCACTCGCTGTTTCAATCAATGCCGCCTGCCTTATTACAAGCACTCAGTCAGGCTGCACAAGAAGTTAGCTATGAAAAAGGTAATGTCATTTTCCTGCAGGATGACGCATCAGAATGGTTTTATCTTATCAAGTCTGGTTGGGTGAAACTATTCAGAGAAACGTTGGAAGGTAGTGAAGCCGTTCTGGACATGCTGACAAGTGGTCATATTTTTGGGGAAACTGCGATTCTAGACGGCGACATACACACCGTGAGCGCGGCAGCCGCAGAACATGTAACCCTGCTTCGCTTACCTGCAAGCTTGCTTAAAAAAGCTGTTGGTGAAAGCCATGATGTTGCGCTTGCTATGCTGGCCTCACTTTCCCGCCAGCGTAAACGCCAAACTCAGGAAATTGAAAGCCTGAATATGCATAATGCACCCCAGCGTATTGGCTGCTTTATGCTACGTCTATGCAATCTCAGTAACACTGAGCCATACGAGATGACACTGCCATACGACAAATCTCTCATTGCCGCCCGTCTTGGCATGCAGTGTGAAACATTTTCGCGCGCTCTCAACAAACTGCGCAAAGAAACAGACATCACCGTTCAGGGGTCAAGTGTGACGATACCTAACCTTGAAACACTGTCTAACTACGCTTGCAATAGCTGCTCTAACGAGTTTCCGTGCTCAGACCTGCACTAACGCTTATAGACCTGTCTTGTTTTTATTGCGGCTCATCCAGTCCCAATCGATCAGGCTTGGATTTGTTATATATTTATATGGCTCCGTGAGCACCGCAAGCACATAGTCAAAATGCAGCTTTTTATGATGTTTTGGCAAACAGGCAGCAAGTGCAGGGCCAATAGAGTTCAAGCGTTTTTGATGAAAAACAACAGCATACACAGCCGTTTCAGACTGGTTACTTGTCGAAAACTCGATCGACATACCTGTTAGGCTTTCTTCTCCTGCGCGCCAAATCTCCAGAAAAGGAAAACGGTTCTCATTGGCTTCAAGCACATAGTTACACACCCGCACATAATTAGCCAGATACTCTTCCAAACCTGAAACATTTATATTTCCGCGTGCATCAGCCATCCGAGTACCCACCCTTCATAAGACCCTGATAGTAAACAAAAAGAAAATTGGCGTATTTGACAATGATCAAGCGCCTAAAGGGTAAAGCCGACTAGACTTTCAGGGTAATTAACTAAAAGGATAAGCCGGTGCGAGCAAATCATTATAGCGCTTTACTCAAACGCAACCAAAACATACCACGATATACAAGCTACCCAACAGCGCCGCACTTTCATGCAGGCATTAATGGGCAGGTCTATAAAACATGGCTGCAAGACATCGAAGCAGACGCACCGCTTTCGCTATATATCCATATACCCTTCTGCAAAAAACTATGTTGGTATTGTGGTTGCCACACCAAAGCCACCGCACTTTATCAGCCGGTCAGCATATACCTTGATTATCTTAAAAAAGAGATCACCTTAACGGCAGCCGAGATGCAGGAGTCATCTAAAAGAAAGGTCAGCCATATTCACTTTGGCGGCGGGTCGCCAAGTTATTTGTCGGCTTCAGACTTTACCAGCCTGATGGACCATATAAACCATGTATTCTCTGTTGATACCGAGGCAGAAATTGCCATAGAACTAGACCCTCGTGAAATCACAGAAGCCAAAGTGGCGGCCTATAGTAAGGCAGGCGTTAACCGCGCCAGCCTCGGTGTGCAGGATTTCCACATCGATGTGCAAAAAGCCATTAACCGCGTGCAGCCCTTAAACACCGTTTACCGCGGCCTTGATTTACTACGACAATACGGCATTAAGGCCTGCAACATGGACTTGCTATACGGCCTGCCTGTGCAAACATCAAAACACATTCGGGACAATATCGCCTATGCCCTTATGTTAAAACCCAGCCGAATATCCCTGTTTGGTTATGCTCATGTACCATGGATGAAAAAGCATATGCGGCTTATTGATGAAATGGCCCTGCCCGGTGCCGAAGAGCGGCTTAGGCAATTTGACCTTGCGCGAAATGCGCTTATTGAAGGTGGTTACCAGCAAATTGGGCTGGATCACTTTGTACAAAAAAGCGACCCCCTAGCCCTCCAATATCAGACAAAAAAAATACACCGTAATTTCCAAGGCTACACAGCCGATACAGCAGAAAACCTTCTCGGCTTTGGCGCTTCAGCTATTAGCAGCCTGCCTCAAGGCTATAGCCAGAACAAACCTGACATCAGGGCGTATTACAAAGCTCTTGATGCTGGCGACCTGCCGGCAACGCGCGGTATAAAACTAACACCGGAAGATCACATAAGGCGGCTTATTATTCAGCATATCATGTGCTACGGGGAGTTTAGTCTGAAAGATTTCACTGAAAAACGGGATAGCAGATCCAGTTCTCTTGCTCATATTGCCTTTCAGCAGGCTAAAATAATGCTTCAAGAGCTTGCTGTTGACGGGCTAATCGATTTTTCGGAACAGGACAAAGCCTTCACTGTAAAAATTGCACAAGCAAGCCGGCTTGCGGCATCTGTCTTTGATAGTTACCTACAGCCAAAACAGGCTCAGCATTCTCAGATTGCTTAAACATCTTCTTACAAAAAACGAAGCCCCCACAGGATCAGTCCTATGGGGGGGTGAGACTAAGGGTTAACGTTTAGAACCGGTATGCGAGACCTAGACCAAAAACCCAAGGGTCCAGATCAACATCAGCTGTAACAGCGCCGCCGTTAATGCTTGCATCTGTATTCAGGAAAAGCTTTTTCACATCGGCGTTAATAGCCCAGTGATCATCCAGCCCAACATCGACACCAGCCTGCAAGGCATACCCAAAGCCGTTGCTATATTTTATACTGGCCACATCACCCGGATTATTGTTGTAAAAGAACGTGTAATTCAAGCCAGCACCCACATACGGGCGAACCTGCCCTCCCGGGTTAAAATGATACTGCGCCAAAAAGGTTGGTGGCAGCACCCAAACATGACCTAGGTCCAGATCACCAAGAGCGGTGCCTGTTGCCCCCATAGAGTGTTTGGTGGTCGCCAAAATCAGCTCAGTGGCAAAATGGTCTGTCCAGAAATAGCTGATATCAAGCTCAGGCATAATTTTACTGTCAGCTGTAACCGCACCACCAATAGAAACTGTACTGCTTTCATCTGGCGCAACGTCAATAAGGCGCAGACGAACAAGCCAAGGGCTTTTATCTTCTGCAATGGCCGCACCAGCTGCCAACTGAAGCGCCGCCGCACATGTAAGAACTTTAAAAAAGGGGGAGATAGACATCTGTTTTTCCTCTCTGTTAATCATTGAGGAAAATATGCATTTAAAAAGGGCTTTTAACCTTGATAAAAGTCAAATAAAATATTTAATTCAAATACTTATATATTATTCTTCGTCGTCCAGTAAAATTCTGTGAGCCGCCCCTTCAAGGTCGTCATACTGGCCGCTTTTCATACACCATAAAAATGCTCCCAGCCCTAGAAAGCCAAGCCCTAATGCAATGGGTACCAGATATAAAAGTGCACTCATGATTTTTTCCTTCCCAAAGTAAGCCGAAAGGCATTCATGATAACAATCAGCGACGAACCAGACATGGCAGCGGCAGCCACCATAGGGGTAACATATCCCATAACCGCCATTGGTACCGCAACAATATTGTAGAGAATCGCAAGAGCAAAGTTCTCTCTGACCAGCGCATTTGAACGACGGGCCACAAGGAGTGTATCATAAACAGGCATTAAACGCTCGCCCTGAAACACAATATCGGCGGTATTCTGGGTTATATCAACCGCGCTTGACGGTGACATGGATGCATCAGCAGCAGCAAGAGCTGGCGCATCATTCAGGCCGTCCCCCACCATTAGGACAGACCGGCCTTTTTCTTTCAAGGCTTTAAGCTCTGCGCATTTTTCAGCCGGTGTTACTTCGGCAATAATGCGCTCGATACCCAGCCTGCCGCCTATAATGCCAGCAACTGCTTTTCTATCGCCAGACAGCAAAATACAGTCAAGCCCTGCCGCTTTGAGGCGGGTAATGGTGTCCACGGCATCACTACGTAACTGATCTGCAAAGGTAAAACGCTTTTTGGTCTGACCACCGACCCACAAAAAAAGCTCCAGCACAGTGTCTGTACCACGTGTGCCACTTTCTGTGCCATCTGTGCCATTTTTTGTGCCGTCTGTGCCACACCATGCTCGGCTGCCAACTCGTACTTCTTGCCCATCATAAAAAGCAGAAAGCCCCTTACCTGGATGTTCTTTTACCTCAAGAGTGATCAATTCACCCGTGTAGGCTTCGGCAAGGGCTTTTGAAAGCGGGTGCCTGCTATTGGCGGCAAGAGACGCTGCCAATTTCAGCTCAGCAGGACTATAGCCAGCGGGAAGCAGTTCTGGCCTCCCAACAGTAAGCGTACCGGTTTTGTCGAACACAACGGTATCAATACCTGCAAGGCGTTCCAGCGCATCACCAGATTTTAACAGCACACCATTTTTCAAAAGCACACCACTTGCCAGCACTTGCACAACAGGCACCGCAAGCCCGAGTGCACAAGGGCAAGTAATGATCAGCACTGTCACAGCGTGCAATAGCGCCACCTGCCAGTCAGCGCTGGCCAGTAACCACCAGCCTGCAAACGTGGCAAAACCCATAATATGTACCACAGGCGTATAAAGAGCTGCGGCTTTGTCGGCAATACGGACATATTTAGCGGCGCCTTGTTCAGCAACTTCCATCATACGAACAATGGCGCTAAGCAAACTGTTTTCGCTGGCCTTTGTCACTTCTATATCGACGGGGGCCGTAAGGTTAAGGGTGCCAGCAAACACGTCTGTGCCAACACCCGCATGAAGCGGTATGGTTTCGCCGCTAATAAGCGACATATCCATGTCAGTTTCACCTGCTGTTATAATGCCGTCCGCCGGGAAGTTTTCCCCTGCTGTGACAAGCACCTGCATACCGCTTTTAAGCTGGCTTATAGGCACCCGCTTTAGGGCACCAGCCTCTTTAACAGCGGCCATACCAGCCAGTTGCGACAACAGCCGGGATGCAGAAGCCCTTGCTTTTCCTTTTGCCCGCGCATCCAGATACCGGCCAATAAGCAGAAAAAACAGCAACATAACGGCGGAATCAAAATAAACATGATCACCGTGACGGATCGTTTCTGAAACACTCATGACAGAGGCTAAAATCACAGCAAGGGAAATGGGCACATCCATGTTTGTATGGCCACCCCTGAGCGCCGCAAAGGCAGACCTGAAAAAAGGTTGCCCTGAATAAAGCACAATAGGTAAGGCAATAAGGGCAGAAACCCAGTGGAAAAAGTCGCGCGTTGCAAAACCCATGGTTTCAGCTGTGCTTGACCACAAGCCGACGGAAATAAGCATCAAGTTACCCGCTGCAAAGCCAGAGGCTGCGATAGCTTTAATTAAGGTTTTTTCCGTGTCGGCACCGCTATTTTCCTTTTCAGCATCAAAAGAAAACAGCTTGTAACCAAGCTTACTCACTTCGGCGGCTAAAGCGTCACCACGGCTTTTTTCGCCTGTCCATGAAAAGGCAAGGCGTTCTGTTGTCATGTTAACGCGGGCGGCGGTTACATCAGGCTGCGCAGCAAGGGCATTTTCAATCAACCGGATGCAAGAAGCACAGTGGATACCCTCTACTGCCAGCTCTAGCTGGTAGGTCCCATTCCCAAGATCCTGCGCAAGGGCACTATATTGGCCTTCTGCGCTTATACTCTCTCTTGCTGCACAGGCGGCTTCACAGCCACTACAACAGAAGTCACCCGTTTTACAATCTTTACCGCACTGTTTACACTGTGTCATTTAACAAGCACTAGCCGTTCAGCCATCTGGAAAGTCGCGTCTGGCTTTTCCGCAAAAAACCGGACTTCCCACTGGCCAGATAAAGGAAAAACTACATCTGCACTATAAACACCTGCACCACGGGCATCCAGTGGGAAAGCAAAATCATAGCCAGATTGCGTTGGGCGAAACACGGAAGCCATTACAGCCGCATTTTCAACTGGTTTTCCGGCCTTATCCTGCAAGGTAAAAACCATATTCCCCTCTAGGGCAGAGGCAACAGGGTTGAATGTTACGGTGCCGGCCCAGCCTGTGTGGTGCATCTTCTCGGCGGCGGCTATCGTATCGTTATAGTCGAGGCCCTTTTGGTAAGCATGCTCTGTTACAACGCCGGTATGGGTTGTAACAGCAATGGCAACAAACCCGGCACTGATCATAATAAGCACCACAAAAAATGCTACAAAATACCACGGTATCCAACGGTCAGATGGCCGCGGGCCAGATAGAGGCACTTCCGTGTTTTGGCGTGGCTCCTGCACTATTGTTTCCCACTTACAAAAAGGGTTTCATACTCTTCCCGTGCTTCAGTCTCTTTTTCCTGAAGCACAAACCTAATATCACTTCGTGTTGTTTCTGGCTTTGGCGCAAACGCAAACACCCGGAAATGCCCAACACTATCAGCAAAAACCAGTAAGGAGCCTGCATCAAGCTCGCCCGCACCTTGTGCTTTAAGTGTGAGACCCGTCAAGCCTTCTGCGCTCAGGCTAAAAATTCTGTCTTCCTGTGTTTTATTCAAAATTTTAATATCATACCCATTTCGAATATCGCCGTTTGAGAGCTGCACAAACATGGGGTTTCTATCGTGCAGAACATGTAATTCTGTCTCGCTTCTGTTCAAAAGCCCAAACAGAATAGCGCCGCCAACAACAGTCATAATCGCTATGTAATAAAAGGTTCGAAGCCTAAACAGGCTAAAATATTCTGGCTTTCCTTCTTTTCGACACTCCTGATTATGAGGCGTGTCATAACGGATAAGATCAGGCGGCAATTCAAGCTTGTGCATAATGTCATTACAGGCATCAATACAAAGGCCACAAGCAATACATTCCATCTGCAAGCCATCGCGAATATCAATACCAACCGGGCACACCTGTACACAGGCAGTACAATCGATGCAGTGACCGCGCCCTTCCCAGCTCTCGCCTTTTTTATGCTTGCCGCGCTGTTCACCGCGCAGTTCATCATAACCAATAACAAGGGTGTCTTTGTCAAACATGGCTGACTGAAACCGCGCATAAGGGCACATATAGATGCACACCTGCTCGCGAGCAAAACCAGCCATTACATAGGTGGAAAGTGTTAAGGCAATAATCCAGCCAAGCACAGACCACGGCACATCCAGATGTACTATCTGCTCAATCAGGGTTGGAGCATCATTAAAATAAAACACCCATGCACCACCGGTTAGCATGCCAATAACCAACCAGGCACTATGAGTTAGGCCAAGCTTCCAAAGCTTTTCGAAAGACCACGGGGCCTGATAAAGCCTTTGCCGCTTGGCACGGTCGCCTTGCACAATACGCTCTACCCACACAAACAGGTCTGTCCACACGGTTTGCGGGCACGCATACCCACACCAGACACGGCCCAGCAAACTGGTTACCAGAAACAACCCAATGGCCGCCAGAATAAGAAGCCCGGTAAGATAGTAAACTTCCTGTGGCCATATCTCGATAAAAAAGAAATAGGCGCGCCGGGCTGGCATATCGATAAGGATAGCCTGATCAGGCGCATGAGGGCCGCGGTCCCACCTGATAAACGGTGCAAGATAATAAATACCCAGCAATGTTACCATAGACAGCCATTTGATCTTGCGAAATTTCCCCCAAACACGTTTGGGGAAAATCCGTTCTTTTTTAACAAATAGTTTTAGGGGGGCCGCAGTGTCAGTCATACTCTGATCCTATTCCCCACCGCCAAGTGAATGAACATAAACTGTTAGCTGGCGAATAGTGCTATCGCTTAAGCGGCCATCCCACGCCGGCATAATACCGTGTTTTGGGTTTCTTATTTGGGCAACAATATCACTCTTGCTGCCGCCGTACAGCCAGATAGCATCGGCAAGTTTGGGGCCACCCAACTCCTGCACACCAACACCCGCTGAACCGTGACAAACAGAGCATTGCTCGTCAAAGATAGCTTCACCCGCTTCGGGAAGCGCCTCACCGTGCGCCACCGCATAAACATAATCGGCCACTGCTTGAATGTCTGCGGTGTCCATAAAGCTGCCAAAAGCAGGCATTTCATTAAACCGGGCTTCATCGTGACCAGACCTGACACCATACCGCAGTGTCTGTTCAATCGCATCAATATCACCGCCCCACAGCCAATCGTCATCATTCAGGTTCGGGTACCCACTAGCACCCGCACCGCCTGTACCGTGGCACGTAGCACAGTTATCACCGAACGCTGCCTTACCGCCTGCAAGCGCAAAAGCATACAGGCTTGGGTCTTCTTTAATCTCGGCATACGACGCCTGATCAAACCGACCTTGATAAACAGCTTTACGGGCCACAATCTCTGCCTGAGCTTCTTTCAACTGTTTGTACTGGGTCCAGCCCTGTGAGCCTTCTGTACCACCCCGTTCACCATCGCCAGACAGCGTTGGCCACGCCGGATAGACAACCCAGTACCCTATGGCCCATATGATGCACAGGTAAAAGACAATCAGCCACCAGCGCGGCATGGGGTTATCAAGTTCCTTGATACCGTCCCATTCGTGACCCGTTGTTTGAACGCCAGATATTTTATCAATTTCATTCTGTTTTTTAGTCATTTGTCATCCTCCGCTAAAGGGATGAATTTATAAGATTCCATTTGTTCTTTGGCTTTGGGCCGATAAGCCCAGCCTGCTATCAGCAGGAAAACCGTGAAGAAAAATAAAAGGCCTGCCATGCCAGCATGCTGTGAAAGCCAGTCTATCATTTGTCCTCTCCCTGCACTGAAGGCGCTTCATAGTCTTGAAGCTCTGCCATGGTGCCCAGCACTTGCAGATAAGCAATAAGTGCATCAAGCTCTGTCGTATGGTTTTGGCCGTCAAAGTTACGCATGGTTACCTTGCCGTAACGCTCAGCCAAGCCATCGTGATAATCGCTTTCGTCTGCTGCCTGAGCATACGCATCG
This sequence comes from Kordiimonas pumila, assembly GCF_015240255.1. Classification (NCBI taxonomy): domain Bacteria; kingdom Pseudomonadati; phylum Pseudomonadota; class Alphaproteobacteria; order Kordiimonadales; family Kordiimonadaceae; genus Kordiimonas; species Kordiimonas pumila. The sequence continues at coordinate 3,458,832 of NZ_CP061205.1, forward strand.
CGGCTCGCGAACTCGATCATCTCGTCTGTGTAGGGCACACCCACCATACGCAGGGCTTTCATATCCTGCCCTATGTCATCAAGGTTAGCGCCGCGTTCCGCCAAATGGGGGTATGGTGGCATAATGCTTTCTGGCACCAGATCTTGCGGCCTATGCATATGCTGCACATGCCAGTCATCAGAATATTTGCCGCCAACACGGGCAAGGTCTGGCCCTGTGCGCTTTGACCCCCACTGGAACGGGTGGTCATACATGCTTTCTGCTGCAAGCGAATAATGACCGTAACGCTCTACTTCATCCCTGAGCGGGCGAATTTGCTGGCTATGGCAGTTATAACAGCCCTCGCGGACATATACATTCTGCCCAGCAAGCTCAAGCGGTGTATAAGGCCGCACGCCTTTTACTGGCTCAATCGTTGTTTCCACCCTAAAAAGTGGTACGATTTCGATTAAGCCACCAACAGAGATAGCTAGCACAATGAAAATAAGCAGCAGGATGGAGTTTTTCTCCAGTTTTTCATGATGTTTAAGCATGGGCTTTCTCCCCTACTTTTGTCTTCATAGGCACAGCGTCACCCTTAACCGTTTTAATCAGGTTATAAGCCATGATCAGCCCGCCTGTGAGGAACAGAATGCCCCCAAGCGCCCTAATGAGATAGAAGGGATGCATGGCCATAACAGTTTCAACAAAGCTATATTGCAGGAAGCCAAGTTCATCATAAGAACGCCACATCAGACCCTGCATAATACCGGACACCCACATGGCGGCAATATAAAGAACAATACCAATCGTTGCGATCCACAGATGCATATTTACAAGGCGCATGGAATAGAGGCGCTGTTTTTTCCACAGCACTGGCACCATATGGTACACAGCCCCAAAGGTAATGAACGCCACCCAGCCAAGCGCACCAGAATGTACGTGACCAATGGTCCAGTCAGTATAATGAGAAAGCGCATTCACTGTCTTGATAGACATTAAGGGGCCTTCAAACGTGCTCATACCGTAGAATGCGAGGGATATAATCATGAACCTGAGAACCGGGTCTTCGCGCAGTTTATGCCACGCACCAGACAGGGTCATCATACCGTTGATCATACCACCCCAAGACGGCATCCACAGCATGATAGAGAAGGTTGCCCCAAGGGTCTGCGCCCAATCAGGCAAGCTGGTATAATGCAAATGGTGTGGCCCCGCCCAAATATAGATGAAAATCAGGCCCCAAAAATGGAGGATAGACAGCCGGTAACTGTAAACAGGCCGCTCTGCCCGCTTTGGTACGAAATAATACATAATGCCCAAAAAGCCCGCTGTCAGGAAAAAGCCCACAGCGTTATGGCCGTACCACCACTGAATAAGGGCAGACTGAACACCGCCCCACACAGGGTAGCTTTTAGCCCCTGTCAGGGACACCGGCACAGAAATATTATTCACGAGGTGTAGAACAGCAACCGTGACAATAAAGGCGAGGAAGAACCAGTTACCCACATAAATATGGGGTTCCCTGCGGTTCTTTAGCGTCATCAGAAAAACAATCAGATACGCCACCCACACAAAAGTGAGCCAAAGGTCTGCGTACCATTCAGGCTCGGCATACTCTTTTGCCTGCGTTACCCCTGTTACATAGCCTAGTGCCGCCAAAACGATGAAAAGCTGGTAACCCCAAAAAGTAAAGGTAGCCCAACTATCGCCCCAGAGGCGCGTACGGCATGTACGCTGCACTGAAAAATAGCTTGTTGCAAACAGGGCGTTGCCGCCAAAGGCAAAAATCACAGCCGATGTATGCAATGGCCGTAGCCTGCCAAAGGTTAAATATTCACCAATATTTAAAGCGGGGAATGCCATCTGGAGGGCAATAAAAACCCCAACAGCAAACCCGACAATACCCCAAAATACTGTTGCGATTGTGAACAGTTTCACAACCTCATCGTTATATTTGGGTGTTTCAGTGAGCGTATTCATATTTCTTTCCTCACATAACCACTGAGCCAGCCACGACCATCAGGCTGACACCGTTCACAGCCATCATGCCACTGGCAATCAGCTGTACCTCATTTGGCCAACGCGCAAGCGCAAGCCGTGTGCCTGTTCCAACCACAAAAAGGGCTGGAACCGTTCCCAATCCAAAAAACATCATTCCCGCAACAGCGACCAAAGGGTCGCCCGTTGCCGTCACCGCCATAAGGGCGGCTAGCACCAGCCCACAAGGCAGCAACCCCAGCATCATACCAAGGGCATAACGCCGCACAGGGCTGTGCGACTGCATGAAAGGTGCCGCGATCTTGCCAATGGCAGCGCCCATTTTACCCGCTATACCCCCCATGTCAGGCATAGGAAAAATGGCTTTAAGCGCAGGGATAGCATTTGCTAAAAACAGCACCCCGGAAAGCATCAGGAATGTAAAAATAACGCCGCGCTCAAACGGCGTTCCCATAAGCGAGCCAGAAAGTGTTGCCGCCAGCAACCCCAGCAAGCTGTATGTTGTGATGCGCCCGGCATGGTATGGCAAAAGAGCAGCGCCCCTAAGCCGCCTAAACATACCTTCGCCCGCTTTGCTTGTGCCAGACACTTGCGCCATAACAAAAGGGCCACACATGCCAGTACAGTGTGACAGGCTGCCAAACAGCCCACCAAGAAACAAAGACAGCAAAATCCCGCCTTTATTTTCAATAATTACCTGACAATGTTGCAGAAAATATTCCACTATTGGCCCCAGTAGTGTGACTAAACATACTCGGTAACATATCTTTATTTACAAGGGAGGGTTTTGACTTTTGTCAAAACAAGGCTGCCTGCGTCAGCTTGTCCCACACAAGATACACAAAACACTTAACATACTGAAAAATAATAATAAAATAGACCAAAAGTCGCGCTTATTTATAGCAGGCCCATATTTACAGCGGCAAGCGTTGCCTCAGCGCGGGAACAAATCTCTAGTTTGCGGTAAATAGTTTTTACATACCCTGCAACCGTGTGTTCACTAATCCCCAAAATGCGGGAAACATCACTGTTTCTAAGCCCCTTGGCTAAAAGTCGCAACACCTCTATCTCACGGGCTGTTAAGCTTTCAGCCTGAAGATCGCCGGTAATGGTTTGCTGGTTTTTCTTCTGAAAATAGGCCATCATGCGCTGGGCAATTGAAGGCGAAAGCGGCGGCTCACCCTGCTGAATTCTCAGCAAATATTTGATCAAAATTTCTGGCTGCTGATCTTTCAACAGATACCCTTTTGCACCGGCCGCAATGGCATCAAACAAATGAGCATCATCGTCATAAATTGTTATAACAACGGGCATAACATTGGGGTAGTTTTCGGCCAGATCGCGCACCAGCGCTATCCCCGAACCATCCGGCAAACCCAGATCAATGAGCGCAATTCTAGGGGGACCTGCTCTATCCGTTTTTTCTAGTGCCCAATGTTCTGAAAGCCACTTTCTGGCTATTGTCAGATTTTCCGCGCGGGCTATAGAAATGCCCTCAAAGGCATCTTCCAGAACACCCGCCAGCCACGCGCAGGTTTGCGGAATATCCTCAACAACCAGCCCTTCCATCAGCGGCGGTGTTTTTTCCATTGCCTGCTCTAGCATGCTTTATACTGCCATCTGCGCGAGCGAAAATTCAATTTGCACGGCATAGCCTTTCTCTGTGACCGGGAACTCTAGCCGACCACCAATTTCTTCTGCCCTGCGGCGCATATTCGGGATACCATTCCCCCCTGAAGAACTTGCCTTGCCCACCGCTGTTTCCAGCATAAGGCCTGCGCCGTCATCACTAATGCAAATACGAATAATATTCCCAACAGCCTCAACCGTGACATCCACCGCCTTAGCACCAGAATGGACAATAATATTGCTAATAATTTCACGGTGAATAGAAATATAATTTTTATACACCTGATAATCAAGAAGGTCTTCCCGCTCCTCAGAGGCTGAAAGTGGCCAATTAAGCTCGATCCCTGCAGCTTCAAGCCTGATATGGCTTTCATGGCGCAGCGCCGCAATAAGCTGATAAAGCGGTATGGTACCGCCAATCAGCCCGCTTACCACAGTGCGCATATCAGAAAGTGTTTTCCTGATTGTAGATTTAATGTCTTGCATATTTTCTGTATGCAAGCTGGTTAAAAGCCCGGCACCAATATCATCGTGCAGGTCCTGAGCAATGCGCTTGCGTTCTTCTGTTTTGCCGCGCTCATAAGCATCACGGCTTTTTTCTGCATGACGCATTAATGTTATAATTTGCTGCGCCAAATTCAAATCTGCCGGGCTAAAAAGCGCTCTGCCCCGGTGCGAATAACACATAGCAAGCGGTGCAATACCGGCAAGCGCTGGTAACTGCAGTTCAATACCGTCGCGCTTTACAACAACCTGCCCTGCATCATGGCTTAGTTCGCGTATTTCAAGGGGATCAAAAATCGCATATAATAATGTTTTCCAGCGTTTTACCCTTTCCTGCTGGGTACTGGTAAAGGCAATTTCAATCACCTGATGAAACAGGGCATGATTTTCCACATTTCTGTGCCCTAGCATCTTACGCCACAATATATCACGTAGCGGTAAATACAGAATACCGATAAGCAATACAGAAAGCCCGGTTGAAAAGCTGGCACCAAAATCAAGCGCGTAAATGATGAGCGCATCAAGAACGACAAACAAGATAAGCGCGGCCATATAGAAAATGATTCTGAAAGCCCATGTATCAAGCTCAAAGAGCCGGTAGCGCCGCAGTCCAAGCGCCAGCCCAATGTAAATCAGCAGGAAAAAGACAAACATCCAGCCCTGAGAAACCTGCGGGCTTTCCTGTATGACAAGCGGCAGCATAGCAAGCGATATAAAGGCGCCCGCACAAACTACAACAGATAAACCAAGCCACCGCAAAACGGCTCTGTTATGCGGGTCTTTTCTGGTTGCAAACCATTGCACCACCACAAGAGCCACAATCAGGAACATTTCTGCCGCGCCCACAATCGGCGGCAAATAAAGGCCGGAAAATAACGGCCAACCCAACCCGTATCTTTGCAGAATATCCAGTATCACAACTGGCGCAAAAAGCACTGGCACAAAAAGCAGATAGCGCACCTTCACAAGCTGCTTTGGGTAAACGAGAAACATGGCTGGTATTGCAATACCAAAGGCAACTGCACCGCTATAGTTTAATGTTGACAATAGCTTGAACAGTGCACCATCAAACGCAAGTTCCCTTGTGCTATATATTGCCGCTGCACAGGCAAACGTCAGGGTGCTAAGCCCAGAAAGCGCAAAACAGCGGGCCCCCCAGTCGCTTTGCCTTAAGGACCAAACCCATGTACTAATCAAAAAGCTTGCAGCCCCAACAAGTATCTGCACCCAAAACACCGCAGGCAAGGATGCCGCAGGCCTGCTTGTGGGTACAATGGCAACCGTTCTTTCCTGTTCATCGCCGTACCCAAGCGTTAAAATAACTGTTTTACTTTGCAGATGGGACCATAAGGCTGTTTGCCGCTCAAGAAAGGCACGAACAGTCTTATTATCGTTCAGCAAATCCGGCTCTTCCACAATATCTGTCGCAGTTAGAGGAAAACCGTTCACAGCCTTCAGTATTGCGGGAACATCGATATCTTCTGCTGGCGAATTTGAAACAGTATCAATGATCACAACTTGGCCTATCACAGCATCAGGCGTTAATGTAAGACCCATCCACTGCACACTGGTTGCAAGCCAATAACATATGCCGACCGTTGCCAGTGACAATAACACCGCAGCCTGCACAACCCTAGTAGGCGAATAAAACCTCATGCCTGTCTCCACCCCTGGCATTTCCCCCAGAAAGACAGAGGCTTACCCCTCTCTTTCGCCGTATTATTATATTCGTATAACACTGGATACATTTACACAAAACCACATACTAGGTACAAATACTTTAAGGCAGAGGGCTTTTATGTCACCCTCTGCCTTATGCCATAGTATCGCTCTAGCTTACTTGCCAAACATGGCAGCACCTTCAATGGTGCCCGGTGCGCCGCCGCCGCCGCCGGACCAGATCATATAACTGATACCCGCATAGTCAGCGTTTGGACCCGCCAAAAAGCCATTAATAATTGCTTCACAGCTTCCACCGGCTGATGAACAGGCTGCACCGCCGCCGCTAATAGCCACATTACCGTAAAATGAAGCCGCACCCGACCGGAAAGTCATCCCTGATTGAGATGGATCAGCAAGGCCCCCAGTTGATACAATATCATATACTGCATCACCCGGCATATCGACAGATAGGTCAACCCCAACTGCTGGTGTACTGCCAAAAGCAACCGCGATATCGCCCGTTAACGTACCTGGCGCTCCTGATGAAGATGCGCCCCACGCAGGCGAGGTGGCTGCAATCAGGCCATAAGTTGCCGTGCCACTTTGCGGTAAAGTTTCTGTTTCAAGGCCAATCGCATAATGAAAGCCTTCATCAGCATCAAACGTAAACGTATTATTGAAGTAAGAGCCTGCTGTATCGCCGTCAGACCAACGTCCAATTGCGATATATTCATTACCCGCCACTTCTGACGCCGTGGTTGTACCAATTTCGGGCGATTCAGATGTATTTGTAGTCCAGATATAGGATGTCAATTCACCTGAGGTGCCGAATGTAGCATCTACGGGACCGCGTGAATCTATGCCAATTTGCGACCCAGCATACACGAGGAAATATGGCCCGGCATTGAGCGGTGCTGATACACCTGTTGTTGGTGTATCCGGCGTATCCGGCGTGTCTGGTGTATCCGGTGTATCCGGTGTATCCGGCGTGTCTGGAGTGTCTGGAGTGTCTGGAGTGTCTGGAGTGTCTGGTGTATCCGGTGTGTCTATTTCACCATTCAAAATACTTGCAAGAACAAAAGGTATACCACCTTCCCCGCGCACGTCTCCAACAGCAAATACTGTCTCAAGAGTATCGAACCATGCTTGGTAATCGCCGGGCTGTGCCGCCAGTAATTGTAAACGGTCCCGAATAAGTTCTGGCAGACTGTTAATGTTTGTAACCTGCGCGCTTTCGCCGCCCTCAACAACAAAAGTACCCGCATTATTTGTAACAGTAACGGTACCACGGCCAACGCTAACCGTCATGCCATCGTCAACACTCACCAAAAACTCAAGGCTATCAACTTTAACATCACCGTAAGGCGTGCTTATTTCATAAGAAATTGTGCCGGAAACCGACCCCGTGCCACCAATGGCACGCATGCCACCATGTTCCATTGTCATTTCAAACGTGCCTGTTGCCGCATTGAATGCGTCCACCGTCAGGGCCGAGTTTGGCTGAAGTGAAACAAAGCTTTGGTTGTTCAGGCGAATTTGCAAACGGCCTGATGATGTATTGATTGTATCGCCCACAGAAATGGACTGGCCTTTGCTGGGAAGTGTCGTTGACCCTATAGAAAAAGCGACTTCGCCGATTGACTGTGCATGCACACTTACCGGCGCAACAGGTAAGAGCATCAGAGCGGAAACAGCCAGCCCTAATATTTTACCACTGGTTTTGAAATGTATAGTATTAAACATTTTTCTGTCTCCCGGATCAGAAGCTAAGACGCAGGCCGACCTGCGCCGTAAAGCGATCATAATCATTAATGACAATGTTAGATTTATTTCTGGAGTAACTGAGTTCAGGTACAAGGCTGATGCTATCAGTTAGTTGGTAGTTTACTGCACCAGACAAGCTCCAGTTATCGTCAGATCTGCCAGTCAAAAACAAAGGATCGGTACCGCCGTAGTTACGGTTTTCATAGGCAGCTGTTGCACGCACAGACGTTTCAGCGTTTAAAGAATAGGCCACAGTCGCAGACCCACCCCAGAAGTTATGCCCCAAATCAGGCCTTGCGCTTGCTTTTTCGTCTTCAGTACCAACATTTGCACGCAGCAGAACACGCCCGGGAGCAGATTTGGCAGCGCTGCCAAACTTAAAGACAGCACTCGCGCCGCCTGAATACCGCACAGCATCACGAATAGGCTGGTCAGGATAATCCAGATCAAGAACCTGCGCAAAAGCACCGACCATGAAAGTGTCGGATAGAGCATGATCCCACTGACCAGAAAGGCCGTAAGCACGTCTAAACTGATCGTAGCCAACCGTGAATATCTGCCCCTGCACTGCAACGCTGAATTTGTCAGCCCCAGACGCATGAACATATCCAAGAGAACCAGAATAAACACCAATATCCAGATCATCAGCAGAGAAATGAACTTTTTGGGACAGGTTTACACCAGCAACGATTGCAGCGCTTTCATTAAGCTGGTGACGGTAGCCAAAGCCTGCACTAAACTGCATATATTCGTCGCCCTGCTCGCGGGCAGCGGCAGACAAATTTGCCATCCCGAGGGCTGCAAAAGCTGGTATGAAAATCTGCGTTTCTTCAGTCGCGCTATTGATATTGTCGTCATATCCAACAGCAACCCCAACATACCCGCTAAACCCGCTTTGTGACGCCTTAGGCGCCTCAAGAGCTGCAAGATACCGCTCAACACCTGTTAGAACTTCTGGTGGAAGCTGTTTTTGACGCGCTGTCTGGAATTCTTGCTTTGCTGACAAGCGTTCGCCCAGCACATAATAGTTACGAGCGATCGCAACACGGGCATTTGCATCATCTGGGCGTGTTGCCACGGCACGCTCAAGTGCAAAAATAGAAACTTGAGGCATGCCAGCATCCAGTGCGGAGACCCCTAGTAAAAAATCATACTCAAAATTACCGGCATATTGTCGTTCTTTACTTGAAAGCATTTGATATGCTTCCGTAAATTTTCCAGCCTTGACCAAACTTTCGGCCTGTTCAAGAAAAGTATCTGCGGCCTGTGTTCCCGTGGCACACAAAAAACTCATCAGATAGCCTGCGGCTATCCAGTTTCTGCATTTCATTTGCGTCTCCAGATCCTATGTAAGTTATCATTGTTAAGGCTGTGGTTTCCCCCGAAGCTCGCCTTAAACGTGATATACCCGAGCACCGCCCCGGCACGTATCCCCTAAACAGGGTATGTGTATGCTTTTTCTTGGGTATTTCCCTTTGACACCTTGGCGCATGCCTATACTGGCAGCACAATAGCTCGATTTTTAAAGTCAAATTCACCCCTATTCCGGGGATATGCCCTTTCTGCCCGCCCTTTATAGTTACGCCTTTGCCGGTTGCGGCATTCAAAGGCATCAATCAAGGAAAAGGGGCCAATATGCGTATCAACAAGTCTATTGCACTGGGGCTAACTGCCATAACTGCTGTGCACCTAATTTCAGCACCCGCATCTGCAAAATCATTCAAAGCGAAATACTATAAAGAATGTTACGCCGAAGTTGACGCGGTCGCAGATCTTGTAAAGCCCACCACAAGTCTGAGTGATACCGCAGGAAAAGCGACTGGTCTTTTAGGCTCGGTTGGCAGTTTTGCCGGCATTGGCGGTTTTGGCGGTAGCCTGTCAAAAGCGGCAACCACTATGCAAAAGATAAACAAATATAGCGGCCTGATTGACGATGTTGGCGGCTTTAGTGCCCAAATGGCAACAGACCATCCAGACCCAAATGATCGTTTTGCTGCATACGGCACCCACATGAGCAATGATGCAACAGACCTTGAGAAGGTACAGTCTGCAGTTACACAGTCACAAGAATGCTATAACACAGCGTTCGATACACTTTCCGCACAGGTTGCCGCTGGCGAACTGAAAAAAAGCAAAGCAAAAAAACAGCTTGGTGAAATTCAAAAAGGCTCAAAGGCAACTGGTGATGTTCTCATAAACGCAATGGATCATATTAATAAAAACATTACCTCCTACGATCAGGTTTTAAATACAGAAACCCAAGCCTTTCAGCCCAATATACAATCCCTATTTGCCGCACAGCAAAATAGTGTAAATGCGGGAATTACCCAAAGCGCTTATAATCAGGTTGCCACTATTGGCGGTGTTGCTGGTGCGGGTACCGTATCAAGCATCGCAAATTTGCGCGGGGCAACTGCCGGGGGCATGTTCAATGCAGGTACTCTTTCAGGTCTTGCTGGCATGCTCTCTAACGAAGCAAATGCAGACGATACCTCACAGCAAGGCCTTCAGGCTGTAGCCGCCTCAAGCCAGCAGTATCTGGGTATCTACGAAAGCCTGCAAGGTACAATTGAAAAACAGCGCTTGCTTGAAGTGAAAGTTAATAAAGGCCTTTAGGCTATAGCCTGATTTTACATACCATACTCTATATTTCTTCAGGCCGCAGCTTTGCGGCCTGTTTGTTTTGGCTCTTACCTGTATTAAAAATCATGAAATAAACTGGACTAGTCGCTACTCAAACCTATTATCACGTCAAACCTAAATTGCTTATAAGCTCATGAGGATATTTTATGGCGTTACCAAAGGTACTTTCCAATCTGCGAATTCCGGTCATTGGATCACCGCTTTTCATTATCTCCAATCCAGATTTGGTTATTGCTCAGTGCAAAGCGGGTATTGTGGGTTCGTTTCCTGCACTGAATGCAAGACCGGGACCAGTGCTGGAAGAATGGCTGAAGCGGATTAACGAAGAACTTGACGCCCATAACCAAGCCAACCCCGACAAACCAGCCGCACCGTTCGCTGTAAACCAGATTGTGCACCGCTCGAATGACCGGCTAGAGCATGATGTGGAGATGTGTGTTAAATATAAAGTACCTGTTGTTATTACATCTCTTGGTGCCCGCACAGAAGTGAATGACGCCATTCATTCATACGGCGGCATTGTCCTGCACGATATCATCAACAACACCTTTGCTAAAAAAGCAGTGGAAAAAGGCGCTGACGGCCTTATTGCAGTGGCATCCGGCGCTGGCGGGCATGCTGGCACCCTATCCCCTTTTGCCCTTATTCAGGAAATACGCGAATGGTTTGATGGCCCTCTTGCCCTTTCAGGCTCGATTGCAACGGGCGGTGCAGTGCTTGCGGCGCAAGCAATGGGTGCTGACCTTGGTTATATTGGCTCTGCTTTTATTGCCACAAAAGAAGCAAATGCCGACGAACGTTACAAACAGTGCATTGTGGACCATAACGCAGGGGATATTGTCTATACAAACCTCTTCACGGGTATTCACGGCAATTACCTGAAACCCTCCATCGAAGCTGCGGGCATGGACCCCGATAATTTACCCGAAAGTGACCCATCAAAAATGAACTTTGGTTCTGGTGGCGGTGAAAAATCAAAAGCATGGCGTGACATTTGGGGCTGCGGTCAAGGCATCGGGGCTGTAAAAGCTATTTTGCCTACTTCGGGGCTTGTTGACCGACTGGAAGAGGAATATAAAGCTGCTCAGAAGCGCATATGCGCTTAACAACTAGAATAAAGCCACTGGAGACACCCAAATGCTGCCCGGCAGTGAAAACCTGATTGCCTTTATTGTTGCTTCCATAGCGCTGGCCGTAATACCCGGCCCAGACATGACATATGTGGTGACAGAGACAGTCAGGCGAGGGATAAAAAGTGGCTTCTATGCGCTTGCCGGCATAAATATTGGGTGCTTTGTCCATATTACACTTGCTTCCATTGGCCTTACTGCATTGATTGCAGCAATGCCGGGGGCCTTTACTGCGCTTAAGTTTGTAGGTGCCGCATACCTGCTTTACACCGCCTATCAAGTGTTGACCGCAAAAGACGATAAAGCCGATATGCCCGCGACAAACACCTCCGCACAGGGCCTGCGCCTTATTAAACGCGGTATAATGATCAACCTGCTAAACCCTAAAGTAGCCTTATTTTTTCTGGCTTTTTTACCGCAGTTTATAGACCCAGCAAAAGGCGCAACCGGTTTGCAAAGCCTGAGTCTCGGTTTAGTTTTTAGCCTTATTGCTAACCTCATTGTCATTCCCATTCTTCTATTCTCTGGCTATTCATCCTCAAAAATAAAAGCGACCCCCCTTACAGGCAAAATACTACGCTGGTTTTCGGCCTCTATTCTGGGCGGTTTTGCAATTCGTTTAGGGCTAAGCCAAACCAACTGATCCTTGCCTACATAAAATACAGCAGAAACCCTGTATTAAAGATTGACATAAGCCGCTACATCCGTATATTCCCGGCGTTCAGGCAGAAGGAAGTTATTCCTCCTGCTCGTTAGCTTTGAAAAAAGCCTGCGGAAACCGCCCAAAGTGTGGGGTTTTACTAAAGGGTTAAACCCACCCGGTTTACTGCGGCGTGAATGAAGAGAAGGAACTAACATGTTCGCAGTCGTAAAGACCGGCGGTAAACAGTACCGTGTTACCGAAGGTGATGTCATTAAAGTTGAGAAACTTGATGGCGAAACAGGAAAAAGCATCGTTCTTGGTGATGTTCTCATGCTTGGGGACGACAAGGGCGTAAAAGTTGGCGAGCCACTTTTAAAAGACGTTTCTGTAACTGCTGAAGTACTTGAGCAGAAAAAAGACAAGAAAATCGTCGTTTTCAAAAAGAAGCGCCGCCAGAACTATCGCCGCAAAAGAGGTCACCGTCAGGAGATTACTGTTTTGCGCGTAACAGGCATCGGTAAAGCCGCTGCTAAAAAGACTGAAGCAAAGGCAGAGGAAAAAGCGGCTGCGCCAGCAAAGGCTGCAAAAGCTCCGGCTAAAAAAGCAGAAGCGAAAGAAGCTCCCGCGAAAAAAGCCCCTGCTAAAAAAGCAACAAAGAAAACGGCTGAATAAGCGGCCCATAGAGATTAGGAGATACACAGATGGCTCACAAAAAAGCTGGTGGTAGTTCCCGCAACGGCCGCGACAGTATTGGTCGTCGCCTAGGCGTTAAGAAATTTGGCGGTGAAAACGTTATCCCTGGCAACATTCTTGTTCGTCAGCGCGGCACCAAATGGTACCCGGGTAATAACGTTGGCATGGGCAAAGACCACACGCTCTTCGCCCTGGTTGAAGGTCAGGTCAAGTTTACAAAAGGCAAAGACAACAGAGCTTTTGTTTCTATTGTAAACTAAAAAACCAAGCTTCACCGAACCATTCCAAAAGGCGGGCCTTAGGCTCGCCTTTTTCTGTCAATGATATAGACGGTACCGTAGCTGTATGCACAGAGATTTATGCATCTACTTCCCCATCTATACGCTATCTGTTAGAAACGACTCATGAGATTTGTAGATCAGGCAAGAATATTCGTCAAAAGCGGGCCCGGTGGTAACGGGATCATCTCCTTTCGCCGTGAAAAATTCATTGAGTTTGGTGGCCCAAATGGCGGTGATGGCGGCAAAGGTGGTGATGTCATCGTTAAAGCGGTTAAAGGCTTAAATACCCTTGTAGATTACCGCTATAAACGGCATTTCAAAGCTGACAAAGGCCGCCACGGCATGGGCAGCAACATGACCGGTGCATCAGGCACAGACTTGCTTCTCGAAGTACCCGTTGGCACACAAATATATGATGAAGATCAGGAATTTCTAATTGCTGACCTTGTAAGGGACGGTGACACAATTGTTCTTGCAAAAGGTGGACACGGCGGCCTTGGCAACACACACTTTAAATCCTCAACCAACCGGGCACCACGGCGATGTACACCGGGCGGTGAAGGCGAAGAAACTTGGATTATTCTGCGCTTGAAACTCCTTGCAGATGCGGGCCTTCTTGGGCTTCCAAATGCTGGAAAATCAACATTTTTGGCCGCAGTATCCCGTGCCAAACCCAAAATTGCAGACTATCCGTTCACAACAATTTACCCGCAACTCGGTGTTGTTGGTTATAAAACCCATGAATTTGTTCTTGCTGACATTCCCGGCTTGATCGAAGGCGCCAGCGAAGGCGTAGGACTAGGCCATCGTTTCTTGGGCCATGTCGAGCGCTGCGGTGTATTACTGCATCTGGTTGATGGCTCTCAGGATGATGTTGTAGCAGCCTACAAAACCATTATGGCTGAAGTGAATGAATACGGCGGCGAGCTAATTGGCAAGCCTATGATTCTAGGCCTTAACAAATGTGATACTCTGGATGAAAAAACCATCACCAAGAAAAAGGCATTGCTGAAAAAAGTTTCTGGCATGCCGGTTATGGCTCTGTCTGGTGTCACAGGGGCTGGAGTCGAGGATGTGCTTGGCGCCCTCTGGGAAATTGTAGTAAAAGACCGCAAAGAACGCGAAGCCGAAATCGCCGAGCAGGAAGAACCAGAAGCGGAGGAAACCACGCCTGGTGGATGGTCTCCAGTTTAGAGCAATGCCATGACCGTTATGACACAGAAATCTGTTATCGAAGATGCTGACCGGATCGTTATCAAGGTTGGGTCTGCCCTTCTTGTTGGGCCTGACGGCAAGCTACGCAAAGAATGGCTTGCACGCCTTGCGGAAGACATTGTTGCACTGCGCAGTAGCGGCACACAGGTAATTCTAGTATCATCTGGCGCAGTAGCGCTTGGGCGCAAGCCACTTGGCTTTGAAAAACGCCCAGAGCGGCTGGAAGAAGCACAAGCTGCCGCTGCTGTTGGCCAGATCAGGCTCGCACAGGCATACCAATCACTTTTCGATAGCCACGACATTGTTATTGCTCAAATTCTCGTAACCATTGACGATCTGGAGGACAGGCCGCGTTTTCTGAATGCCCGTAACACAATTGAGGCGCTTTTAGACCGCGGTGCCATTCCCGTTATCAATGAAAATGATACCGTTGCCACAACAGAAATCAGGTTTGGTGATAATGACAGGCTGGCTGCAAGGGTAGCGCAGGTTGCAGGCGCTGACACCCTCATTCTGTTAAGCGATATTGACGGCCTGTATGATAGTGACCCTCGTACAAACCCTAATGCGTCCCTCATCCGTATTGTTGAAAAAATAACGCCCGCCATTGAAGAGATGGCGGGGCCTCCTGCTCGTGTAAGTGTTGGCTCTGGTGGTATGGTAACCAAAATTGCAGCCGCTAAAATTGCTCTATCCGCAGGATGCTCCATGATTATTATGAGTGGCCTTGCAGAAAATCCAATAAAACGGCTTTTATCTGGCGAAACCTGCACCATATTTCAAGCTTCATCAACACCGCTGGATGTCAGAAAGCAGTGGATACAGGGCATGATGGCACCGCAAGGCTTTTTGCATATTGATCAAGGAGCAGTTGATGCCCTTATGAAAGGTGCAAGCCTTCTACCTGCCGGTGTAGTGGAATGTGACGGCAACTTTGAGCGCGGCGACTTAGTGGCTTTTATTAGTCCTGATAACCATATTATCGGTCAGGGGCTGGTTTCCTACAGCTCGAGCGATACAAGCCGCATTCAAGGTAAAAAAATGAGCGAGGCAACAGACATTTTAGGCTATGTAGGGCGCTCGGCGCTTGTACATAGAGATGATCTGGTTTTGCTGTAAGGACAGATTATGGACGACATACAACATATACCTGACTTAATGCAGGCTATCGGTGCGCAAGCAAAAACGGCTGCTAAAAAGCTGGCAACCGCCACAACTGTACAAAAAAACAAAGCCCTTATGGAGGCCGCGACAGCGCTGCGTGCCTCAATACCTGCTATTATGGAAGCGAATACCAAAGATATTGAATACGGCAAAGCCAAAAACCTGTCTGCCGCCATGATAGACCGTCTTCTCTTGAACGAAGACCGCATTGAAGCGATTGCTATGGGCCTTGAGGCAATTGCTAATCTCCCTGACCCTGTTGGCGACATTATGGCAAGCTGGGATCGGCCAAACGGCCTGCATATAAGCCGCGTGCGTGTGCCGCTTGGTGTTATTGGCGTTATTTATGAGAGCCGCCCCAATGTAACGGCTGATGCAGGTGCCCTTTGCTTGAAAGCAGGGAATGCTGTTATTTTACGCGGCGGCAGTGAAAGCTTCCATTCCAGCACCCGCATTCATGGTTGCTTGGTTGAAGGCCTTCAGAAAGCGGGCCTGCCCGCAGACGCAATTCAGTTAGTGCCAACACGGGACCGTGCCGCAGTGGGCGAGATGCTGACCATGACCGGGGTGATTGATATTATTGTGCCTCGTGGTGGTCGCTCCCTCGTTGAACGTGTCCAAACGGAAAGCCGTGTGCCAGTTTTTGCGCACCTGGAAGGCATTTGCCATGTCTATGTTGACGAGGCCGCCGACATTGAAAAAGCTGTGGCTATTAATTTGAATGCCAAAATGCGCCGTACTGGAATTTGCGGTTCTTCAGAGACCCTTCTTGTTGATGTTAAAGCAGCAGCAATGCTGCCTGCAATCTTAGAGCCTTTATTCAGCGCCGGCTGCGAAATTCGCGGCGACATACAAGTTCAGGCTGCGGATAACAGAGTTAAATCTGCAACCGATACAGACTGGGATACCGAGTATCTGGATGCGATTTTATCTGTCAAAATGGTGGACGGGGTTGATGATGCCATAACACATATCGCGGCCCATTCTTCCGGGCATACAGAATCGATCATCACAGAAAATACAGAAACTGCTGAAAAGTTCCTGAATCTCGTTGATAGCGCTATTGTCATGCATAATGCATCAACCCAGTTTGCAGACGGCGGAGAATTTGGCATGGGCGCAGAAATCGGTATTGCGACAGGCCGTATTCATGCGCGCGGCCCCGTGGGACTAGAGCAACTCACAAGCTTTAAATATCAGGTTCGAGGCAATGGCCAGACACGGCCATAACAGCAGATAATGAAACCAACAGGGAAAAGCATTATGCGGCGTGAAGCAAAGCGCACTGAAGGCCGGGTAATCGGCCTTTACGGTGGTAGCTTCAACCCGGCGCACGAAGGGCACCTGCATGTCGCAAAAGAAGCTTTGAAACGCTTAAAACTCGACGAAATATGGTTTGTTGTTAGCCCAGGGAACCCTCTTAAAGGCGCTGTGGGCATGGCACCCTTTAGCGAAAGAATGTCAAGCATATCAAAGCTTATCGGTTGCCGTCCTAACATGACAGCCACAGATATAGAACAAAAGCTGGATACCGTTTACACAGCAACAATGGTTAGCGAATTGAAAAAAGCATTACCTAAAACAAAGTTTATATGGGTGATGGGAGCAGATAATTTTGTTGGTTTTCAACACTGGAAACACTGGCAAAATATTGTAAGAATGCTTCCCATTGCGATTTTCGACCGCGCAGGCTATGCTATAGACGGACTAAAAAGTGATTTGGCGCGTTATTACCATAAATTTCATGTAGCGCCCAAACAGCTTAAATCGGCCCAAACACCGGCATGGACCTTTGTGACAATACCGCGTCACCCCGGTTCAGCTACAGAAGTTCGGAACCAAAGGGAAACCGAATGGTTTATGAACCAACAAGGAAAGGAAACCTAGTTGCAAGCATCATCGGAGACGCATAGCGTCACTGACACTCTATCGGCACCAAGTGTCGATGTACTCCTCAAAACAGTTATGGAAAGCCTTGATTCTAACAAGGCTGAAGATATTGTCTCAATCGATCTAGCTGGAAAATCAGGCATAGCCGATCATATCGTGATTGCAAACGGTCGCTCACCGCGGCAAGTTGCAGCACTGGCCGACTATGTTATAAAAGACCTGAAAAATGTTGGGCACAAAAACCTCATCATTCAAGGGCTTGAGCAATCAGACTGGGTTCTGATAGATGCCGCCGACATCGTTATTCACATTTTCCGCCCAGAAGTTAGAAGCTTCTATAATCTGGACAAAATGTGGGGTGCGGAACTGGAAGACGGAGATGTGGTAAACTAAACCACACTTTTCAACTTTGACTTAAGGAACGAAGCCTGCTGGTTTCGAAGAGGGTTTTGTGCAAGTTTCCATCATAGCCATCGGGCGCATGCAGCGCGGACCCGAGCAAGATTTAATTGACGAATACCTGCGGCGATTACCATGGAAATCCTCTGTCATAGAAATTGACATGAAAAAACAGCCCCCAACAGCTGATGAACGCAAAGAACGCGAAGCAGATAAACTGCTGGCCGCCCTTCCTGACGGTGCCGCTGTTGTTGTTCTCGATGAAAGAGGCAAAGCGCTTTCATCTCGCGCTTTTGCAAAAAAAATTGACGACTGGATGGTTGCAGGGTTTAACAGCTTGGCTTTTATTATAGGCGGCGCTGATGGACTTTCCCCTCGTGTTAGAGAAAAAGCCGATCTACAGCTTGCTTTTGGCACCCTAACATGGCCCCATATGTTAGTGCGTGTTATGGTGGCAGAACAGGTTTACCGGGCATGGTCCATTAGGTCAGGCCACCCGTATCACAGGGATTGATTATTACGCCCTAAACCCTGATATAAGCTGTTTGTATACTTTTAAGGAACTACCCATGACTGATGTGTTGCATACAATAAAAAAACCGGTTGTACTTTGTATTCTCGATGGCTGGGGTTACCGCGATCAGGAAGAAAATAACGCGATCAAACTTGCAAACACACCCACCTATGACAGATTATGGAACAGTGTGCCGCGTGCATGGCTAAAAACCAGTGGTCTCGCCGTTGGCCTGCCAGAAGGGCAAATGGGTAATTCAGAAGTAGGGCACATGAATTTGGGCAGTGGCCGTGTTGTGCTGCAAGACCTGCCCAAAATTGATTTGGCCTGCAAAAATGGGGGCCTTGCAAAAAACCCTGAATTAATAGCCTTTATTGACGCCATCAAAAAATCAGGCGGCACAGCGCATGTTACAGGCCTTCTATCCCCTGGCGGAGTACACAGCCACCAAGACCACATAGCTACCCTAGTGCAGATCCTTAGCAGCGCTGGCGTACCTGTAAAAGTGCATGCGTTCCTTGATGGCCGCGATACACCGCCGCGCTCTGCCCTTACGTTCCTTGAGAAATTTGAAGCAGATATTGCGGGCGCTAAAAACGCTGCGATTGCGTCAATCGTTGGTCGCTATTGGGCAATGGACCGCGATAAACGCTGGGACCGGGTTGCAAAAGCGTATAATGCCATGGTCAAGGGCAAAGGCGAGCACACTGCCTCTTCTGCTACAGAAGCGGTTAATGCTGCTTACGGCCGCGATGAAAACGACGAGTTTGCAGCTCCAACCATTATTGGTGATTATACCGGCATGAAAAGCGGTGATGGCTTGCTGATGGCAAACTTTCGTGCTGACCGCGCCCGGGAAATTCTGGAAGCTCTTGTTGACCCTGGTTTCAGTGGTTTCAGCCGCCCAGATCCTGTGAAATTTGCAGCCGAGCTTGGCATGGTAGAATATTCCAGCCACCTGAATGCATACCTTAAAACAGTTTTCCCGTCAGAAGACATTAAAAACAGCCTTGGTGAAATTCTGGCAGACGCTGGCATTAACCAGCTACGAATTGCCGAAACCGAAAAATACGCCCATGTTACCTTCTTCTTCAATGGGGGGCTTGAAGTACCCTTTGATAGAGAAGACCGTATTCTTGTGCCCTCCCCAGACGTTGCAACGTATGACCTAAAACCTGAAATGTCGGCACCAGAAGTGACAGACAAGCTTGTCGCGGCCATTACCAGCGGCAAGTATGGGGCCATAATTGTGAACTTTGCCAATCCTGATATGGTGGGCCATACCGGTATTCTTTCAGCCGCTATTAAAGCTGTTGAAACGATTGATGACTGCATCACAAAACTTGAAGCTGCCGTTAAAAAGGCGGGTGGTGCCATGATTGTTACAGCAGATCACGGCAATGTGGAAATGATGACCGATGACACAACCGGTCAGCCCCACACTGCCCATACAAACTTTGACGTGCCGGCGCTTCTTATAAACCATCAAGGTTCATTCCATGACGGCGCCCTTTCCGATATTGCCCCAACGCTTTTACATATTATGGGCATCCCGCAACCAGCAGAAATGACAGGTAAAAATCTTGTGGATGATGCAGCCTGAAATTTCAGGCACTTATAAGCCGGTGTTTGGGGCGCTATGCAGCATTCTTGCGGCTGTCGCTTTACTTTGTGCGGCCTTCGCCGTTCCTGCACATGCAGATGAAGACCCGTCAAAGCGCCTGAAAGAGCTTGAACAAATACTTGAGGCCAAGCGCAAGGAAAAAGCAACACTTGAAGAGGCTTATAATAATGCTGCCACTGAAGCAGAACGCCTGTCACGCGAGCTTGTTATCGCAGGGCATGACATTCAGCAAACAGAAGAAAATGCAAGTAGGCTGGAGCAGCGTATAACAACGCTGGAAACAGAAGTAAAAAATAAGCAGGAATCACTTTCGAAACGACAAGATGAACTGCTAATTCTGATTTCATCGCTTGAAAGACTTTCTCGCAGACCCGCCGCTTTGGCCCTGCTACAGCCAAGTGAAGCCCTGACAACAGCAAGAAGCGCCTCCGTAATGGGCACCATTGTGCCCCAGATTACCGTCAAGGCTGATGGACTACGAGCTGATCTCAAAAGTTTGGCTGTTATTCAGGAGAAACTCTCTAAAGAACGCTTTACTCTGAAAAATACTTTGGTGAGATTAACCGAACATCAACTAAAACTTGCTTCACTGCTACAGAAAAGGCAGGACGATGCTTCTTCTGCATCATCTGCCGCCCTAAAAACAGGAAGCGACATTAACAAACTGGCAAAAGAAGCCAAAAGCCTGCGCGAGCTACTTGAGAACCTCGCAAGACGAAAAGCTGCAGAAGAACTGGCCGCTAAACGAAGGCCCGTCCAAAAACAGCTTGAAAACGGCTTTAAACCTAATAGCCAGCCTATGTCGAAAATGAAAGGTTTGTTATCATTGCCCGTGGTAGGCACCATAATAGAACATTACGGTGACAAACTGGCAGTTGGCACTGCGCACGGTATAAAAATAAAATCACGGGAAAATGCACAAGTCGTTTCCCCTTATGATGGACAAATCGTTTTTGCTGGCCCCTTTAGGGATTATGGCAACTTAATTATCATTGAACATAAAGGGGGGTACCATAGTTTACTGGCAGGAATTGGCGAACTATATAATACTGTAGGGCAATGGGTACTGTCAGGTGAACCAGTGGGGGTCATGAACAGGGCAACCTCATCGCAGGACCTCTATCTTGAAATCAGAGAACGTGGGCAAGCCATTAACCCTGAGACATGGCTCAAAAAATGACATTAGACAAACAGGCTGTAATAAAACACAATAGCAGCAAGATGGACGGTAAAATGCAAGCAGGTTTCAGTATGCGTAAAATTCTAGCAAGTATCACAATAGCCCTTATGATTGCTGTGCCAGTTCAGGCTGAGACACAATCTTCACAAGATGAGTTTTATGAGCAGCTTGATCTCCTCATGCGCATTTTTGATCGCGTCCGTACAGACTATGTAGATGAGGTTGATGACAAAGAGATTATTGAAGCTGCCATACAAGGTATGCTGCGTTCTCTTGACCCGCACTCCACCTATATGAACCCTGATGTATACCAACAGGTTCGTGTACAAATGGAGGGCGAATACGGCGGCCTTGGCATTGAAGTGCAAATGGAAAAGGGTGTTGTAAAAGTTGTCTCGCCAATTGATGATACCCCTGCCGACAAAGCTGGCGTGATGGGCGGCGATTATATTACACACATCGACGGCGAAGCGATTTCAGGTAAAACGCTAACCGAAGCGGTTAAGCAAATGCGCGGCCCAATTGGTGCACCAATTATTGTTACCATTGTGCGCGGCGAAGAAAAGCCCTTTGATCTTGAAATTATCAGGGAAAAAATTCTGGTGCACTCTGTGCGGCACAGAATTGAAGAAGACACAATTGGATATGTACGCGTAACAACTTTTAATATGCAAGCAGGTAAAGGTGTTGAAGAAGCCATCAAAGATATTCTAAAAACCTCTGGTGGACACCTTGATGGATTGATCCTTGACCTGAGAAATAACCCAGGCGGTCTACTGGATGAGGCCATCCGCATCTCTGACACGTTCCTTGACCGCGGAGAAATTGTGTCCACCCGAGGCCGCAAACGCCAAAATAATAACAGGTGGCATGCCACTCCCGGTGATTTGTTGGATGGGCTTCCTATGATTGTTCTAACCAATGCCTATTCTGCCTCTGCTTCTGAAATTGTTGCGGGCGCGCTGAAAGACCACCGCAGGGCCATTATTCTAGGTGATAAAACCTTTGGTAAGGGCACGGTACAAAGCGAAATACAGCTTGGCCGCAAGGGTAATCAAGCCATTCGTCTAACAACAGCCCGCTATTATACGCCGAGCGGCCAGTCAATTCAGGAACGCGGGGTTGAGCCTGATATTGAACTTTTAAACCCTCGCCCAGAAGGCTTTAGAGTTCGCCGTGAAGCGGACCTGAATGGCCACATTGAAAATACCCAAAAGAATATTGATCGCTCTGGTGAAGATCAGGACACTCCAGAAACCGCTGACGCCGAAACACCAGAAGATGCAGTGCAAGAAAACAAAGAGCAACCAGTTGACATACAACTACAGTATGCGATTAAGTTGCTCAAAAATATGTCGACTCTTCCAACAGAACAGATGGCAGCACTCAGCCCTCAGCAGTGATTTAGTGGTTAAGAGACGAATAAAAGGAATAGTGTTATCATGCCATCAACTGTAAATGCCCTATTAAGTGCTTGGGCCACTAGTTTGATTTTGGTGGTAGGGGGCATTTTGTTGATGGAAGCGGTTTATACACCGCCAGAACATGCGCCTGTAGCTCATGATAGTGCACAACAACCACAGGGCAACAATACGAGCCATGATACGCCTGCTGCTACTGCGCACGAGAATGATGCTCACGAGCAACCACCGCGCCATGAAGAGCCCGACACCCAGATGCCGGATGCTGGCAATACATATTCAGACCTCCCTGCCCCCGGTCAACCCGCAAATAATAGCAGCATGGTAGACTTCTCAGAGTTTGACCATGTTATCCCAGCCACAGCTTTACCTGAGCTTTTGGAAGATAATACTATTGGCCTTCTTCCAAAAATTTCAGATGATGGACGCAAACCCTTTGATGTATACGCAGCTGCGCGCCCACGCGATGACACTAGCCCCAGAATTGCACTAATGGTTACGGGGTTGGGTATGAAGTCCAACATTACAAAACACGCTCTTGCCAACTTACCAAAAGCAGTGTCACTTGCCTTCTCACCCTATGCCAGCAACCTTAATATGTGGGGGGAGCAGGCTCGAAGAAGTGGGCATGAAGTATTCCTGACCATTCCTATGGAACCCGTGAATTACCCACAAAATGACCCTGGTTCTCTATCCCTGCTGACATCCATGAGCTCACGTGAAAATGTGAATATGCTACGCTCATCACTAATTCGTCTCACAGGTTATGTTGGTATCGTCAACGATATGGGTTCACGCTTTACTGCGGCAAGTGAAAGCATGAGCCCTGTTCTTGACGAGCTAAAATTACGCGGACTGATGTTTGTCGATAGTAAAACAACGCCGTATACACGCGGTGCAACCATGGCAAAAGCTATTGGCGTACCAACGGCTATCAACAATGAGTACCTGGACGAAGACCTCGCTCAAGAACAAATTATGGAAGCGCTGGATAAACTGGAGAAGCGCGCACAGGCCCAAGGTGCCGCTATGGGTATTGGGCGACCATACCCTGTTACCATTGAAGCCATCCAGACCTGGTCTGAAGGCCTGAAAGCAAAAGGGTTTATTTTAGTGCCTGTAACAGCGGTCGCTAATATGCAAGCACTACCACGCTAATTTAGGAATAGCTTTATGGCACCCTCTAGCCTTCCTTATCGCCCCTGCGTAGGGATTATGCTTATCAACGCCCACGGCCTTATCTTTACAGCAGAACGGCTTGATATGCCCGGTGCATGGCAAATGCCACAAGGCGGCATTGATAAAGGCGAAGACCCAAAAACTGCTGCTCTGCGCGAACTGGAAGAAGAAATCAGCGTGCCTGAACATGCCGTTATGGTTCTGAAAGAAGCACCAGACTGGGTTAGTTATGACCTACCAGACCACCTTATTGGTAAGGTTTGGGGTGGAAAATTCCGCGGTCAAAAACAAAAATGGTTTCTCATGCAGCTAACCGGAAGTGAAAGCCATATTAAGATTGAAACCGAGCACCCTGAGTTTAGCCGTTGGAAATGGTCGACACACCAAGAACTTGTAACTGAGATTGTACCCTTCAAACGTACCGTCTATGAAAAGGTGCTTAAAGGCCTGCTTCCTGAGATACCTACAGAGCAATCAGAAAGCTGTTAATGCTTGCGAGCTTCATACATAAAGCAAAACCATATCTGGACCAGATCGACAATAACGGCTCAATACCAGGGAGAATAGCCAGCTATCTTTATCTGTATGAAACCCTTCAGAAAGATGATTATATCCCCGTTGAGCCACATGTTTTTTTTAACAAAGCGCTCCCTAAAATAGAAAAATTATCGATCAGAGGTGCCAAGCCGAATCCCGAAAGTTCATTATATCCAGAAACCTTGTTGCTCCGATTCTTCCTTTTTAAAGAGCTCCCCACACTTGACACTTTCAAGTATGTGTTCTTAACCCAAGCAACTTTGGCCTCGTACCCATTACTGATCAGCAGCTTTGTATTTCATGGTAAATCAATACCCATCATACAGGCATATTTAGGGTTTATTATGCAGAGCAAGGCCCTGGTCCAATCACCTCAGGTATTAGACTTTCAGGTTTTGTGCGCTTTCTACCTCGCACGTGACAGCCACAGTGACACTAGGGATAGTATCGCCGACGATTTCACAAAAACGTACGCACACTGCCTTTCATGCTGTGAATTTACAGTTTCTTCCGCACGGGAAACAGCCTATTCAGCTATCTATGCTTCCATAAAAAATGAACAGGAACAAGCAATACGACTGTGTGCAGAAGCTCGGGCTGGTAATGAAACTTATTGTACCCCAATGGCCGCCGTTAACCTTTTTTATGACCACATAACAGCGATCAGACCATCCAATGCCGTAGCACCAAAAATTGATTTTCACATGCATCACACTGGGCGGAAGTGTATAGTGGTTGCGTGTGATAAAAATTATTACGATCTTTATTTTAACTCCTTTTGCAAACTGTCTGCATTAGAAGACCTGATCCTACATGTGCACTGTATTAATTTTCAGCCGGACGTTAACGCCCTAGAAGAAAAATATGGCATACGTATAAACCTGTCCGTAGAAGACTTCTCTGTTAGTAGGGCCGGAGATAGCTTTGTAACATGGTGTGCAGCATCCCGCTTTCGGGTTTTACCGCATATATTAAAATTCTTTGATATATGCGTTGTAAGTGACATTGACGGCTATATTAAACCAACCCTGCACCCTTTATTACAGTGTAACGCACCTGCAGTGTACGCTAATGTCGCTGACACACAGAGCGTTGACGACATAAGGCTACCTTGGAATAGTTATTATGCCGGTAATTTAATTATTCATAAAAGCGAGGCCGTAATGGGTTATGCAAAGACTGTCGCAGAGCTTTGCGAACATACCCTACTGAATAAAATTATTAGGCAGGATGAAAAAGTATATTATTTTGATCAATGCGCGCTTGCATCCGCCACCCTCATATCCCCCTGCCCAGTCATACCCATTCCAATGTTTTTTCATCAGAATGAACCCGATAGTTCCCAGTTTCAGAAGGTACGTAAAACGATTATTTAGAAAATTTCAGGACTACATAATTGATATGGTAGCCATAAAAAAACGGCACCCTATAGGCACCGTTTCTTTAAATCATACTATGAAATGCTGAATCTGTTTAAGCTGCTGCAACTTCAGACAGCGCCAGCATCCATTTTAGCTCTTTTTCAAGTAAACCACGCTCTACATCGTCTTTAGCATCTTCAATGTCTTCACGTGTATTCGCAATTTTTGTTGCCAAATCAGCCGTGTCAATATCGTCAAGCGCCAAAGTTTCTTCCGCAAGAATAGTCAGCCCCTTAGGGTTAATCTGCGCCAAACCACCTTTTATAAAAAGGCGCTCCGGTTCAGAGCTTTCAGAAACATATATTTCAACAACACCGGGTTTCAGCGTTGACATCATGGGGGCGTGGCTAGGCAAAGCAGTAAACTGCCCTTCTGCACCCGGCACCACCACCATGGCAACGTCTTCATCCTTTAGGAGACGCTCAGGCGATACGATTTCAAAATGGAGTGTATCGGTCACAGGCCCTACCCCTTATGCTGCGTCTGCGGCAAGTTTCTCGGCTTTAGCAACTGCTGCTTCAATATTTCCAACTAGATAGAAAGCTGCCTCTGGAAGGTGATCATACTCACCAGCCACAATTGCTTTGAAACCTTTGATAGTATCTTCAAGTGAAACAAGCTCACCCGGAATACCTGTAAAGATTTCTGCAACGTGGAAAGGCTGAGAAAGGAAACGCTGGATCTTACGGGCGCGTGCCACAACCAGTTTATCGTCTTCTGAAAGCTCATCCATACCCAAAATCGCGATAATATCTTGCAGCGATTTATACTTCTGCAACACTTCCTGAACAGAACGGGCAACAGCATAGTGCTCGTCACCAAGAACGCGTGGGTCAAGAATACGGCTTGTACTGTCAAGCGGGTCAACCGCAGGATAGATACCAAGTTCCGCAATCTGACGTGACAGAACTGTCGTCGCGTCAAGGTGAGCAAATGATGTAGCAGGTGCCGGGTCAGTCAAGTCATCTGCAGGAACATAAACGGCCTGAACTGATGTAATCGAGCCCTTTTTCGTAGATGTAATACGTTCTTGCAGCGCACCCATGTCTGTTGACAGAGTAGGCTGGTAACCCACAGCTGAAGGAATACGACCAAGAAGGGCCGACACTTCTGCGCCCGCCTGTGTAAAGCGGAAAATATTATCAACGAAGAACAGAACGTCCTGACCTTCTTGATCACGGAAATACTCTGCAAGTGTAAGACCTGTAAGGGCCACACGAGCACGTGCTCCTGGAGGCTCGTTCATCTGGCCGTAAACCAGCGCTGCTTTACTCTCGCCTTCAAGGTTAATAACCTTGGATTCGATCATTTCGTGATAAAGGTCATTACCCTCACGCGTACGCTCGCCCACACCGGCAAATACAGAATACCCACCATGGCCTTTAGCGATGTTGTTGATCAGTTCCATAATAAGAACTGTCTTACCCACACCAGCACCGCCGAAGAGACCAATTTTACCACCTTTAGCGTAAGGCGCTAGTAGATCCACAACTTTAATACCTGTCACCAGAACTTCTGATTCTGTTGACTGGTCTTCAAAAGCTGGTGCTTCTGCGTGAATTGGCGCAACCTGCTTGTGGCCGATAGGCCCGCGGTCATCAATTGGCTCACCGATCACGTTCAGGATACGACCAAGTGTTTCTGGGCCAACTGGCACAGAAATCGGCGCACCAGTATCTGTAACTGCTGTCCCGCGAACGAGACCTTCAGTTGCATCCATTGCAATTGTGCGGACTGTATTTTCGCCGAGGTGCTGTGCAACCTCGAGAACCAGACGACCACCGTTATTTGTTGTTTCTAGCGCATTCAGAATAGCGGGCAGATCGGTGTCAAACTGAACGTCAACAACGGCGCCGATTACCTGTGTGATGCGGCCTGTATTCTTAGCCATTTTTTACACTCCTTCGTGTAACTACTTATAGCGCTTCAGCGCCTGAAATAATTTCAATCAATTCTTTGGTGATATTAGCCTGACGGGTACGGTTGTATGTAATCGAAAGCCTATCAATCATGTCACCAGCGTTACGGGTTGCATTATCCATTGCTGTCATGCGAGAACCTTGCTCGGAAGCGGCATTTTCAAGAAGCCCACGATAGATCTGAACCGCGACATTCCTTGGCAGCAAGTCATCAAGAATAGCCGCTTCATCAGGCTCATACTCATAAACTGCACCAGCGAGGTCATCTGCCTCATCATCATTCGCAATTTCTGGCAGTGGGACCGGTATAAGCTGCTGCTTAGTGTTAATTTGAACCAATGCAGACTGAAACTTGGCATAAAAGAGTGTCGCCACGTCAAATTCACCACGCTCAAACATCACCAGAATTTCTTGTGCAATAGGTTGAGCGTGAGAAAATCCAAGGCGTTTCGCAGCTGACATATCCTTAACGTCAATGATCAGATGGCGAAAATCACGGCGCAGTTGTGCTGCACCTTTTTTGCCAATGCACAGAATTTTCACAGTCTTACCGTCTTGCAACAACTGCTTAATGTGCGCGCGCGCGGGCTTAACAATATTAGTGTTAAAACCACCACAAAGGCCACGTTCAGACGTTGCAACAACAACAAGCTCAACTTCGTGTTTGCCGGAACCAACAAGAAGCGGCGAAGCACCGGGTTGGTCCTTAACCGCCGAACCAAGGCCTGCTAGCACTTTAGCCATACGCTCTGCATATGGCCGCGCACTTTCCGCAGCTTCTTGAGCACGCCGCAGTTTCGACGCAGCAACCATTTTCATGGCTTTTGTAATCTTCTGCGTCGACTTAACGGAGTTAATCCGGACTTTTAGGTCTTTAAGGCTTGGCATTGCAGAGCCTCTCCCATCCAGTTACTTAGCTAAAAGACTTTGTGAAAGCATCAAGGATAGATTTCAGCTTAGAAATCGTACCGTCTGACAGTTTCTGCTCAGTCCGAATTGTTGCAAGTATATCAGCATGCTTGGAACGAATTTCAGCCAAGAATTGCTCTTCAAAGCGTGTTACCGCTGAAGTGGCAACCTTGTCCAGATATCCATTCACACCAGCAAAGATAGACACAACCTGTTCTTCAACCGGCAGTGGGCTATATTGACCCTGCTTTAGAAGCTCAGTTAGACGTGCACCACGGTTAAGCAGTTTCTGTGTTGCAGCATCAAGGTCTGAACCAAACTGGGCAAAGGCTTCCATCTCACGGTACTGAGCAAGCTCAAGTTTAATAGAACCAGCAACCTGTTTCATAGCTTTAATCTGTGCCGCAGAACCCACACGAGAAACCGACAGACCTACGTTAATCGCAGGACGTACACCTTTATAGAAAAGCTCAGTTTCAAGGAAGATCTGGCCATCAGTGATCGAAATCACGTTTGTTGGAATATAGGCAGACACGTCACCAGCTTGTGTTTCAATTACAGGCAATGCTGTAAGCGAACCACCACCCTGCGCGTCAGACATTTTCGCAGCACGCTCAAGAAGGCGGCTATGAAGATAGAATACGTCACCAGGATAGGCTTCACGTCCAGGAGGACGACGAAGAAGCAAAGACATCTGACGATATGCAACAGCTTGTTTTGTAAGGTCATCATGCACGATAACAGCATGCATGCCATTATCACGGAAGAACTCACCCATTGCTGTACCAGTATAAGGTGCAAGGAACTGCATTGGCGCTGGCTCAGAAGCAGTCGCCGCAATAATGATCGAATACTCAAGCGCACCCTGCTCTTCAAGAGACTTAACAATCTGGGCTACAGTTGAACGCTTTTGGCCAACAGCAACATAGATACAGAAAAGCTTGCCACTGTCATCTTTCGCAGCGTCGTTAGTCGCCTTCTGGTTAATGAAGGTGTCAATAGCAACGGCTGTTTTACCAGTTTGGCGGTCACCAATGATCAATTCCCGCTGACCACGTCCAACAGGCACAAGCGCATCAATCGCTTTAAGGCCTGACTGCATTGGCTCAGAAACTGACTGGCGCGGGATAATGCCCGGCGCTTTCACTTCCACACGTGTTCTTTTCACGTCTTTCAGTGGGCCTTTACCGTCGATTGGGTTACCTAGGGCGTCAACAACGCGGCCTAGCAAACCCATACCAACAGGCGTATCCACAATAGCGCCAGTACGCTTAACTGTATCGCCTTCTTTAATACCACGGTCGTTACCAAAAATAACGATACCAACGTTGTCTGTCTCCAGGTTTAGGGCCATGCCCTTAACACCGCCTGGGAATTCGACCATTTCACCAGCTTGAACCTGGTCAAGGCCGTAAACACGGGCAATACCGTCACCTACAGAAAGAACTGTACCTACTTCAGAAACTTCAGCTTCGTTGCCAAAGTTTACGATTTGGTCTTTCAGGACCTTGGAAATTTCCGCCGCACGGATATCCATTACTGAACCCCTTTCATAGCGATTGCGAGGTTGTCGAGTTTAGTTTTAAGTGAGCTATCGATCATACGAGAACCAACTTTAACCTTAAGGCCGCCAAGCAATCCTTCATCAACCGATGCGTCGATGATAACATCTTGCCCGACTGCCGCTTTCAAATTTTTCTTCAATTCGGTAAGTTGCGTTTTTGTTAGAGCATGCGCACTAACAACTTCCGCTTTAATCTCTCCATTGTGGTGGGCAACCAGTTGGTCGAATGCCACAATGATGGATTTTAGCGTATCCAGCCTGCGATTCGCAGCTAACACACCCAAAAATTTGGATGTCAGGTCAGAAAGTTTTGCAAGTTTAGCAATACTCTCCACACCCTTAGACTGCTCAGTCCGGCTGAAAAGTGGTGATACTACCAACGCTTTCAGGTCACTGCTCTCAGTAAGCAGATCCTTTAACGTGGCAAGGTCGGATTCAACCGCTTTCAGCGCTTTGTTCTCTAATGCGAGCTCAAAAAGCGCTATGGCATAGCGGCCTGATATCCCTGAAACTATCGCTTTGTGCGAGGTCACCTCAGACGTTCCCCTGGGTTAGGCCTGAACCTTTGGACACACATACAAGACAGCTTCACGCTGCTTGCGCTCATTTGGTCGCTTTTAACAAAGGTAAAACCCGTGCCACGGCGCTGACCAGCCAAATGCGTGCCCCCTCTAGCATAGAGATTTCACCCTTGCAAGCCGCCATCTACCGCATTTTTTGATTCTTTTAGTATTCGTACACTCAAACACCGCTTTTACGTCTACCTATTTCAGCAAAAAACAGAAATAATATAGGTGATTTAAAGTAACTTATAAAAGCCTACATGAAGCTATACGGATCAATATCAACTCGTAACCTAACACCTTTTATTTTTTTAGAACGCCGCACCCACTCACTCACTATACCTTGAACTTTATCTCTGGACCGGCTGTGAAGTAACATACGAAAGCGGTATTGACCCCGAACACGGGTTAAAGGTGCCGGTGCTGGCCCCACAACAGCAATGCCGTCCTCGGCAGGGGCAGTTGCAGCAAGCGCTCTGCCCTGCTCAATAACAGCCCCAATATCAGGCCCGCTTAATATGATAGCAACTAATCGCCCATAAGGCGGCATGGCATGGCTTTGCCTGATAGACTGCTCAAGCTCTAAAAAGCTTTCACTGTCTCCTGACAGCAAAGCCGCCACAACAGGATGCTCAGGCTCATAGGTTTGCAAATACACCCGGCCTTTTTTCTCCGCCCGGCCCGCACGACCAGAAACCTGAACAAGCTGCTGGAATGTGCGCTCGCCCGCTCTGAGGTCGCCGCCCCTAAGGCCCAAGTCTGCATCAACCACACCTACAAGTGTTAAGCCGGGGAAGTGATAGCCCTTGGTTACAATCTGTGTACCAATAATGATATCAACACCGCCTTCTGCTATTTGTGCAATCATCTGGCCCGTTGATGTTGGGCTGGTCATGGTGTCGCTTGTTACAACGGAAACTTTTGCTGTTGGGAATCGGGCTATAACTTCTTCAAAAAGCCTTTCAACCCCAGGGCCACACGCAACAAGTGTTTCCTCTTTTTTACAGGTAGGACAAGCCTTCGGAATTTCTTCGGTGTGACCGCAGTGATGGCACTGTAATTCACGCTTAAACCTATGCTCTACAAGCCAGGCTGAACAGCTTGGACATTCAATCCTATGACCACATGTGCGACAAAGCGTCAGGGGAGCGTAGCCTCTGCGGTTCAAAAACAGCATTACCTGCTCGCGCGCGGCAAGTGTAGCCTCTATTTCTTTCACCAGAATAGGAGAGAGCCACATACCCGCTTCTGGTGGCTCTGCGCGCATATCAATAAACTTCATTTCAGGAAGCACTGCAGACCCATGCCGCTCGCGCATTATAAGCGCTTCATAGCGCCCCTCTTTCGCATTAACCAGCGTTTCGATCGACGGCGTGGCACTGGCCAGCACCAGCGGACAAGCAGCAAGCTTTGCCCTTACCACCGCCATATCACGCGCATGGTAAAGTACCCCTTCTTCCTGCTTGAAAGACGGATCATGCTCTTCATCCACCACAATAAAACCAAGCTGCCTAAAAGGCAGAAACAGTGCAGATCGTGCCCCCACGACAACCCGGGCATCGCCAGATGACACAGCGCGCCAGACCCTGCGCCGCTCAGCTGTGCCAATATCTGAATGCCAGATGGCAGGCGCAACACCAAAGCGATCTTCAAATCTTTCTAACCACTGGGATGTAAGAGCAATTTCTGGAACCAAAACCAAAACCTGCGCCCCGGGTACTTGCAGGGCCTCTGCCAAGCCCTCGAAATATACTTCGGTTTTACCAGAGCCGGTAACACCATCGAGAAGAAACGGCTTGAACCCCTGCACCCAAACTGCAGCACGTATCGCCAGAGCCGCCACTTCTTGCTCTGATGATAATACCGGTCCCGTTAAAGTTATATCTGGTTGCCTAAAGGGCGAATCGACCGGCAAATCAACTACACTTAACATAGCTTTTGTTGCCATTGCTCTGACAACAGATTCCCCCACGGCTGCCTTAGCAGCAATATCGGCAGCAGTGCGCGGTATGCCGTCCGCAACTATATTTAAAACCTTTTCACGGCCAGACGTAATTCGCTGCGCAGGATCATCAATATTACCGGCAATATAATGATGCTTAACCGGTACCGGCTCTAATGCTTGCGGGCAGGAAAGACACATTTTAAGTACAGCACCCTGAGGTGCCAGAGTGTAAGCGGAAACCCAATCAACAAACTCGATAAGGTCCTCAGGGAATGGCAACAGGTCAATTGTTTCCAGCACATATTTAAGCTTGTTGTCTGGCAAAGTTTTCTGCTCAGGCTGATTTTTAAAAGGCCATACAACACCAACAACTATTCTGCCCGACAGCGGCACTTTTACTAAGCTTCCCGCATGCAGTTCACCAATCGTCGCTGGTAATAAATAATCAAGCGGCCCAGAAAACGGTACAGGCAATAGCACTTTAACTCTGCAAGGGTTTGATGCAGTCGCTTTTTCTTGCCTGTCAAATAGATGTGATTGCGCCAAGCTCTGCCTGCCTATTGAAGATGAACCATACGGATAGAACCACCACCATAGGGAACATCGAAGCAGCCTGCAATTTGAGAAGATAGAAAAATAGTAAGCTTAGCTTATAATAACTATTGCTTATTAATTTAAGAGGGCATAAACAGCAGCTGATGAAACATGACATTTCAAAAGATATATTTGTTTTCCAGATCAGCGACCTGCTGCGCATGATGAAACAACATTTCGTAACTGAAGAAGGCACCGAAGTTACACGGTCACAAATCAAGTTGCTAATCACAGTATGGCGTAACCCAGGCATTACACAGCAAGGCTTGGCCAAACAACTTGAGATTGCCAATATGTCGGTTTGTCGTCAGGTAGATACTCTTGAAGAACGTGGCATGCTTGAAAGAAAGACTGACCCGAAAGACCGTCGAGCCCGCCGCTTGTTTACAACTGAAAAAACGGTACCTGTCATAAAAGAAGCCATTGAACACCTTAAAGAAGTGTCGGAACTATTCCTTACTCCCCTCGATAAAGATGAACGTGACATGCTAATAAGATTTCTAAATCGTATGATTGAATATAGAACCACCCACAAAGCAGGGGGGAAATCATGAAACGCCTCCTGCTTTATATAAGTGTGCCTGCTGCCATAATTTTTATTGTAGCCTTTGTCTATATTTCTGGTGGCCGCATTATTGTCTCTGACAATGCTTATATTCGCATGGGTATTATTTCTGGTGCATCAAAAGTTTCAGGCGAAATTACTGCTGTCCATGTCAAGCGCAACCAGCACGTTACAGCAGGTGACCTGATTGCAGAGCTTGATGATGTTGATGCCCAAGCCAAATTACTTGAAGCAAAAGCTAAACTGCTGTCACAGCGCAGCTTGGTTGAAGCGATTCGTCTCCATTATTTCAAAACTAAAGCTGCTCTTGAGAAAGAACAAGAAACCCTCGCCTTTGAAACCCGCGAATTTAAACGCGCGGAAAAATTGGCTAAGGATCAAGCTGTTTCCGAAGCTAACCTTGATGATCACCGCCATAAGGTGGAAGAATCAAAACGAGAAATCGCTGTATTGGAACAGGATGTCAAAATGGCCTTGTCCCAAATTGGTAATAACCCTGATTTTAATGGCGACCAGCACCCTATGGTTCTGCAAGCGCTTGCCGCCGTTCGGCTTGCGGAGCTTGCACTTGAGCATCTGGAAGTAAGGGTGCATACCGACGGGATCATTACACAGCTTGATCTGCACCCCGGTGAATTTGTTACTGCTGGTTATCCTATATTTGGCCTAACTGTTGAAGACGACATGCGTATTGAGGCAAACCTTAAGGAAACTGAATTGACCCATGTTAAAATAGGTCAAGTCGCAGATGTCGAAGTAGACGCACTACCCGGCATAATATTCAAAGGCAAAATCGTCTCTATCAACCCAGCAACCGGCTCTGAGTTTGCTGTTCTTCCGGCACAAAACGCCACCGGCAATTGGGTGAAGGTAACGCAGCGTATTCCAGTGCAAATCGAGCTTGATAAACAGCAGGACCTTTCAAACCTTCGAGCCGGTTACAGTGTCGAAGTGTCCATCGATACCGGATATGAACGATCAATGGATGATCTACTTCATATTATTGGCTTGTAGGCCCCCTTATGTCAGCAAATACCAGTCAGTCCTTGAAACCGTCCGAACCAGAAAAGGCTGGTGCGTCAATCGCTCATCACCGGATAGGGTTGGTGTGCTGCCTTATGACATGCGTTTCATTGCACACCATTGACGCAACGATTGTCAATGTGGCCCTGCCCATGATGCAAGGGTCGCTGCAAGCTACTTTTGAGCAAATTTCATGGGTTGTTACCACATATATTTTGGCATCTGTCGTGCTCACCCCTCTCGTTGGCTGGGCCTCTAGCCGATTTGGTGTCAAACGCCTGCTTATAATATCAGTATCTATTTTTACCTTGTCGTCTGTTCTTTGCGGTCTGGCCATAACCCTTGAGGCAATGCTTGCCGCCCGAACCCTGCAAGGTGCGTCAGGTGCGCCCCTCATACCGCTTGCCATCGCAACATTAAACCGCCTGTCTGATACAAAAGAAGACCGTGCAAAATTTATGGCCCTGTTTGGGCTTGGCACTATGGTTGGCCCTGTTCTTGGGCCGTCCCTTGGTGGGTATATTACAGATATATCATCATGGCGCTGGGTATTTTTTATTAACCTGCCTGTCGGCATTTTGGCCGTGATTGGGCTTGGCGCCACCATGAAAGCCGGGATGCGCATTCCCGGGCATAAATTAAATATTATTGGCTTTCTAACCCTTGCTGTTGTGATCGGTACTTTTCAGTTAGCCCTTGACCGAGGCGAATCAGAGGACTGGTTCGAAAGCTATGAAATAATTGCTTACTTTTTAATAGCCGCCTCAGCACTGTGGATGTTTATTATTAATAGCAAACTTAGTCCTCAGCCTTTTTTGCCTCCAGAATTGTTTCGAAACCGAAACTTTATGCTAGGCATGTTCCTTATTCTTGTAACCGCAGGCAATATGACTGTTGCTGTAGTCTTGCAGCCACCCATGATGCAAAATCTTATGGGATACGGGGTACTAGACACTGGCGTTCTACTTATGTGGCGCGGCGTGGGTATGATGCTTGGCATGCTCTTGGCGCCAAGACTAAGTAAACTTATTAATCTTCGCATCCTTATTGGTATAGGCGGCATTTTCATGGTTGGGGGAATATACCCTTTTATTTTCCTTACGGCTGAAACACCAGCCCCCTTATTATCCATACCTCCCATATTTCATGGTTTTGGCCTTGGCATGATGTTTGTTATGGCCTCTACCACAGCTTACGCCACCATTCCCCACCACTTACAGGTCGATGCTTCGTCAGTATTCTCTCTATTCAGGGGGATTGGCCAATCTATATCCATATCCGTGGTTATCAGCATGGTGAGCCGTTACACCCAGATCAATCACGCTGAGCTCGTTGAACGCCTAATCCCGTATAGAAGCATCGCGGCAAGCGCCATCGCGCTACCAGGCGAAGCAGGCGCACAAAAAAGCCTTGCTCTCAGCAACCTCATTGTCCAGAGGGAGGCAGCCATGATCGCTTATAACAATGCCTATATCCTTTTATTCATTGCTGCCCTATCGGTTATTGTGATTGCCTTTTTCATCAAACAGCCAAAAGAAAACATGGAACCGTCCGAAGCACATCCGGTTGAAGCATAATTTCCTGCCATTTGGCTTGCATTCCCCTGTGATCTTTATTAGGCAGACGAAGAAATTTGCTTTAGTGTGCGGCCTAACCGCCAATGATACAAACGCCTGCCACACGCAGGTATGTGCCCAAAAGGCATGAAGGAGTTAGAAATGAAATTTTTCCTCGACACAGCTAACATTGATGAAATTCGGGAGGCAAATGCAACCGGCCTCCTTGACGGCGTTACCACTAACCCGTCACTGATTAAAAAAGCCGGTCGTGAATTTTTCGAGGTTATTAGCGAAATTGCCAAAGAAGTTGACGGCCCGGTTTCTGCTGAAACTGTAGCGCACGACCATGAAACCATGATGAAAGAAGGCCTGAAGTGCGCCAAAATAGCTGATAACATTGCAGTAAAAGTGCCGCTTACCATTGAGGGCCTGAAAACATGCAAGGCCCTTCGCGCAGAAGGCATTATGGTGAATGTAACACTTTGCTTTTCCGCAAATCAGGCTCTGCTTGCAGCAAAAGCTGGCGCTACGTTCATTTCGCCCTTTGTTGGCAGGCACGATGATGTTGGCTTTAACGGCATGGAACTGATCGAAGATATTCGTAACATCTACGATAACTATGCATTTGATACACAAATCCTTGTTGCGAGCGTTCGACACCCCACACACATTCTCGAATCAGCGCGCATTGGTGCCGATGTAGCAACCTTCCCAATCGATGTTCTTCGGAAGCTCTTTAACCATCCGCTTACATCAAGTGGGCTTGCAGCGTTCGATAAAGACTGGGCTGCAACAGGCTTTTCCATTCTGTAACTGATCATCAGTTTCAAGGGAGGGGCGCGGCTTTCACTGCGCCCTTTTTTACATGACCCATTCAGCTTTTAAAGCTCTGCAAACAGAAAACCCATGGCCTGATATAACAGGTCTTACCGCGTGGGATTATACGCTTGGCGGCGGCGGCCGCGAGCTTGTGGATGCTCTTATCAAATCAGACAAACCTAAATTTATGCTGGAAATAGGCTGTTTCTTGTGTGCGTCCGCCAAGCGCTGGCTAAACCTTGATCCAGACCTGAAGCTTGTCGGGGTAGACCCTTGGGATGAAGAGGGCCTCACTGAGCAGGTGAAACGCTATGTAGGCCGCCCAAACTTAACCCGCAAATACCCAGACCGCGAAACACAGCTACAATTTGTGCATGATGTCGAAACCCAGACACCCTTTTGCACCGCACTGGCAAATTTGCGTGGGCTTGAAGATCGCTTTATACCCTACAGGGGCCTTTCCCCCAATGCTCTCTATGAACTGAAGGAAAAAGGTTTTGAACCTGACCTTGTCTATATTGATGCTGGTAAAAACATGACTGACCTTGAGGTTAGCCATACCCTATGGCCCAGTGCCCGCATTACTGGAGATGATTGGCACTGGAACCGCGCCCACGGCTATCCTATGCGCAAAATCGTGTATGGATTTGCTGAGAAACATGGCTATAGCGTAGAAGCTGAATGGGCTACATGGGTCTTACAGCCCCTTAAGTGAAGCCTGTCAGCCTTTGAATGTAAGTTTGTGCATGCGGGGTAAAGCTATATATAACACCTGCCACATTTAACCATACCGTTACCCAGAAAACCGCCCTAAAAGACACTTTTTTAGTTTTATGGCAAAAAGCTTTCTGCGCATAAAGCGCCCCTGGCCAACCGCCTAACAATGCAAGAATATGAAATGTATCTTCAGAGATACGCCGATTTTTTGTCACTGCAGCTTTTTTATCATGCCCATAGAGCGCAATTGAAAGTGCACTCGAGACAGAAAAAAGCATAATGCAAAAGAGTATCTGATCAATAACGGGCAAAGGCTGGCTCACACCCTATCTAACCTTCTGGGTTTATCCAAGTTACATGACCCATTTTACGGCCGGGCCGAGGGTCCTGTTTACCGTAATGATGAAAGTGGGCTTTTGGGTCTTCCAAATATTTCTGATAATCCAGAATATCGGCGCCAAGAAGATTTTTCATCACCACATTGCCGTGTGCAGTTGTTGGACCAAGTGGCAAGCCACAAATCGCTCTTACATGCTGCTCGAACTGGCTTGTAACAGCGCCTTCAATTGTCCAGTGACCACTATTATGCACGCGCGGTGCAATCTCGTTAACGATAATCTGTTTTGATTCGTCGCTGACAAACATTTCAACCGCCATAACGCCGACATATTCAAGCGCATTCGCAACCTTGGTGGCCATCACTTTTGCTTTTGCCTCAACAACATCCTTAATGTTGGCTGGCACTATTGTAGTATCAAGAATATGGTTAGTATGAACATTTTCTGAAACGGGAAATGCCGCCACTTCACCAAGGGCATTGCGCGCAACTACTACACTGATTTCACGGTCAAACTGAACAAAGCCCTCTAGAATAGCAGGGGTACCATTTGTGACCTTCATCACTTCATCAAAATTACTTTTAGACCTAACGAGCGTTTGGCCTTTGCCGTCATACCCAAATCTGCGGGTTTTTGCGACAGCCGGACGGCCTATCTTTTTATAGGCCACGTCGAGCTCTTCCCGTGTCTGGAAGGCCATATATGGCGCTGTATCAACACCTGATGCGTTTAAAAAGTCTTTTTCAAGTAATCTGTCCTGTGTCGTTTCAAGTGCACGGACACCGGGGTGCAGTGGCTTCAGTTCTGCAACAGCACGCGCCGTTTCAGAGGGGATATTTTCGAATTCATAGGTCACCACATCAACACAACGGCAAAAGGCGGCTATCGCCTCCATGTCAGTATAGTCAGCTATGGTCGTTTCATGTGCCACCTGAAAGGCAGGGCTTCTTTCATCTGGGCAGAATATATGACAGCGATATCCCAGATTTGCTGCAGCAAGTGCAATCATGCGGCCCAGTTGGCCGCCGCCAAGTATTCCAATAACACCACCTGGTTTAATGACTGTCATAATAGTATTACTCAGTTTCAACGGGTGTTTCAGCAACACTTTCCGTTTGGGCCACTCGCCATGCGTCCAGCCTTGCGGCTAACGCCTCATCCATCAGGGCCAAAACACTGGTTGCAAGCAAGCCAGCATTTTTAGCGCCAGCTTTACCAATTGCAAGCGTACCAACAGGTACACCGCCTGGCATCTGCACAATAGAGAGCAAACTATCTTTACCAGAAAGCGTGCTTGACTGCACCGGCACACCAAACACAGGTAATGGTGTCATGGCAGCTGTCATCCCCGGCAGGTGAGCTGCCCCACCAGCGCCTGCAATGATGCACTTTAAGCCCCGGCCTTTAGCCGACTTTGCATACTCATAAAGCCGGTCTGGGGTACGGTGAGCAGAGACAATTCTACTTTCAAAAGGCACGCCAAGTTCAGCCATAATATCAGCTGCATGTTTCATTGTAGGCCAGTCTGACTGGCTTCCCATTATAATCCCGACAAGGGGTTTTATACTCGTCATAGATATGCCCATCCTTTTAAAGGATTATAATACAAAAAAGCTATTATGCTCAGATGCGGAGCGCGCATTATAGGAAGGAAACTTTGTATTGCAAGGGCTGCTTCTGAGGCTAGCGCATTGTATTACTTGCAAGTCTGCTATAGTTGACGCCATACTATATATACTTTGTGGCTGTTAACGGCGAGTAGTGACCCTATAGATGAAGATAACCAATACATCCGGCCTATCTAGAACAGCGCCGCTTAAGTCTGCAAAACGCACGGAAAGAGCTGATTCTGTTAGCACAAGCAGTGCGCCGCGTCGCATTGAAGACACTGTTAACATCCTTGGCATTCCGCCAGAAGAAATGACCGAACGTGTCCACCGCGCGATCCTTGGTTTAATGGAAGAAGTAGATAACCTGCGCCGAGAACTAGATAACACCAATAGGCGCCTCAGGGAAATGGAAGACGTAGCAGACACAGATGCCCTTCTCCCAATCCCGAATCGCCGGGCTTTTGTCCGCGAATTAAACCGCATGATTTCGTTTGCGGAACGCTACGGCGCACCCTCTACCCTGATGTTTATTGATTTAAACGATATGAAAAAAATCAATGATACATATGGCCACGAGGCTGGCGACAAAGCCTTGTATCATGTTGCCAGCCTTCTTGTAGAAAACATCCGGGGCACGGATGTGGTTGCCCGCTTGGGCGGCGATGAGTTTGGCGTTATTCTGGCACAAGCCGACGAAACCGTTGGCCTCCAGAAAGCACAGGAACTAGCGAACATTATTGCTAGAAATCCTGTTACTCTCAATGAGGAAAAAGTAACCATGAGCCTTGCTTTTGGTACCTACACCTTCAAGTCTGGTGATAAGCCAGATGATGCGCTCGACAAGGCAGACAAAGCCATGTACGAGAACAAGCGCGAAATAAAAGGCGAAGATAACATACGGTAAAAGATATAATAGCTTTAAGCTATAATATCTGGGACCAACATATTTTGTAACTTCCCAATCTCATCTTTGAGCGAAAGCTTACGCTTTTTCATACGCTGAATAAGCAAGAGATCAACTGACCCGGCAAGCATTAAGGCCGCTATGGCATCATCCAGATCCCGGTGCTCCTCTGCAATAACTGCGAGGCGTTCCCGAATGACATCCTCATCCAGATTCATAAATGTGTCCCGTGTGATGGTGTTATAAAGGTGTTATAGCATGAATAATATGGCTAGAGAAGTTTTGTACCTACCCTTGCCAACGATTAAGGTCAGGTGTGTCAATTTCAAAAAGATCCAGCACACGCCCTACTGTATGAGTTACCATTTCTTCAAGGTTTTCAGGCTTTGCATAAAATGCCGGAACCGGCGGCGCTATAATAGCACCCATCTCAGAAAGCTTGGTCATTGTGCGCAAGTGTCCAGTATGAAAAGGGGTTTCCCGCACCATTAACACCAACCTTCTGCGCTCTTTCAAAATAACATCGGCAGCCCTGCTTACTAGCGACGACGTAATCCCGGTTGCGATTTCTCCCATGGTTTTAACAGAGCACGGAGCCACCAGCATGCCGTGTGTTATAAATGAACCGCTAGCAATTGCTGCACCAATATCCTGCGCTGGGTAAACCACCGTTGCAAGGGCTTTAATATCCTTGCTGGTCATGCCTGTTTCTTCCTGAATAGTACGATCGCCAGCCTTTGAAATAACCAGATGTGTTTCAACACCGGCTCTCGACAATAGTTCCAGTGCACGAACACCGTAACAGGCACCACTAGCACCCGTTATGGCCACAATTATCTTCCTGCTGCGAGTCTCTGCCATTTTAAGAAAAACTTCCATTTTTGTACGGTGAAACCACCCATGCTAAGTACCCGAAGATACAGTGTAACTTGACGAGAGCAAATCTTTTCCGTGACAAATGCTTCAAGGAATGTTGCAATAAACTTGTCACAAAGTCAGAACAAAGGAGTGTAGGAATGAGCCTCAATACGCATGTCGAATCACTCAACCAAAAACATGCTGAAATTGAAACATCCATAGAAAAGGAAGAAGTAAGGCCCTACCCTGACGCAATGCGTCTTATGCAGCTGAAGCGGGAAAAACTCCGACTAAAAGAACAGCTCAGACGAATATCAAGACATCACTAATAACAATAAAGCGCGAGGAGTTCCCCGCGCTTTTTTATTTGCCGCAGAAAGCGGTATTT
This sequence comes from Kordiimonas pumila, assembly GCF_015240255.1. Lineage (NCBI taxonomy): Bacteria > Pseudomonadati > Pseudomonadota > Alphaproteobacteria > Kordiimonadales > Kordiimonadaceae > Kordiimonas > Kordiimonas pumila. Next base: position 3,500,580 of record NZ_CP061205.1, read on the forward strand.
TAACCGTTATCTTCTTCTGTAGCAGTTTTCGTTGCATCAACACTGTCGGCATCCACAGGCGCACCGGCCTTCGCAACCATTTTTTCACGTCGGGCAGCAGCAAGCTGGACAGCTTCATCAAGCTCAACCTGTTTGCAAAGCCCAAGTCCAACAGGGTCTTTGGCGTGAATATTCTGTATATTCCAGTGCGAGCGCTCGCGAATAGCCTGAATCGTCGGTTTTGTAGTGCCCACTAAGCGGCTTAGCTGTAAATCACTCAGTTCAGGGTGGTGCCGCACAAGCCACGCAATTGCATCAGGCTTATCCTGCCTCTTTGAAACAGGTGTATAACGAGGCCCCTTAGTGCGAGGCAATGCTTTCACCGCATCTATAACCAGTTTTAATCGCGCATCTGGATCAGCCTGACACCTGTTGATCTCATCCCATGTAAGCTGGCCGCTTGCCGTTGGGTCCTGACCAACAATATTGATACCTACAGTACCATCAGCGATGCCCTGTATTTCCAGTTCGTGCAGGTCACACAAAGCACCAATCTGCTCAAATGTAAGGGCCGTGTTATCAACAAGCCAAACTGCTGTTGCCATCGGCATTAAAGGTTGTGTCATCCCAATGATCCTAACATATTATTATAAATACTCTCTTCGCTCAGGCCAGCCCCCGCTGACCTGACCCCTTTAGTAAAATTTACGGTGAAGGGGTGAGAATATTTTCTCAAAATTGTGTTTAGCAGGTCATCAATGCCGTGTCACCGCGAATCATCAAGTTTATGCCTGATTTTTTACTTTATTTCCCAACAGTAAGGACAATTTTACCTTTATGGGCACTGGTTTCCATTAATTTGTGAGCGTCAGCAGCTTGTTCAAAAGGGAAAATCGAATCAATAACAGGCTTAACCTTGCCATCTTTCAATAGAGGCCACACCTTCTTATAGAGGCTGGTTGCAATAGCGCCTTTAAAAGTCTTGTCACGTGCCCTTAACGTACTGCCAGTAATCACTAGCCGCTTTATCATAACCGGCAACATATTAACCTCTGTTTTCGCACCACTGAGAAATGCAATCGATACATGCCTGCCTTCAACTGCTAACACAGATAAATTCCGGTTTATATAGTCCCCGCCAACCATGTCCAGAACCACATCAACACCTGCACCACCAGTATGCTGATTTATAATCTCTACATAGTCCTGCTTGTTGTATTCAATAACAACATCAGCCCCCAAAGTTTTACAGAATGCTGCTTTATCAACGCCTCCAACAGTCGTAAACACTTCAGCGCCAAATGCTTTAGCAAGCTGAATTGCCGTGCTGCCGATACCTGAAGAACCACCGTGCACCAGAAACCTCTCCCCTGCTTTTAGGCCCGCACGGTCAAACACGTTAGACCACACGGTATAGAAAGTTTCGGGTAAAGCAGCGGCCTCAACAAAAGAAAGTCCTTCAGGAATAGGTAAAACCGTTTCTATTGGAGCCGTAACATATTCGCTGTAACCACCACCCTGCACCAGAGCACAAACAGCATCTCCCACTTTTAAGCCCTGAACACCAGATCCTGTAGCAACAACAGTACCCGCAACTTCCAGCCCTGGTATGTCAGATGCACCTTTCGGGGCAGGATAGTTACCCAGCCGCTGTATAACATCAGGTCTATTCACGCCGGCGGCTTTTACAGCAATCAATACTTCACCGGCTTTAGCTGTAGGTTTAGGGCGCAAGGCAGGCTTCAAAACATCTGGGCCACCAAACTCTGTAATCTCAATTACTTGCATCATTGTCTGCTCCCACATACTTTTAAGCCATACCGTAACAGGAGTTTCAACGGAGGCTCAAATGAACTTTGATGATTTACCAATAAAAAAAGATACCCCAATCAACATGGTTGAAAAAGAAGATCTGTCTACATATAGCGAAAACGAACTGTCCGAACGCACTGCCCGCCTAAAGGCAGAAATACTGCGTACCGAACAGGAAATAAAAGCCAAGCAATCAAGTAAAAGCGCAGCTGAGGCTTTCTTTAAATCCTAAACCGCACAAAAAGAGGGGACAGAACTACTTGGGTTCGGTCCCCTTCAGTATTCACGACAGCAAGTGCGTGAGGATTGGGAGGGAGGGATAATGCCTATTTAAGCGGCACTAGCCTCTATGGTCTTAACACCGGGTTTGTCATTCGCTCGAATTTCAATAACCCTTGGTTTTTTATGGTCAGGGATCACCCGCTTCAGGTCAATTTGCAGCAAACCGTTGGTAAAAGCTGCCGATCCGACCTGAATCGTATCTGCTAGTTCAAATCGTCGATCAAAGGCGCGCTTTGCAATACCACGATGCAAAAACTTTCTGCCTTCATCTTCTTCGGATCCTCGACCTGATATTACAAGTACGCCTTCCTGAACTGTTACGGTTAGTTCTTCTGGCGCAAAACCGGCGACAGCCATTGTTATCTGGTAGTCATCGTCGCTCAGTTTTTCAATATTATACGGGGGATAAGCGGTTGTTGTGTCGCTATTAAGCGCCGAATCAACAAGACGGCTCAAGTGGTCGAAGCCTACACTGCTCCGCATTAAAGGTGTTAGATCAAAGTTTCTCATTTCAAGTCCTCCTTCAGAAGCGACAAGTTAAGTCCGAGCCTACCACCATGGTCAGGCTCTTAAATACTAGCCCCGCCTTATTGCAGCGGCCAGTACACTTAATTTAGGAAGGCAGGAAACAGGCTTCAAGTGGTAGACAAACAAAAAAGGCACCCAAAAGGCACCTTTTTCTAGATTTACTATCTATAAACCGTTTATTTTTTGAGGCTAAGGCCGCCACCAAAACGCTTCTTAAAGCGGGCAACCTGACCACCTTCAAGAACGTTACGTGCACCACCAGTCCAAGCTGGATGGGACTTAGGATCAATTTCAAGGTTCATAGTATCGCCTTCCGAACCCCATGTTGAACGGGTTTCGAAAGTGGTCCCGTCAGTCATAACCACCTTGATTGTGTGGTAATCGGGATGAATTTCTTGTTTCATGGCTCAAATCTCCAAAACGAGGCGTCCGTATAGGGTATAGTTTACAGCTTGGCAAGACTGATTCTGGTATTTCTTGCTATTATTCTCAAGAAAGTATGCTTTTCTCACAGTTCTTTGCATCCGTTGCACGTCAGCCATTGGCAAGCGTACAAAGACTTCCTATATCTTCTGCAAGATAAAACAAGGACTAATCAATGTCAGACAGCGTTATTCGCCGCGAGGATGAAGCCCCAAAGGGTAAACTGGTAAATCTCAGTACTTTATGGTCTTTCGTTAAGCCCTATAAACTGCAGCTTTTTTGGGCGTCGTTCTTTCTTCTAGTCGCAGCCATCACCGTTATGATTGTGCCAACAGCACTTGGAGATATTGTTGATAAAGGCTTCTCGGCAGACAATGCCGGGAAAGTAAAAGACTATTTTCTTGTTTTTGTTGGCATTGTTGTTGTTATGGCCGTTGCAACAGCGGCCCGATTCTATTTTGTAACATGGCTTGGCGAGCGAGTTGTAGCAGACATTAGAAAAGCTGTTTACGAACGCCTTCTCACCTTGTCACCAGAGTTTTTTGAAGAAAACAGGCCTGGTGAAATTGTATCACGTCTAACCGCGGACACCACTCTTGTACAAACGATTGTGGGATCAAGCGCATCGGTATGGGCCCGGAATTTTCTAATCGCTATTGTTGGCACCATTTGGCTGTTTGTCATGTCGCCAAAGCTTATGGCCTATATTGCAATCGGTATTCCGCTATTGCTGGTTATTATTATTGTTGTTGGCAGAAAAGTGCGCAACTTATCTCGTACCAGCCAAGATAAAGTGGCTGATGTTGGAGCCAGAGCAAACGAATCACTCTCCGCACTCAATATAGTACAGGCTTTCACGCAGGAAAAAGCCGAAGCAACCCGTTTTGGCGACCATGTGGATGACGCCTTTCTTGCAGCCAAAAGACGCATTCAGGTTCGCGCGGGCCTAACTTTCACTATGATTTTCATGATTTTCAGTGCCATCGCCTTCATTCTCTATGAAGGCGCACAGGATGTTATCGCCGGCACAATGTCAGGCGGCGAAATGCTTGATTTCATCATGCGGGCCGTTTTTGTAGCAGGTGCTTTTGGTGCTCTTTCAGAAGTATACAGCGAACTCCAGCGAGCTGCTGGTGCTGCGGGCCGCTTAGCTGAGCTTCTAAATTCTGATACCAATATAAAAGCCCCTGCCAACTGCATAGCCATGCCCCAAAAGGTTGCTGGCAACATTCATTTTGACAAAATAACATTTCATTACCCCAGCAAAAAAGATACCGCTGCCCTTCAAAACTTTGAACTTAACATTAGATCTGGGGAAACTGTCGCGCTTGTTGGGCCTTCTGGGGCTGGTAAATCAACCGTTTTGCAGCTGTTACTGCGCTTTTATGACCCTCAATCAGGCTGCGTAACAATTGATAGCATTAACATCCGTGAAACAGACCCAACCGACTTTCGCAAACACATTGCCTTTGTACCGCAAGATACAATTATTTTTGCTGATACAATTGCTGAAAACATTCGCTACGGCAGGCTGAATGCTACAGATGCAGAAGTAAAAGCAGCAGCCGATGCAGCAGCCGCAACCGAGTTTATCCTCGAAGCTCCAGAGGGGTTCGATACCTACCTAGGCGAGCGTGGTACACGGCTTTCAGGTGGCCAGCGCCAGCGGCTTGCCATCGCCCGGGCCATTCTTAGAGATGCCCCTATTCTATTACTAGACGAGGCTACAAGTGCTCTGGACGCTGAAAGCGAGCTAAAGGTACAAGGTGCCCTTGAAAACTTAATGACGGGCCGTACAACGCTCGTTATTGCCCACAGGCTAGCCACCGTTAAAAAAGCAGACCGTATAATTGTCATGGACGGCGGCCGCATTATAGCTGAAGGCACCCATGACACCTTAATGCAGCAAGGGGGCCTATATAAACGCCTTGCTGACCTCCAGTTTACTACAGGATAGATTGTTACCGTTGCGTTAAGCGCATTTCAATGCGGCGATTGCGGCTATAAGCAAACACATTCTCTGCTGGGTCAATTGGTTGAAACTCACCAAAGCCTGTTGCACCCAAACGGTTTGGCGGCACCCCTGCGCCAATTAAAAACTCAACCACGCTTATAGCCCGCGCACTTGAAAGCTCCCAATTATTATGAAACTGGGCGGTTGAAATAGGACGTTTGTCAGTATGCCCGTCTACACGTAAAATCCAGTTCAACTCTGATGGAATTTCGCGCGAGATAGAGACCAGCGTTTCTGCAAATTTACGCATTTCTGCACGCCCTTCAGGCCCAAGCTCCGCGCTGCCACTGGCAAAAAGCAACTCCGAATCAAAGACAAACCTATCACCCTCAATGCGAATTTCAGGCCGTGAAGACAAAACCTCCTTCAGCCTGCCAAAAAACTCTGAACGGTATCCAGCCAGCTCTTCAACTTTACTTGCCAAAGCTCGGTTAAGCCTGCGCCCCATATCAACGATAACCGCCTGATTACGCTTATCACGTTCTTCACTGGCATTTAGGGCTGCTTCAAGACGTGAAAGCTGCTCACGCAGAGCCGTAATACTACGCTGTAACTGCGCTACTTGCTCTTGTGCGCGGCGGGAAATCACCTGTTCTTCGGTAAGAGCTGAACTCGCAATTTTATATTTGGCTGCCAGATCTGTGGCTTCCTCTTCAAATCGCTTACGGGCAGCATCTATTTCACTTAATCGCCCCTCTGAAACTTCTAACGCACTACGAACCTGATCCAGCTCCGCAGTCAAGGTATCCCTATCAGCATTGGCGGCAGTCAATGAGGTAGACAAATCTGCCATACTGTCTCTCAGGGAGGTATTCGCCTGCTGTTCGAGCTTTAACAAATTGCCAAGCTCTGCCACCTGCCCCCTAAGTTCGGCCAGAGCCTTGTCACGACCGGATAAAGCCTGACCTAAAAAGAATTGTGAAAGCACAAACATTGACAGAAGAAAAATAATAACAAGTAAAAGCGATGACAGGGCATCAACAAAACCCGGCCAGCTGCTATCAGGGGCAGACCCTATGCGCCTGCGAGAACCAATCATTCGCTTGCCTGCCCATCCCTATTATTCTGGTCCAGCCCAGCAGCAATAGTACGCGCAACCAGCTTTAATTCAGTACGCAAATCGTCAACCATAGCTTCGGATGAACGGCTTTGCTCCTCTATCAGGCGCTTCATGCCGACATCTAGGTTGCGAAGGTGCTGTTTGCTCGCCTCGTCAAGTGTTTGCGTCGCGGCAACCGGCTCATGATGCCGCGCAGAGCTTTCTGCAAGCTTAGTAATAGCATCGGCTAGCGCCCGACTGGTTTGCTCGCCTCGCGCCAAATGTTCTGACTGTGCATCCATTTTATCGGCAAGACCTGCCAATGATTCTGCAATTGCTGTCATTGCAGCCTGCCCTTGTGAACGACTTTCTTCCGACTGTTTCAAAATGCGCTGCAAGCGCTCAATACCATCTGCTGTTTGTTCCATGAGGGCTGTTGTATAAGCATTAGGGCTGGAACCACTGCCCTCAGACACCTCACCGCGCGACAAGCGGGTAGCAGAGGCCAACCAATCTTCCACCCCGTTGTAAAAGCGGGTTTGAGCTTGGCTAGCCTGCAGATCAAGAAAACCAAGTGTTAAGCTGCCAGCAAGGCCAAAAAGCGAACTGGAAAAAGCTGTACCCATGCCTGTCAGGGGTGACTGTAAACCTGCCTTCAGCTCATCAAACATAAGAGCCATATCACCGCCATCAACGGTTAGGCCATTTATTGTGCCGCCAATCGCACCAATGGTGCCAAGCAAGCCCCAGAACGTACCAAGCAAGCCTAAAAAGATGAGAAGCTGGGTAAAGTAGCGGCTTACTTCACGGCTTTCCTCAAGTCGCGAAGCGATACCATCTAGTACAGATCGCATTGAAATAGTTGAAAGGCGCATACCGCCTTCAGCCTGCTCAGACAAAAGCGCTGCAGCGGGGGCCATAAGCCTCGGCGTAATAGACGATGTCGCACTTTCGTGGCGCTTGAAAGCTTTTATCCATTCCACTTCTGGTTTCAGGTCAAAAACCCTGCGGTAAGCAAAGATAACCCCTATCAGGAGGGTTGCTGCAATAACACCGTTCAGGGCCGGATTAGCCATAAAGGCTAATAAGAGAGGCTCCCATAACAGCACCGCCAAAATAACAACGGCGAGCAGAAACAAAGTCATACGACTGATAAATTTTTGCGGTTTTTGCATATTCCGCCATCCCCCTGATGTGGTTCATACTATGAGAAACATAGTATTTAAACTCAATCCTAGTTTAAGGGCGAAATTATGACTTGCAAAGGAAAGCTTTGCAATCGGTCTATTATTTATCGGGGCTAATGTATGCCTGAATAAGTTCTTCCAGCTCTGCGCGCCTACACTTCAGAGCCTTTGTGCCAAACTCTGTTACACTAGCATAATGTGGGTTTGCCGATATGCGTTTCAGATAGGCTGTTGTTTTAGGCCACAAAGCTGCATCTGGTAACCAGCCTGCAAACCCCGCATTCACAAAGAAACTAGCAACTGCAAAGTCAGCCATGAAAGGCTTCTCGCCAAGAAGATAGTCGGCATTTTGAAGCTGCAATTCAAGATAGCTCATAATATCAGGCAATTTTTCCGTCAGTGTCGTGTTCACTGTATCCATATTTGTTTCCTGCTTTAGAAGGGCAGGCTTAATAATCTTTTCAAAAAACAGCCCAAAAACTGCATTTCGTGCAATATGGTCGTCGGCATATTCTTCGAACCAGCGGGCTTTTGCTCGCAAAGTTACATCACCCGGATAACACTTTTCACCAGAATAAGCTTCATCGATATATTCACATATTGCTGTTGAATCAGGCAGAATAAAATCACCAATCTGCAGAACAGGGATACGTTTTAACGGGCTAATTTTTTTAAAACCGTCGTCAGCAATGAATGGGCTAACCGGAATAATAACATCCGGCTTCATCCCTTTAAAGGCAAAGGCAATCAGCACTTTTCGAACGTACGGGGAAACAGGGTGGCCATAGAGCGTTATTGAGTCTGTCATATACCTTCTCCTTTGCAGAGGAAATTGCCGAAGGGCTGCCCAAAGCACAAGAAAAAACACCCTTTCATTTCTGAAAGAGTGTTATTCATTTTTGGTAAGTTTTAACGTTCTACTTACAAAGACTTAAGCCTTTAATCCTCGGTGCACACGCTTGATGGCACGTTCAAGCGGTGCATGAAGCTGATCATTCGCTGCAATAATACCGCCCGTTTTGAGCATATTAGAGCCACCAGCCATATCAGATACATAACCACCAGCTTCGCGTACAATCAAAATACCTGCGGCCATATCCCAAGGGCTAAGGCCTGCTTCCCAAAAGCCATCAAACCGACCAGCGGCAACATAAGCAAGATCAAGTGTCGCCGCACCAAAGCGGCGGATACCTGCAACCTTTGGCATAAATTCCTGCATTTCCGCGATGAATGTATCATGGCCCTCACGCCCTAAAAATGGAATTCCTGTAGCAAGAAGCGCTGATTCCATTTTTTTACGGCCAGAAACTCGAAGGCGAGAATCATTAACGTATGCGCCCTGACCTTTTTCAGCCCAGAATAACTCATCTGTGAGCGGCGCATAAATGACCCCTGCAGTAATTTCACCCCGTTCTTCAACAGCAATTGTCATGGCAAAATGCGGTACACCGTGTAAAAAATTTGTGGTGCCATCCAGTGGGTCAACAATGAAGCGGATATCTTCGCGTTTACCCTTTATTTCGCCGCCCTCTTCCATCAAAAAACCGAAGTCTGGGCGTGCATTTGAAAGTTCTTCGTAAATTGTTTTTTCTGCACGCTGGTCAGCAAGAGATACAAAATCCGCTGGGCCTTTCATAGAGACCTGCAAATGCTCGACTTCTCCAAAGTCACGGCGAAGCCCCCTACTTGCCTTCATGAGGGCAGAAACCATTACATTGATAAGCGGGGATCGACGTGCCATTGGCTTTTATTCCTTAAGTCTAAAAAATGTTCCCGCACACTTACAGCGCAGGAACCAGAAACAACATAGTAACGAATCAGTTTAGTCAGCGCGGCTCACATATTCCCGCTCTGCTGTAGTCACAATGATACGCTCGCCTTGCTTAATAAACGGTGGCACACCAATGCGTAAGCCGTTTTCAAGTGTTGCAGGCTTATAGGAACTGGAAACAGTCTGCCCTTTTAAAGCTGGCTCTGTCTCAACAACTTCAAGAATGACTTTCTCAGGCAAAGCAACACCAAGGGGCTTTTCCTGATACATTTCAATGGTTACTTTCATACCACTTTGCAGGAATACAGCATCATCTCCCAAGTCTTCATCTGACATGGAAATTTGCTCGTATGTGTCTTCATCCATAAATGTATGCATAGGGCCATCAGCATAAAGATACTGGTAGTCTTTTTGCTCTAGGATAGCGCGTTCAACTTTTTCACTCGACCGGAAACGCTCGTTCTGCTTGGTTCCGTCTTTAATGTTTTTCAGTTCAACCTGCAGGTAAGCGCCACCCTTGCCAGGCTGGGTATGGGCAATTTTAACTGCACGCCACAAACCACCTTTATGCTCAATAACATTACCCGGACGGATAGCATTGCCGTCAATTTTCATGGCGTACCTCTTAAAACATTTTTAATTGCAAAAGAACAAAGTTGGCGCCGTTTACCAGATTTGCACCGATTAGGCAATGGAGCTTGAACACATGGAAAGCTATAAAACGCGGGAAAATGTTGCAATAATGGCCGCTCAGTACAGTGATGCATTAGTTTTATGCTAAAGCAGCCTCAAAAACCCTGACTGCCGCTACCGGGCCATCCTTATGATTCCACACAGCGCTGCTTACAGCTACGAAATGAGCACCGCTATCAGCAAGTTCGCGGCAGTTATCGGGGGTTATACCACCAATAGCAACACAGGCTATATCCGTTACTTCATCCCACGTAGACAGAATTTCTTTATCCGCAGGTGTAGCGTTCTTCTTGGTTACACTGGGGAAAAAGGATCCAAAAGCTACATAATTGGCACCCGCCTCCCCGGCTTCAAAAGCAAGGTGCAGGCTTGAATGGCATGTGACACCAATATCTTTATTGTGGCCGAGTAGCGTACGCGCAGATGCAACATCGCCGTCTTCCTGACCAAGATGCACACCATCAGCATCAACCTCAGCAGCAATGTCAGCTCTATCATTAAGCAACAAGGGCACTTCATGCTTGTGGCATATGGGAAGCAGCGCCTTTGCTGTTTCAATGATAACAGAATCATCCACACTTTTTAGGCGGAGCTGCAAGCAAGTAACAACACCTGTCGCTAAAACCAAATCAAGCGTATCAATAAATCTCACCAGATCATCAATTTTTTCTGGTGTGAGTAAATACAGACCACATGGTTCTTTTTGTGCGTTTTTGTCTGCCATTTTTAAGATCCTAAAACAAACCCTCCCCCCGGTATGCCACAGGGGAAGGGCTCCTTAAAGCGAATTCAGAACAGAATGATCAAGCTTTACCTTTATAGATATCAACAATCTGGGTCAGCATAGCAATAGCTTCTTCGCGTGGGCGCTGAAATGTATTACGGCCAATAATCGAGCCATTACCGCCACCATCACGAATAGCGCGAGCATCGTCGTATATGCTATCAGCGCCTTTTTTGGCGCCGCCAGAGAATACAACAATTCGGCGCCCGTTAAAGCATGACCGAACCACTTCGCGAACACGTGCTGCCTGCGAAGAAAGGTCAATACCAGCATCAACAAAAGCTTTTTTAGCTTCTGGCTGCTCAAGGTGATCACTTGGAAGTTTTACCTTAATGATATGGGCGCCAAGTTCTGCTGCGAGATGAGCGGCATAAGCGCCAACATCCATTGCAGTTTCGCCTGCGCTTGAAAGGTTGCCGCCACGAGGATACGACCATAATACAACGGCAAGGCCTTTTGCTTTGGCTTCTTCTGCTACAGCACGGAATTCTTCAAACAGGTCAAGAGCATGCTCAGAACCTGGGTAAATTGTAAAACCAACTGCTGCACAGCCTAAGCGAATGGCATCATCAACTGATGCGTTCAAGGACTGGTCTTTTGTCGTTGCCCAGCTATTAGAGCTGTTAATTTTCAAAATAGTAGGTATTTGGCCAGCAAACGTGTCTGCGCCAGCTTCCAGCATACCAAGAGTTGATGCATAAGCGTTCAACCCAGCATCAATGGCTAGTTGGTAATGATAGTGAGGATCATAGGCATCGGGATTAGGTGCAAAAGACCGTGCTGGTCCATGCTCAAAACCTTGATCCACAGGAAGAATGATCATTTTACCCGTACCAGCCAGTTTACCTGTGCAAAGAATACGAGCAAGATTAGCCTTGGTTCCAGGGCAATCAGATTCATACTTAGATAGAATATTTTTAACGAGTTTAGTAACTTTCATTGGGGCCCCCTGAAAAAGGAAGATGTCTTTATAATTTGGCTTTTGCCATGGAATGCCCCGTTGATACACAAAACCGTTGGTCTGCGCAACGCATGATGACTCATTTTCTAGAAAGCAGCTACTTAAACGCTCTAACTAGTCGCCCATACCAAATAAAGTGCCTAAAATGTGAAGCTTATCACGTATTAAATACCTTATTTCGCTACTTAATGCTTAATGCAGCCACACCCGGCAATTCTTTGCCTTCCATCCATTCAAGGAAAGCACCGCCCGCAGTTGAAATATGTGTAAAGCTATCTTTCACTCCAGCATGAGCAAGTGCCGCGACTGTATCACCGCCTCCGGCAACGGTCAGCAAATCACCCTTTTCGGAAAGAGCCGCAGCAGCCTTTGCTAAACCAACAGTTGCTGCATCGAATGGTTCCATTTCAAACGCGCCCATTGGGCCATTCCATACTAAAGTTTTGCAGCCCGTAAGAACACCAGCCAAGACTTTCACTGTCTCAGGCCCTGCATCAAGGATCATTTCACCCTCTTCCACCTCAGTTGCAGGTTTCACTTCATTATCAGCATGTGCTTTAAATTCACGTGCCACCACAACATCAGTTGGCAAATGTACAGCACATCCAGCAGTTTTTGCTTTTTCAAGAATGATAAGGGCTGTATCTTTTAAGTCTTTTTCGCAGAGACTTGAGCCAATACCAATCCCTTGTGCATACAGGAAGGTGTTTGCCATACCGCCACCAATAATCAGGTGGTCAACCTTTTCTACAAGGTTTTCAAGTACCGCAAGTTTTGATGACACTTTCGCACCGCCAACAACCGCAACAACAGGACGCTTTGGTGCCCCCAATGCTTTTTCAAGCGCTTCAAGTTCAGCACCCATGGTTTCACCAGCCGCAGACGGCAGTATATGTGCAATTGCTTCAGTAGAGGCGTGAGCTCTGTGAGCCGCTGAAAAAGCATCATTAATATAAACATCGCCGAGGGCGGCAAACTGTGCAGCGAGCGCAGGGTCATTTTTTTCTTCCCCCGGGGAAAAGCGGGTGTTTTCCAGCACAATCACCTCGTCATCTGGCAACGTATCACCCAGAACCGCAAAGCCCACTTTTCTACCAAGAACATCTGACAGTGCTGGAACAACAGGCTTTAATGACATTGAAGGCACAACCTTGCCTTTAGGCCGGTCAAAGTGTGCAAGCAGAACAGAACGACCACCAACCGCAGCAACAGCATCAACCGAAGCTTTTACAGCCTGAAGGCGTGTCAGGTCTGTCACTCTGCCATCCTGCATCGGAACATTCAAATCAACCCTGATCAGGGCTATTTTTCCAGTCAAGTCGCCTAGGTCTGCAATTCTGTTAAATGCCATTTTAAATCCTGTATCCGTTCACTTAAAGAAAAGGCGGCCAAATATGACCGCCTTTATTATAAAATTCAATTTTTACCTTAACCGAGTTTTGCCATGGCAACAGCCGTGTCTGACATACGGTTCGAGAAACCCCATTCGTTATCGTACCATGTAAGGATACGTACAAACCGGCCATCAATAACCTTTGTCTGGCTCAGGTCAAATGTAGAGCTGTTTGCGTTGTGGTTAAAGTCAATCGAAACGGCGGGCATATCTTCAAAGCCCAGCACACCTTTCAGCTTGCCATTCGCCGCTTCCTGAATTGCCGCATTGATCTCTTCAGCTGTAGTATCGCGGCCCGCATCAAATTTCAGATCAACCAAAGAAACATTCGGCGTTGGTACACGGATCGCAGAACCATCCAGCTTGCCAGCAAGCTCTGGCAAAACAAGACCAACAGCTTTTGCTGCACCCGTCGATGTCGGGATCATAGACAAAGCTGCCGCACGTGCCCTACGTGGATCGCTGTGCAGCGTATCGAGAACAGGCTGATCACCCGTATAAGAGTGTACTGTTGTCATATAGCCGCGCTCAATACCAACAAGATTGTTTAAAACCTGAGCAACAGGAGCCAGACAATTTGTTGTGCAAGATGCGTTAGAGACAATGATGTCGTCTTTTGTAAGCTCGTTGCTGTTCACACCAAAAACAACAGTGCGATCAACATCAGTACCCGGTGCAGAAATCAGGACCTTTTTAGCGCCTGCTTCAAGGTGTAGAGCCGCTTTTTCACGCTTTGTGAAAATACCGGTGCACTCCATCGCAACATCAACTTTTTCTTCTGCCCAAGGCAAATCGGCTGGGTTACGTTCAGCAATTACACGTATACGGTCGCCGTTTACGACAATATAATTGCCGTCCACACTTACCTCACCAGGAAACGGGCCATGAACACTATCCCGCTTTAGAAGGTACGCGTTCATTTCCACATCACCAAGATCATTGATTGCAACAACCTTAATATCAGTGCGGCCGCTTTCATAGATTGCGCGCAGAACATTCCGGCCGATGCGGCCAAAACCGTTAATGGAAACACGTACAGTCATCGAGAAAGTCCTCCAATATGGTACAAAATAGTCGTTAAAATTGCCTCTGTTTATAGCTTCTCACGCACAGCTGCAAGTAGTGCGTCTGAAGTTATACCAAAATATTCGTAAAGTTCTTCCGCTGGTGCTGATGCACCAAAAGTTGTCATGCCTATATTAACACCGTCAAGGCCAGTATAGCGTTCCCAGCCATAAGTAGTGCCTGCTTCAATAGAAGCTTTAACAGCAGTGGCAGGCAAAACAGCAGCTTTATATGCAGCGTCTTGCGCATCAAACAAATCTGTACACGGCATAGAAACAACGCGTGTTGGTATGCCGTCAGCCTCTAGTGCCGTACGCGCAATCACCGCGAGCTCCACCTCAGAACCTGTACCAATCAACACAACTTTTGGTGTGCCACCCGTTGCTTCCTGAAGAATATAGCCACCTTTAGCACACAAGTTTTCTTCTGTATATTCAACACGCAGCTGCGGTACATTCTGCCGGGTTAATGAAATTACACTAGGTGTTTCCTTAGCTTCAAGCGCCAGCGCCCAACACTCAGCGGTTTCCACCACATCACACGGCCTGAAAACATTCAGATTTGGCATCGCGCGCAAACTTGCCACATGCTCTACCGGCTGGTGAGTTGGCCCATCTTCACCAAGGCCAATACTATCGTGGGTCATAACATAAATTGCACGTTGCTTCATCAGCGCAGCAAGGCGAATTGCTGGGCGGGCATAATCAGTAAACACCAAGAATGTGCCACCATATGGAATATGGTTGCTATATAGCGCAATACCGTTCATCGCAGCCGCCATACCAAATTCACGGATACCATAATACATGTACCGACCCGTGAAGTTAGTCGCTGAAACACCTTCTGTTTGGCTTGTCTTGGTAAGGTTCGAGCCCGTGAGGTCTGCAGAACCACCAATTGTTTCAGGTACTACACCATTAATAACCTCAAGCGCCATTTGGCTTGCTTTACGTGTCGCAACCTTAACAGGGTTTGCTGCTAGTTTGGCTTTATAATCGTTTATGGCAGCAGTGAAGCCTGCTGGCAGGTCTTTATTTTGGCGACGATTAAAATCTGCCTTAACGGCCGCATCAAGAGAGTCAAATTTAGACTTCCATTTTGCAGATTTTTTTGCGCCAGCAGCACCAACCGCACGCCAGTCTGCCATAACATCATCAGGAATAACAAAAGGCGCATGCGCCCAGCCAATAGCCTCACGCGTAGCCGCAATTTCATCATCACCAAGCGGCGCACCGTGCACACCAGATGTGCCTTGCTTATTAGGAGCGCCAAAACCAATTGTAGTTTTACAGGCAATCATAGATGGCTGGTCGCTTTCACGAGCAAGGCCAAGGGCGACTTCAATCGCTTCCGGGTCATGGCCGTCAACACTTTGCACATGCCAGCCAGCAGCCTCGAAACGAGCAGCTTGATCTTCGCTAGTTGAAAGATCAGTCGAGCCGTCAATCGAAATGCTGTTATCGTCCCACAGAACAATAAGCTTGGAAAGTTTCAGGTGGCCAGCAAGAGAGATAGCCTCTTGGCTAACACCTTCCATCAAACAGCCATCACCGCTAATGACATATGTATAATGATCAACAATGTTATTTCCGTATTCAGCATTTGAAAGGCGTTCCGCAATCGCCATACCAACAGATGTTGCAAGCCCCTGCCCTAAAGGGCCTGTTGTGGTCTCTACGCCGGGGCATTCACCAAATTCAGGGTGACCCGCCGTTGGGCTATGCAACTGACGGAAGTTTTCTAGATCCTGCATTGTAGGACGCTCATACCCTGTAAGATGCAACAGTGAGTAAATCAGCATGGAGCCATGCCCCGCAGACAAAACAAAACGGTCGCGGTTTGGCCAAGTTGGCCAAGCTGGATCAAAGTTTAAAAATTTCGAAAACAATACAGTTGCAACATCGGCCATACCCATCGGCATACCGGGGTGGCCTGAGTTAGCCTTTTGCACAGCATCCATAGAGAGTGCGCGGATGGCATTAGCCATATTGGCGTGTGTTTCATTTTCAATTTGCAGGGGCATTTGGTTCATATCATTAAACTTGCTATTTTATCCCGAAGGGGCTGCGTTCAAAATTTGCGCCAAAATGGCGAGGAAGTTGGCCCTAGTCAACATAAGAAACCGCTTAAATTATTGCTTTCGCCATAAATCGTATAATAAACCACAGAGGGACGATTGACGGCAGTGTTGTAAAAACCCTATCTTCAATGGGCTTGACGATTGTGCGGACCATAAAGCGCCACAATATGCTTTTAGATAAAAAGTGTTCGTTTCAGGGAGACATGCGATGCCAGATAAACAAACAAATAATACATTAGACACTGCACGGGCGCGACTCGAAGCCGCCCTTTCAAGCCTTGCACATGGTGTTGCTGCTAACCGAGATGCCTTAATGCGCGTAGAGCAAAAGGTTCAGGAAAACACTTTTCTAAAAGCCCATATTGCATCGCTTGAACAGGAAAACCTGAAACTACATGAGCAAGTCGCGACACTTGCCCTAACTGATACGGATGCCCCTGATAGTCGTATACAAGAATTAGAGCATCAAAATGCGGCGCTTGAGCAAAACTACCAACTGCTCAAGAACCGCTATGCAGCACTTCGTGATGAATTTGATTCTCTTCAGGAAAAACTAAGTGCGCCCCCCACAAGCCAGAGCGATAATGCGGATCAAGAACTGCAAAGCGAAAACAACGCCTTAAAAGCAAAAATTGCCGATATGGAATATGAAAAAAATACAATCAAGGCTGAGCTGGATAAAACGATTCAAGACCTTGAAACGATGGTGGAGACCGCATAATGGCCCAAATTACTGTTTCTATAAACGGAAAGACCTACCCGCTTGCATGCGCTGACGGTGATGAAGAACGCCTTCACAAACTTGCCTCTTATGTAGATAGCAAAGCAAAAAGCCTATCATCCAAACTCGGCCACATTAACGAATCACGTCTAATGCTCATGTCAGCCGTTCTCATTGCAGATGAGCTCCATGATGCGCTCGAAAACAAAGGAAGTCGTGGCATAATTGGCTCAGTTAGCGAAGATGAGCTAGCAAAAATCATAAATGAGGTGGCTTCTGAGGTAGAAGGCATTGCAGAAAAGCTTCCGACACCTTAAGTAAGGTAAGCGGGCACTGCGCTGTGCGTAAGATACGCAGTAACTCCCGGGGCTATAAGCACCTCCGGGGAGCTGTCCCTGGTTCGGATCGTGGTCCTTACCACACGGCGCCCACCTGATTTATCAGGTTCCGGAGAGTACAAACGTCAAAACGGCAGATGCGGTCCCGCACCCTTCTAAGAGAATATGATACAAGAAACCGAAAAACAGCAGTTAAGACTTGAAGCAAAGCAAATACGGGCAGGTGCCTCTAAGATGCTAGGCTTTAAAGCTTCAGAGCAAGCCACCACACACGGGCTAACCTTATTATCTAGCTTCGAAAAAGGTGCCATTATTGCTGGTTACTGGCCTATTGGCGACGAACTAGACCCACGATTTCTGTTGCACACTCTGGAACGGCGCAATTTCAAACTGGCTCTTCCTGTTATTACAGGCAAAGACAAACCCCTTGCCTTCCGGCTGTGGGGAAATGGTGATCCGTTAGAAAAAGGGCCTTTTGGTACCTTACAACCACCCGGAGATGCACCGCTTGTCACGCCCCATGTTTTACTGGCCCCGCTGCTAGCCTTTGATGCTGATTGTTACCGCTTAGGGTGGGGTGGTGGTTTTTATGACCGCACACTTGCATTAAATACCTCTATAAAAGCTTTTGGCTTTGCCTATGCTGCCCAATATGTGGAACATATACCCCGCAGCAGTTATGATTGGCCCATGCAGGGTATCATAACAGAGGCTGGTGTCGTGCTGCCAAAAGTACAATAGTCTGAAGAAAGCAGGTTTATGCGGTTATTATTTTTAGGTGATTTGATGGGCCGTACCGGCAGAACGGCCGCAGCAGATGCCTTACCTGCGCTTCGAGAAAAGCTCAAACTAGACTTTGTGGTTGTGAATGCCGAAAATGCAGCCTCAGGATTTGGGACAACCAGTAAAATTGCTAGTCAGGTTATTCAAGCTGGCGCTGATGTCCTGACAGGCGGCAATCACACATTCGACCAAAAAGAATTTATGACCGCCGTTGATACGGACGACCGTATTCTGCGACCAATTAATTACCCAGAAGGCACACCCGGTAGAGGCTGGAATATATATAATGCCCCTAGAGGCAAAAAAATCATGATAATAAATGCCATGGGGCGTGTATTCATGAACCCCATGGAATGTCCTTTCCGGACAATTGATGCTGTCCTAAAGAAATACCGACTAGGAGCAACTGTTGATGCCATTCTGGTTGACTTTCACGGCGAAGCAACAAGCGAAAAAATGGCAATGGGGCATTATCTGGATGGTCGCGTTAGCCTTGTGGTTGGCACCCACAGTCATGTACCAACGGCTGATTGCCAGATTTTGGATGGCGGCACCGCTTACCAAACAGATGCAGGCATGTGCGGCGATTACAACAGCGTGATTGGCATGGATAAAACGGAGCCTATTAATCGTTTCCTCACTAAAATGAACAAAGAGCGCTATAGCCCTGCTGAAGGAGAAGCAACTGTCTGTGGTACTTTTGTAGAAACTGATGACCGCACAGGCCTTGCGAAGCGTGTAGAACCCGTGCGCATGGGTCCACGCCTAGCGGAACACATGCCAGAATTATAGGCTTTTTTTAAGTATCGCTGACAAATGACCAAAAAACTTATATTACATATTGGAATGCATAAAACCGGCACAAGTGCGCTGCAACAAAGCTTGCACAAGGCCCAAAAAATCCTATTGCAGCATGATATCCATTATCCCAATATCAGAGAAAATCATTCAGTACCCTTTTACCGAATGTTTACAGAAACACCTGAAAACTATGTAATGAACACAATTCAGGGAGTTGAAGGACACCAAGACCTTAATCATGTAAAAAACACTGACCTCAAACAGTGGTCACGCTATCTTGGTTCAATTAAAGAAAGCCTTACCATCATTTCAGGGGAAGGCTTAACAAGGCTACCCCTGATAAATGTTAGCAACCTCAAAGCGTTTCTTTTACAGTTTTTTGATGACATCAAGGTCATAGCATACTGCCGTCCCCCCATAAGTTATATTCAAACCATGACCCAGCAACAAATACGCATGGGCAACCCTATGGTAAGGGCACTAGAAAATCCTCCCTTGCCTGAATACCGCGCTAAATTGCAGCCTTACATTGATATTTTTGGTGCAAAAAATGTACTATGTCGGCCTTTTGCCAAAGAGCTTCTGCACAACAATTGTATTGTGGCGGATATGCTATCCACCATAGAGAAGGATACTACGCCAGCCCTGATACAAAAAATCAGAGTATACAATAACAATCAGTCGCTGACTTGGCCCGGTATTGTCCTTATGGATATATTTAACAAGCTCTTCCCTCATCAAATTAAAGGGAAAGTAAATAAGAACCGCAGCCCTATTTTAGTGAGCTATGCCCTGCGATTAAAGGGACCTGAGTTTAGAATACATTCCAGTATACTTGAGCCATATTTGAAGGCCATGGAAGAAGACACTGACTGGGTTTCAAAGCAACTGGGAACTAACCTGAACATGCTTGATATTGAGCCTGACAGCAATATTCCTTGCCAGTATGACCGATATATCCAAGATAGCCAAAGTGAAACTGTACTAGCCTTAGCACGCCTTGCAAACGCAATTGAACCACCTATAAAAATTTCATCCGAGCGACCTCAAGATTAAAGGATATTAAATGCCATCAACACCTCTGATCATTCTCGGTGTTCACAGAAGTGGTACCAGCATGTTAACACGCATGCTTGAGAAGCTAGGTGTTTTTGTAGGGCATGACCTTCAGGGTGATCACGAAAGCCGAAGTTTTATTCAAATAAATAATCGATATTTTGAAGAAACGAAATCCAGTTGGGACAAACCGGTTTATCCAAAGCCCTCAGACCTTCAGAATAACATTATAAAACGCGTTTTTGAAAAAAACCAAGCAGCCCTTCATGAACATTTTGGCCCGATGGAAGGCCTTTGGGCCTTCAAAGATCCTCGCACTGTTACCACGTTACCCCTATGGCTAGACCTATTTAGCGATGCAAAAACTATTATTATACGGCGCAGCCCACTGGCATCAGCCAAGTCGCTTACATCGCGCCATCTGGAGCTGATTGATAAGGGCATTTTTCCTGCACACAGAGATTTCAAGAAAGGGCGTATTCAGTTCACGCAGCGCTGTGCAACACTTAACGGCAGTATGGAGTTTGTTCTCGAACAACTGCACTTTATTCACAGCATGAAAAAGCAAGGCATCCTCAACAATTATATTGAAATGAGTTATGAAGAACTTACATCTGACCCTGTGCTGCATATAAGAGAAATTTCACGGTATCTCGATTTGCAGTTTAGTAAAAACCAGCTTTTTAATGCTGCAAGCCTTCCTCGCAATGTTGACCTATCTAATTTTGAAACAGCCTTAAAGCACTACTTCGTAAAGTAAGTCTACAAAAACCGGCCAATAACATCTTTATATGACCGGCTTACTTTAAGTTCCGTTCCTCCCTCCAGTTTTAAAAAGCATTCACCATTAGCGTGAGGACGCACCTCCTTTACCTTATCAAGATTGATAATGGTTGACCTGTGAACTCGTTGAAACACTTTTGGGTCAAGGCGTTTTTCCATGGTTTTCATGGTTTCTCGCAAAATATGCGTTTTATCGCCCACATGAATGCACATATAATCCCCTGCGGCATCAATATAGCTAACATCCGCCACATCAATAATGGTGATACGCCCTCTATCCTTAATCCTCAGGTGTGGATCAAAACGAGCGCTTGGCATTTCTACAGGCTTTTCAAGAATAGCGGTTAAGGCTTCAGAGGGTGGGTTATCCATCTTCTCAAGCAACTCCAGCAGCCGCGCATTCTGTTCTACGGCAGCGCGCTGTGAAAGCGCATCCCGTACCCGTTCAATGGCTTCCGCGAGCCGGTCTTCTTCCACCGGTTTTAAAAGATAATCAAGGGCATGAGCTTCAAAAGCATCAACGGCATATTGATCATAAGCTGTTACAAAAATCACCAGTGGAATTTCTATTTCACCCACCAGCGAGCGCACAACAGAGAAACCATCAAACCCTGGCATTTGAATATCCAGAAAAACCAGGTCAGGCTTTTGTTCTTTAATAGCCTTTACCGCTTCGCGACCATTCGCACAGGTGCCTATAATAGTAATATCTTCGTGTACCTGAAGCCGAATTGAAAGCCCCCTTAGAGCAAGAGGTTCATCATCTATGAGTAATGTTTTGATAGCAGCCATATATCTTTCCCAAATCTGGTTAAATTTTAAGGCTGTTTTTTGCGTTCGCAAGGAATTTCAATAAAGATTCCAAGTCCGGTTGGCTCCAGATTGCGAATTTGAAGCTGATGATCGTCAGTATAAATCTGTTTTAGGCGTTCCTTGGTATTCACAATACCAACGCCAGACCCTGATTTGCTAACAATATGATCAGGATCTTCCATGCCTGGGCCACTATCAATTATTGAAATCAATAATCGGTTATTTGCAATGGTGGCCTTCAGCCTGATCTGCCCACCATCAATAGACGGAGCAACGGCATACTTAATGGCATTCTCAATAAGAGGCTGTAAAATTAGGCTAGGGATAAGGGCATCTCGCGCCCGCTCATCAATATCAAAGTCCAGTATTAACCTGTCCTGAAAGCGCACCTTTTCTATGTCAAGATACAAGCCTAAAGCGTGGAGTTCCTGATCAAGTGTCACTCGCTGTGTCGGCTGGTTTACAAGTGTATAGCGCAAAAAACTTGAAAGCTTCGTGAGCATTCTATTGGCATCAACTTCTGACTTTTCTAGCACCAAGGTTGAAATCGCATTCAGTGTATTAAAAAGAAAATGCGGATTAAGTTGATATCGCAGCATTTTCAACTGTGCCTGATGTGCCATTGCCGTTGCTTTCAGCGCACGCTCCTGCTGTATCTGAAAACCCCTGTAATAATGATATCCAAAATAAATGGCGGACCACGCAAATATCACCGTTGATTCAAACATGGCATTGCCCAATTTTTGTAGCCCTTGATAAGGCTCATCATTCGGAATTAAGAACGGCAAAATAGAGGTTTCAATGGCAGAAAAAATAGCGCCAAGCGACGCACTGGCAGAAAAAACCGCAAGAATAATAAAGGGCTGGCTAAGGTTACGCACAGTCCGGTAAAAATAACGTAGCGCAATAGTAATCAAGAAGCCGACAAATGTTGTTACTAGTACAACTGGCAAATACTCCAAAAGTTGCCACCCTGCAATCATGCCGTGAAATGTACGCACCATGCCATAGCCGATCCAGCCCCCCACTTGAAAAGTCCAGAAGGAGCGTTCCTTGCTATTAAAAAACCACGTCATGGTCATAACTCTAACTCATTCAGAATAGGCCGCATCCAGTCTTGTCCTTACGACGAACAACAACTGCACACGTTCAATACCATCTTTCAGAAAGATTGATACTATCTAGCGCCCCTAGACCATGAAATATCAATGCGACAAACCGAGTATACAACGCGGCAAGATGGGAAAAAGCACCGAAGGAAAGAATGTACTGGCCTAAACTTTATTCAGGCTGCTCGTCATCGTTACCTGTATCGGCATCTGAGGTGCCCCCATCCTTGGGTTTCTTTTCCCACTCTTCAAAATCACCAAGGCCGCAGCGGTTCCATGACTGACCAAAGCTATCAAGCACCGTAATCAGATCAAAACGGCACAGTTGACCAATGCTGGTACTGTAAGAATATCTTTCTTCTACAGCGAGCCTACTGCATTTACGCGGTAAGCGGTTCACATAAGCAGTTTTACCAGGGGCTCTAAAAAATATTGTCTGATCATCAATGATAATAGAATCGCGTAACCGATTGAGGGAAACACAGCGGCGTGTTTTACCCGTTGGCACATAGTCTTCCTCAAGCTTGGCAAGTCGCTTTTCTGACTTGCTCATCTCGGTATCATCAGTAATGGCCGCTCCGGTTATCAACACAGCAACCAAGAACGAAGATAATATTTTAACAATCATTATACATATTCCTGTAGCCCAGACTGTCATAGTAAAGATGACTGCCTTAACAGACGCTGAACAACACTTATATTTAGAGAAGCAGGCTTACAATGTTTTTTCTAGCGCGCTTTGCATTAGAATTCGTAAATCAGCACCAAGCCTAGCCAACGCAATTTGCTCTTTTTTGCCAAGTCGCTCTAACGAATCATCAAATGCCAAGCCGTGTACTTGCGCAAGCTGCAATAAATAAGCAACAAAAGCATCTGCTCTTGCCCGCAGTATCCACCCAAAGGGTTTCTTGGGAGCAGCATTATCGCTACAGAATTGCTCAAACACCTCAATCATATGAGGTAAAAGCGCGGCACCAATATGCTTTAGACCAACACAAAAAGCCTCAAACGGTGGCAACTCATCAAGGCCTTCAACAACAGGTGTATCCTGCTGACAAGATGCAATCCTCTCGAGTTCTTTCACCATGGTTCCCAGTGTTTGATCCAACGTAACTGCCAGATCATCAGCCACTTCCTGCTCGGTCGGTGAAAGCAACGTTCTACCGCTTGCCTCTAAGCTGTGTAAGCTCGCGCTGACAAAGTCAATGATGGTAGCCTGCTCGTTCACGATTGTTCCTTTTGATGTATGCGCTACCTATAGCGGTTGCCGAGACGAACAACAAACATCTTCTCATTTCCATTCATACAGCGAAACAGTGCTCATACTCAACACTGGACACAAAGCTGTGTCGCTTTGACGCTGACCTTATATGCAACCTTAATACAAATGAGAATGAAAAAAAATTGCAGATTTCATGTTTTTGCGATTGATTATTAATTACAGGTATGTTTTTATGCTGGTACAAGCATCGCAGTTCAAGGGGCGAGGCTTGTACGCCGAACCTGACAGCGGCGTTAGATGGCGGGCCAATCCTGTTGGCCCTGGACGCCCGCCAGACCTTTTGTTCCTAAGGCAAAAGACAAGGCCGTTTTCCAACCAGCCATGGGTAGGAAAACGGCCTCACTTTTTACAACAATCTATATGCAATAAAGGCCGCACACATGATACGGCCTTTATCCTTGAATGTATGCTATTCTAGTGTAGTGATTTCACAATCTCTTCCACCATTTTCTTCGCATCAGAGAAAAGCATCATGGTGTTATCGCGGAAGAACAATTCATTCTCAACACCCGCGTAACCACTACCCATCGAGCGTTTGATAAACAGCACAGTACGCGCCTTTTCAACATCCAGAATTGGCATACCAAAAATCGGGCTGGCTGTATCTGTTTTTGCTGCCGGGTTTGTCACATCATTGGCGCCAATAACAAAAGCCACATCCGCCTGAGAAAACTCGCTATTGATATCTTCAAGCTCGAACACTTCATCATATGGCACATTGGCTTCTGCAAGCAGCACATTCATATGCCCAGGCATCCGGCCCGCAACAGGGTGAATAGCATAAGACACTTCAACACCTTCTGCCTTCAAGGTGTCTGCCATTTCTTTCAGGGCATGCTGCGCTTGTGCGACCGCCATACCGTACCCCGGTACAATGATAACCTTGCCTGCATTTTTCATAATGAAGGCTGCATCTTCCGCAGACCCCTGCTTCACTGGTCGTGTTTCAGCACCGACACCACCAACAGCTGCGGCAGCATCACCGCCAAAGCCACCTAGAATAACAGAAATAAAGCTCCGGTTCATACCCTTACACATAATGTAAGATAGGATAGCCCCTGATGAACCCACAAGCGCACCCGTAACGATTAGAGCCGTGTTAGCAAGCGTGAAACCAATGCCTGCCGCAGCCCAACCAGAATAGCTGTTCAGCATAGACACAACCACCGGCATATCAGCGCCGCCAATAGGAACAATAAGCAAAAAGCCGATCAGGAAGGCAAGCCCTGTCACAATCCAAAAGATACTAATCCCAGCAATCGCCGCTGATTGATCATTGCAAAACCATGCAATACCACCAACAATACCCACCGCAATTAGAATGTTTATCATGTGCCTACCCGGTAACATGATTGGCGCACCAGACATCAGGCCCTGTAATTTGGCAAAAGCGATGATGGAACCAGAGAATGTGATGGCACCAATTGCAATACCCAGTGTCATTTCAATTTTTGATGCCATATGGATATGCCCTGCCATATCTGCAATACCAAAGGCAACCGGGTTCAGAAAGGCGCTGCCTGCCACAAACACAGCAGCAAGACCCACAAGGCTATGGAAGGCAGCTACAAGCTGTGGCATCGCCGTCATGGCTATTTTACGGGCAATGACAAAGCCTATACCACCACCCACAACAATAGCGCCAATGATCCAATCATAAGACACAATCTCAGGGTTAAGAATAGTTGTAATCATCGCGATAGCCATACCGACCATGCCGTAAATATTACCTTTACGGCTAGTAACAGGGCTCGAAAGGCCACGCAGTGACATAATGAAACAAACAGCAGCGACCAAATAAGCCACCGCCGTCATATCAACAAGGAATTGATCAGACATGTTCGTGGCCCCCTATTTCTTTTTCTTATACATGGCCAGCATGCGGGCAGTAACCGCAAAACCACCAAATATATTAACGGAAGCAAGCGCAATTGCTATCGCTCCCAGAAGTTTTGAAATAGTAGCCCCTTCAGGGCCCGCTGCAATAAGGGCACCTACAATGATCACGCTGGATATAGCATTTGTCACAGCCATCAAAGGAGTATGAAGTGCAGGCGTTACCGACCAAACCACATAATAGCCAACAAAAATGGCCATTAAGAAAACACTGAACTGCTGAATAAACGGATTTACAAGAATATCATGCATCTTACTGCCCCCCTGTCAGGCGTGGGTTCACAATCGCACCATCTTTAGTAATGAGCGATTCACGGACAATTTCATCTTCAAAGTCGATCTGGAGTGCGCCCTCTTTTACGTGGGGTGTAATATAATGCACCAAATTCCGAGCATACAGCGCAGAAGCATCAGACGCTAACCGCGAAGGCACATTTTTGTGGCCCACAATTGTCACGCCGTTCACTTCAACAACTTCGCCAGCCTTAGACAAAGCACAGTTACCGCCTGCTTCCACAGCCAAATCAACAATCACGCTGCCCGGTTTCATGGACTTTACCATTTCCTCGGTAATCAGCACAGGTGCTGGGCGCCCCGGGATTAAGGCCGTCGTAATAGCAATATCCTGCTTGGCCAACGTTTCAGCAATAAGCTTCGCCTGTTTGGCTTTATACTCAGGGCTCATTTCTTTGGCATAACCACCAGCAGTTTCAGCGGCGGCTGTTTCTTCATCTTCAACCATAACGAATTTACCGCCAAGACTTTCCACCTGTTCTTTGGTGGCTGCACGAACGTCAGTGGCACTTACAATAGCACCAAGCCGCTTCGCTGTAGCAATAGCCTGCAGGCCAGCAACACCAACCCCCATGATCATAACTTTTGCCGGTGCAATTGTACCCGCAGCTGTCATCATCATTGGGAAACCACGGCCATAAACTGCCGCTGCATCCAGAACGGCTTTATAGCCAGCAAGATTAGATTGGCTAGAAAGTACATCCATAGACTGCGCCCGCGTGATACGTGGTACAAATTCCATGGCGACTGCCATAATGCCCGCATCAGCAAAAGCTTGCATGCGGTCTTTCTCAATGAAAGGATTTAGGCTGGACAGTAACAGCGCACCTTTTTTTGCTAGTTTCGCATCAGCAGCTTCCAGCCCCTGAATTGAAAAAATAACATCTGCTTCTTTGATTGCAGTTTTTAGATCAGGAGCAATTTTTGCACCAACTGCTTCAAATGCAGAATCAGGGAGTGATGCTGCAATACCGGCACCAGCTTCAACTGTGACGGCAAATCCAAGCGCCGTTAGTTTTTTGACTGTTTCGGGTGATGCCGCTACACGCTTTTCAGCTTCGCGTCTTTCCCGAATAACCGCTAGTTTCATAGGAAGTCCTCCAAAAACGGTTAATGACTATTGTTTAACAGGCAAATCGGCACCAGAAACTTTTGATGGTTACGGTTCATGCCCCCCATGAGCCGTTCTAGCCTTGCGCAAGAAACTAGAGCAATTGTTTCTGTACGCAAGAAAATATCCTTACTAGCTCTAAAAAGTTTCAGATAAACATTAGGTATCTTTTAACAAATGTCCCAATATGATACATATTGCGTACAATCGATTCGGGGTAGATGTGGTATGAATGAAAAACGCATACTTATTGTGGAAGATGAACTAACGCAGATTACCCTATTAGAGGGTATTATCAAAAAGGCAGGCTATTCTGTAGAAACAGCCACCTCTGGCAAAATTGCAACACAGCGCATCTTAAATACCAACGCGCCTGCGCTTGATGTTATCCTCCTTGATCTCATGATGCCTGAAATGAATGGGATTGAAGTACTGCAAGCGATTCGCCCATCCCTGCCAAACTTGCCTGTGATTATGTTAACCGCACATTCTTCCATCAGCACCGTGGTTGATGCCATGCGCGCAGGCGCAAATGACTTTATCGTAAAACCTGCCAGTGCAGAGCGTATCCGTACGGCGCTGGATGCAGCGATTAAAACCACGTCATTTGTGGGTGAAATAACCGGCGTTTCAGATAAAGGCGGTTCCATTAATTTTGATAGCATGGTGGGTAAAAGTGCCGGTATTAAACACGCCATCAAACTCAGCAGAA
Organism: Kordiimonas pumila; assembly: GCF_015240255.1. Taxonomy (NCBI): domain Bacteria; kingdom Pseudomonadati; phylum Pseudomonadota; class Alphaproteobacteria; order Kordiimonadales; family Kordiimonadaceae; genus Kordiimonas; species Kordiimonas pumila. The sequence continues at coordinate 3,528,290 of NZ_CP061205.1, forward strand.
AAGCGGCAACTGCAACCATTCCTGTGTTAATTGAGGGCGAATCCGGTGTTGGAAAGGAAGTTTTTGCACATGCAATCCATGCCGCCAGCGATAGGAAAAATAAGCCTTTTGTAGCTGTAAACTGTGGTGCCATTCCTGAAAACTTGGTTGAAAGCATCCTGTTCGGCCATGAAAAGGGGTCCTTCACCGGCGCCACAGAAAAACGGATCGGAAAATTTCAGGAAGCGCACGGTGGCACCCTGTTTTTGGATGAAGTGGGGGAGTTACCCCTTGATATTCAGGTAAAGCTACTGCGCGCTATACAGGAAAAAGAGATTGACCCTGTCGGCGGCAAGCAAAGCACACAGGTTGATATCAGGATTATATCTGCCACCAACCGTAATCTTGCAGAGCGTGTGTCAGATGGGGCCTTCCGGGAAGACTTGTTCTACCGGCTAAATGTATATCCAGTTTTATTACCTCCCTTGCGAAACAGAAAAGATGACATTCGTGATCTAGCCGAATACTTTCTCTCACAAATTTCTGAAATGGAAGGCCTGCCCAAATGCAGTCTATCTGAGGCTGCCGTCACCGCTATAATAGAATATGACTGGCCCGGTAATATCCGGCAGTTACAAAACGCCCTGTTTAGAGCCGTTATTCTAACTGATCATGAAACCCTGCAACCACAGGATTTTCCACATTTAATGATAGAAGGCAGCATACAGCCGTCAGCACCTGTAGCATTCCTACCCTCTACCGCCTTTAAAGGGCCACAAGAAGATGTGTATTTGTCTCTGCATAATACGGATGGGCATATACGGAACCTTGCCGACCTGGAAAAAGACATCATCAAAGCAGCCCTTGGTCGTTATGAAGGCAAAATGACAGAAGTCGCAAAAAGACTGAAAATTGGCAGGTCTACCCTGTATAGAAAGCTGGAAGAATATGGTCTTGGTAAATAAGGTACTTCTATGATTGGCGTTTTTGATTCTGGTTCTGGCGGCGTAACGATTTTGGAAGCCCTGCATAAACAGCTACCCAAACAAGATTTTCTTTATCTGGGTGACCATGCCAATGCCCCCTATGGCCACAGAAGCAACCAGCAGATCGTTGACCTGACGCGAAAAGGTGTGGATGCCTTAATGCAACGGGGCTGTACTCTTGTGGTACTGGCCTGCAATACCGCAGCAGCCGTGGCACTGAGAAGCCTTCAGCAAACTTGGCTACTTGATAACTACCCAGACCGCCGCATCTTGGGGGTACTTGTACCAATGGTCGAAGCGATTACCGAGGTACCATGGTCGCAAGAACACCCCGGTTCACATAAAAAACGTCCTCTGAATGTTACATTATTTGCCACAAAAAAAACGATTGAAAGCAATGCATACGGCGAAGAGATAAAAAAACGCGCCAATCATATAAACCTCACAGCTAAAGCTTGCCCCGGCCTTGTCGATGCTATTGAGGGCGGTGCTGGATATGCCCCCATTGCAGGCTTGGTAAGCGGTTATGTCAGTGAGATCCTGAGTAGCAGGCCAGATGCAGCCGTTCTCGGCTGCACACATTTCCCACTCATAAAACGACACTTTGAAGCCGCGCTTGGAGACAAAATTGCTTTGTATTCCCAGCCTGAAATTGTCGCTCGTGCTTTGATAGATTATCTGGAAAGGCACCCGGAATTTACGGCAAGCCCTAATGAAACGGGCCGCGTTACTCTGTTAACATCGGGCGACCCGAAAGATGTTACGGCGGCAAACCAGTATTTACCGCCGCATTTGCAGACATTCATAAAGCTGTCTACATAGTCCCCAATATTATTCGCTTACAGGCTCAGGGCGTTCACCGCCTTCAATCGCATGCAGATAAACATCCAGCAGGCTCTCTATTTCTTGCCGCTCTGCCTGATCCATCTTGCGAATAGCGATAACTTTACGCATTATTTTGGTATCGAACCCTACAGCCTTAGCCCCGGCATACACTTCCTTGATATCTTCAGCGATACCTTTTCTTTCTTCTTCCAAACGTTCAATGCGCTCAATAAAACTGCGCAACTGATCTCCAGCAACACCACCAGCCTGTACCATGCCTTCATACTCCATAGGGCTACAATTCGGCCGCACTCTAACGTGTGAAAATGAGAGGATCAATTCCCAACTGAATTTTTATTAGTTTGGTGATTTCATCTGTTGGCATTTGAGTGAAATAACGTCTTAATAGGGTTTATGGCACAAGTAGCAGATATTTTTATTATTGGAGGCGGTATTAACGGGGTTGGCATTGCCCGTGATGCCGCTGGTCGTGGTTTAAAAGTGATCCTAGCTGAAAAGGATGACCTTGCATCTCACACGTCATCATCAAGTTCCAAACTGATACATGGTGGTCTCAGGTATCTGGAGCACTATGAGTTTCGGCTGGTTCGAGAATCGCTTATGGAGCGTGAAATATTATTAAACGCTGCGCCACACCTTATTAGGCCACTACGTTTTGTCTTACCGCACCACAAAGGATTACGGCCAGCCTTTATACTGCGCTTAGGGCTTTTTTTATATGACTACATTGGTGGGCGCAAAATTCTACCACCAACAAAAACCCTTGCCTTAACCAAACACCCACACGGAAAACCGCTTAAGCCTACACTTACAAAAGGCTTCGAATATTCTGATTGCTGGGTTGATGATGCCCGCCTTGTAGCCATGTCTGCCGTAGATGCTGCCAGACATGGAGCAACAATCCTAACCAGAACAAAGGTATTGGGGGCAAAAAGGCAAAAGGGCTTGTGGAACATTACCGTGCGCGAGCCAAACGGCGAGATGCACGTAATAAAAGCCTCCGCGCTGGTCAATGCGGCCGGGCCTTGGGTTGATAAAATAGAAGATAAGGCTTCCCCGCCCCCCCAAAGCAGCAAACAGATTAAAATGGTAAAAGGTAGCCATATTGTAGTGCCCCGCCTTTACCACGGCGAACAGGCTTTTACTTTCCAGCATACTGACGGGCGTGTTATTTTCACCATCCCTTACGAGAATAATTATACCCTTATAGGTACTACTGATGTTGCCTTCAGCGGCGACCCTGACCAAGTATCAATTGATAAACATGAGAAAGAATATCTTTGCAGCGTTGTCAGTGAATATTTGGAAGCCCCAGTAATACCTGAAAGCATTATATGGTCCTATGCAGGCGTCAGACCGCTTGTTGACGACGGCGCAGAAAATGCCTCAAAAACCACCCGTGATTATGTTCTGGAGCTTGATACACAGGAAGGCGCGCCTATGCTAAGTGTGTATGGCGGTAAAATAACCACCTTCAGGTGCCTTGCCGAAGAAGCACTAGAAAAACTACAAGCTTTCCTTCAATACGGCGGGCAACCTTGGACAGCATCTGCCCCCCTACCCGGCGGGGAAATGGGCTATGAAAACATTGTCTTTTACATAGGCGCCATAAAAACAGCATACCCTTGGCTACCTGATAGTCTTTGCCATAGATACATAAGATCATATGGAACGCTTACAGAAACCTTGCTAAGCCGCAAAACATCTCTTGAAGATATGGGGCAAGCTTTTGGGGCCAGCTTATATGAAGCAGAGCTTGTATATTTAAAACAACACGAATGGGCTACAACTGCAGAAGATGCCTTATGGCGGCGCTCAAAACTGGGCCTCCATATGACAGAGGAAGAACAACACTCTGTCGCACAGTGGTTTGAAAGCCAGCCTTAACTTTGGCCGCGAGCGGCTTTGTTTTTTGCAACACTAACATTCATGCGCTCTAGCTGCTCATCTGTTGCGGGTGCTTGATACTTTTCTTTATAGGCGCTGTAAGGCATGCCGTAGATGCGCTCACGCGCAGTATCTTTTGTAACAGGTTGCCCCTGCTCCTCTGCTGCTTCCTGATACCAATCAGAAAGACAGTTACGACAGAAGCCACCGTACCCCATAAGGTCAATGTTCTGAACATCCTTACGGTCATCTAAATGTTTTAGCAGGCGTCTCAATACGGCCGCATCAATTTTTTCCTGATTTGATGTCATAACTTTCCCCTAATAATACTGAATAGACATTATATCGTGACGCTCGGTACATTCATCAAGTACATCTGCAAGCAAAGCGGCCCATTCACTTGTCATCTTATCATCTGCAAGCAAGTCCTGCCTAATCTCGATGGTGGTTTGAGGCAGGCCATTGTCAGCACCATGTCGCTGCATGGTATAATATAGGTCTTTCCCTGAATATGGCAGATTATCACCAACAATAAGGTCTGTCTCACGCTCCAACAGCCCGATCATTGCTTGTGCAAGGCGCGGGTCTTTATTCCACAAAAATCCAATATGCCAAGGGCGGCCCTCATCTTTCATAACGGGTGTGAAACTGTGCATCCCAATAATGATAGGCGTTTTTCCAGCATTAAGGTGTTTTTCAACCAAATCTGCGCATGCCATATGAAACGGCACGTAATAAGCCTTTTTACGAGCAGCAACTGCGCTTTCCGGCAAATCACGGTTAGCCGGGATAATAGTACCATCACTCTGCGGCGGTATCAGGGTTGCATGGTCGGGTTCTCTGTTACAATCAATCAGCAGCCGCGAGACAGGCGCAAGAACCCCTGCCACGCCCATCATGGAACAAATTTTTCTGGTTACCTCTGCTGCACCAATATCCCACGCTATGTGGCGCTCTAAGTCTGCCTGACCTAAGCCAAGGTTTTGATAGTTTTCCGGAATATGGTTTGTTGCATGGTCACAGAGGATAATAACATCGCCAATAACATTGGGGTTCAAAATTTCGCTAGCAAGGCTAAAGTTTGTCATAAATCACCAGTCAGAGCATGAAGATTTGAAGGCATTACAAGAAAGTACTGGACCTTTTGCCAGCTTTAACGCAGCATCTGGCAAAATAAAAGCCCCCAATGAACCAATTTGAAACAACACTATCCATATGGAGGCACATTTGGCACCCACCGCTGTCCCTGAGTTTATAAATATTCGACGCAATCGTAAAACACGTATTGTCGCAACACTGGGGCCTGCCTCCAGTACATTCGAACAACTTAAAGCATTGGCAACTGCAGGAGCGGATGTTTTTCGCCTGAACATGAGCCACGGCGAACACAAGGACAAAGAAGCCCTTGTCCATACGATACGCGCTGTTGAACGAGAAATAGGCAGACCGATTGCCATTCTCGCAGACCTTCAAGGTCCTAAGCTGCGTATTGGTACATTTGCAAACGGTAAAATTACCCTCAAAAACGGCGACACCTTCACCCTTGACCTAACGGATGAACCCGGCACACAAGACCGTGTTGGCATGCCTCATAAAGAAATTTTCTCTGCTATTGATGCTGGTACGCAAATTTTGCTCGATGACGGTAAAGTCCGTCTTGAAGTCACCAAAGCGGAAACAGTAAAAGCTGAATGCACGGTAATTGTTGGCGGCGTGCTTTCTGATCGTAAGGGCGTGAATGTGCCAAACGCTGTATTACCGCTTGCTGCTCTCACAGAAAAAGATCGTAAGGATCTGGCCTTTGCCCTCAAGTGCGGCGCTGACTGGATAGCGCTGTCTTTTGTTCAGCGTGCCGCAGATGTTGCAGAAGCCAAAAAACTGGTTGCAGGGCGGGCAGCGGTGATGGCCAAAATTGAAAAGCCCGCGGCAGTTGAAGCACTTGATGAAATTATTGAACTCTCTGACGGTGTAATGGTGGCACGCGGCGATTTGGGTGTTGAAGAGCCAGTTGAGAAAGTACCGGGCATTCAGAAAAAAATTATCCGCAAATGCCGCCTAGCAGGCAAGCCTGTAGTTGTTGCAACGCAAATGCTCGAATCAATGATCAAATCACCCGTACCAACACGGGCTGAAGTGTCTGACGTTGCAACCGCAGTTGCAGACGGTGCTGATGCGGTCATGCTATCTGCTGAATCAGCTGTGGGGGATTACCCTATAGAAGCGGTTGCCGTTATGGACCGCGTGGCACGCCGTATCGAAAATGAGCCCGACTACTTACTGGGCAGCAGGCTTGATACTGGCACCTATAACACCCGTATTGAAGATGCCGTTACAGCTGCGGCACGCCAAGTAGCCGAATCTATTTCGGCATGCGCTATTGTGACCTTCACCACATCTGGCTCAACAGCCCTACGCGCAGCAAGAGAGCGCCCCAAGGTACCTATCCTTACACTCACCCCAAAAATGTCAATTGCACGCAAGCTAGCGATTGTATGGGGCATGAATACGATTAAGACCAGAGATGTCACTTCTTTTGAAGAAATGGTCGGTAAATCGCAGCGTATGGCAGTGCGTAGTGGTCTGGCAAAAGCTGGAGACAGAATCGTTATCACTGCTGGCGTGCCTTTTGGCACACCGGGGGCCACAAATGTGCTGCACATTGCCTGGATCAACAAAACCACTGTTTAGGCAGAGAACATCTTTAGGCACCTAAAATGATAGGTGCCTAAAACGGCGTGACCACAAATCTTTCTTTAAAGTAGCTGGGTCGCGGAAGGTATGGCACTGCATACCTATCTTTTCTGCAGCCCGAATATTATCAAACCGGTCATCAATAAAAAACGTTTCCTCTGGCACCAGTCCAAAGCGTTTTATAGCAATATCAAAAAGTGCAGGATCAGGCTTCACCAGTTTTTCTTCACCAGAGACAACCACTCCATCGAACAGGTCTGTAAAGGCATAGCTTTTACAAAACAGGGGCCATTTTTCAGCAGAGAAGTTCGTAATTGCATATACAGGCATGCCTTCAGCGACCAATGCGCCCAAAACATCGACAGTGCCTGTTATAGTCTCACCAATTGTTTCAGCCCATTTTGTATCAAAAGACTGAATAAGATCTTCATACTCTGGAAACTGTGCCGATAATTTCCGCACGCCCTCGGCAAAAGGGCGGCCCCTATCGTGCTCGGTATGCCATGCAAGTGTCACAACATTTGTCAGAAAAAAATCCAGCTCAACCGGATCAGCTATAAGCTTTTCATACAGATAACGGGGATCCCACCGCACAAACACATTGCCAATATCAAAAAGAACAGCAGAAATCTGCTTCATAAACTTACCCCGCAAAGAAAAAGCCGTGCCACTCTACATACGAGTGCACGGCTTAATCAATAACTTAAATAGGGGGGTATTAACCCTGACGCGCCTTGAAACGACGCTGAGTCTTGTTAATAACGTATGTACGTCCCTTGCGGCGAATCACACGGCAATCGCGGTGACGTGTCTTAAGAGACTTCAGGCTATTGCGAATTTTCATGGCTCGCCTTCCTAAAAATCAGTTTAAACAATGCCTTTTCCATACCAGTTCAAATGCTTTTAAACTGCATGGTTAAGGCGGAAACAGCACAATTGCCATTTCCCGAATCCATTGGGCGCGGAACATAAGGGTGAGAGCCGTTTCTGTCAATAGCTTCTGGAAGCAATTTCATTGAATACTAAAATTGCACACCTAAAACCAAGCGAGGTGCACAAAACAGGGGCGCCCCCCATGCCCTGTGGAACGCCCCATTCCCCCCTGTTTGTAAGCAGGGGTAGTCCGCTCACGCTTTACCGCGTCAGTTTCATGATAATACCATAACTGGACTATTATGACAAACAAAAGCCGATTCTAATTTACCCAGAGGGCTGACAGAGGTTTTGCCCTAAAACCCAATATCCTTTATCGTACTTTTCCTATATTGACCTCAAGGGTATGAAGCATTACCCGTGGGCAGCAAATAGTAACAACGAAAGAGGACAGCATGCTTGTTTCAAGTTCATTCGACAGCGGCAACATAGACGTTATTTCTGTAGAATCGCCAGCGGATATACGCCTTAAAATCAGGGCAGACCATCAGTCTGAATTTCTTCAGTGGTTCCATTTTCGCCTTTCTGGTGTTGCTGATACTGCATGCACCCTAACGATAGAAAATGCAGGGGATGCTGCTTATCTTGATGGCTGGAATAACTATAGCGTATGCGCCTCATATGACCGCGAAACATGGTTCCGCATTCCCACAAGCTATAATGGCAAAGAGCTTACGTGGCACTTTGAACCCGATTCCGATAGCATTTACTTTGCCTACTTTGCACCCTATTCGATGGATCGTCATGCCGACCTGATTGCAGATGTCGCGGCTTCACCCATAGTGAAGACACACGTTCTTGGCCACACTCTAGACGGGCAGGACATGGACCTAGTTGAAGTTGGTTATGGTCCAGAAGGTCGCAAAAAGATATGGCTCTGCGCTCGCCAGCACCCAGGCGAAACCATGGCTGAATGGTGGATGGAAGGCGCGCTTGAATTTTTGCTGGATGAAGACAACCCTGTTGCTAAAGGCCTCCTTGAAAAAGCACATTTTTACATTGTGCCCAACATGAACCCTGATGGCTCAAAACGTGGGCATTTACGGACAAATGCGGCAGGCGTAAATCTGAACAGAGTGTGGGAAAACCCAAACCCAGCAACAGAACCAGAAGTATATCTGGTTCGCAAAAAAATGCTTGAAACTGGTGTTGATTTCCATATGGATGTACACGGGGATGAAGCCCTGCCTTATAATTTCTTGGCAGGCTTCGACGGCGTACCGTCAGCCAAAGAAGCACGGCTGGATCTATTTTACAAATACCGCGATACACTGGCATCTATAACACCAGACTTTCAAACAGAAAAAGGCTATCCGGTTGATGTGGCAGGCACTGCCAACATGGGTGTATGCACCAATTATATGGCAGAAGCTTTCAAATGCCCTGCCATGACGCTTGAAATGCCATTTAAAGACAATGCAGACCTGCCCGACACACTCTATGGCTGGAGCCCAGAACGGTGCCGTAATCTAGCCATTGCATGCCTAAATGCCCTGTACCAAATAGTAGACGAGCTTTAAGCCCCTTCAAAACTGCATAAGCTAATAACAGTGTGCCCCGCCTCTTGCAGGCGGGCACTACCGCCAAGGTCAGGTAAGTCAACCACAAAGGCACAAGCTGCAATATCGGCACTCTGTGCCTTTATGAGCTGCACACCGGCTTCAGCTGTGCCACCTGTTGCTATGAGGTCATCAATCAGCAAAACACGCATACCTTTCTTAAAACTACCCGTATGCACTTCCAGCACAGCCTCGCCGTATTCAAGTCTATAGGCTACCCGGATAACGCTACCCGGAAGTTTGCCTTCCTTGCGGAGCGGCACAAAGCCTTTTTGAAGCCTCCCGGCAAGTGCCGCCCCAACAATAAAGCCTCGAGCATCTATACCCGCAATCACATCAAAGCGTATACCAGACAAAGCATTAACCATACTATCGAGCATCAGTTCAAAGCCAGCAGCATCTGCAAACAAGCTTGTAACATCTCTAAACAGAATGCCCGGTTTTGGAAAATCTGGAATTGTTCGAATATAGTCTTTCAAAGCCATAACTATCTGCACCGTTACCATAGAGAGTTTAAATAATAGCAGCCTTTTCATTAACAGGCTCTGGGCCTAGAGGCACCCTAAAAAAGGTCTGGAACAATAGTGAAAACTTATTGCGGCTATAGTGAAAGCATCCTTAAACATAGCCATCACGCGCTAACACAATAGTGTTATAAAGCCCTGATGTGTCTTTTGCTTACATATAAAATTCTATAGTCAAATTGAGTTGATTTTTTGCACCGCGTCTGGAAGCTAGTTTGGCTTGACAATAGCAAGTTTTACGTTTGAGGTTTATTAGGAGCAATAGGGGCCGTATGACAGACACAATAGAACAGTGGCTAGAGCTGATACTGCATTTTGCGGCAAATAAACCGCTTATTGCAGCATGCATTTTAGCGGCTACCACCTTTGCCTCTGAAGACGGCTCCCTGATCATAGGAGGCCTCTTGGTAGGAAGCGGCCATATGCCTGAAGGTATTGTTATCCCTGCACTCGCAACCGGTATTATCGTAGGTGATATTGGGCTTTACATTCTTGGTTGGGCTGCGAGCCATAATGCCTTCATTGCCTCAAAAGTACCAATAGAGCGCGCCATTAAATTAAAGAACTGGTTATCTCAGCGGCAATCTGCGCTATTATTCCTCTCCCGGTTCACCCCCGGCACACGTTTCATTACATATGTCAGTTTTGGCTTTCTTCGCATGTCCCTCGCACGCTTCAGCACCGTATTATCGATAGCTGCATGCCTATGGGTAACAGTAATGGTGCTTTTCATCAGTGAAATACAAGCTGCTGTACAGCATATGGGCCCCTATGTAGCGGCCACCACTACAAGCATCATTGCAATAACTGTCCTTTTTGGCCTGCCTCGGCTGTTAAAATGGTTAAGGCCCACCTCTATTATTTTAGACCATGAAAGCTCCGAAATTAGGAAACAGCATGCAACCAGCCACCGATAACGCACTAGCTGTGAAACATGCCATGCCTTTGCCCGAACATGCAGGCATGCCTGCCCTCGATGATACAGCCGCCGAAACATCTTGGTTTGAATTTGCCCCGGCACACTTTTTTTATGTCCCTATCGCCCTTTACTGTGCCTGGCTTTCCCTTCGGCATTTAGGCCCAACCCTACTTACCAATGCAAACCCGGCGTTGCCTTACTCTGGCCTTGTCGGTGAAAGCAAGTTTTCTGTACTGAACCAGCTAAACGGTACCGCACGGGATTACACGGCACCATATGCACGCTTTCTACGCTGGCCCGGGGATGGTGGCACGGATAGGACCTTCAGGGAAGCCACAAGCGGGATGACAGCAACTGGCCTACGCTATCCGGTTGTGGCAAAACCTGATATTGGCATGCGCGGCGCTGGTGTGCAGGTTATTAAAAACGACACAGACTTACGGCATTATATTTCAGTGTTTCCGTCCGGCGCTAATTTTCTGCTGCAAACACTCATCGATATGGAAGGCGAAGCAGGCATTTTTTATGTGCGTCACCCAGAGGAACCCAAAGGCCAGATCATTAGCCTCACTTTAAAATATTTCCCCTCTGTAATTGGGAACGGTACCAACACACTATATGAGCTCATACGGGCCGACAAACGCGCTGGCAAACTATCGCACCTATACCTAGAGCGCCATAAAAGCAAGCTAGACACCATAGTCCCTGACGGTGAGAAAGTACGGTTAGCCTTTGCTGGCAACCATTGTAGAGGCACCATTTTCCGCAATGGTAATGACTTCATTACAGACACCATGATTGACACTTTTGATAAGCTGGCAAAATCTATGGGCGAATTTTACATTGGCCGTTTTGATGTTCGATTTAACAGTTTTTCAGAATTGCAGAACGGTACAGGATTCAAAATCATCGAAGTGAACGGTGCTGGCGGCGAAGTAACCCATATTTGGGATTCCCGTATGACATTATGGGGCGCCTATAAAGCACTTATGGGCCAGTTTAGGCACCTTTATGTGATCGGGAACAAAAACCGAAAGAGAGGTTTTCTACCAACACCGCTATTCAGCCTTTTCAAGGCATGGCGCCACGAAAAAAAACTAACCAAACACTATCCAATAACGCACTAATAGTAGGAGAAAACCATGGTTTTTCTTAACAAATATGGAGACTGGATTGCGGCGATAATCATTGCCTTTATCCTATGTGGCAGCCTGCCTTTCAAATTTAGCGGGCACCCTATGCCAACCCATATTTTTAATGTTGTAGGTGAGTTTTTGGGGTTAGATTTTTTCAAAGCATATGGGGCTATCATCATTGGCATTGCAGAGCTCATTGCCTCCATACTCTTGCTCATCCCTAAAACTCGGGCATTTGGTGGCATTTTAACAATGGGTATTATGGCAGGCGCAATCTTCTTTCACCTCTTCACTCCCTTAGGTGTTACAGTCGAATATGTAGTGAACGGAGAAATAATGAGTGATGGCTCGCTATTTTATACCGCTATAATAGCTTTCATTCTTGGCACACTTATAGCCTACAGAAACAGGTCCAGACTAGCTTTGGTTGGAAACCACTTTAAATAAGAGCGGCATGCATTAATTGGGGCGTTTCATAGCCTGCCAACCAGAGCTACCGCCATGCAACAAAACCATTTGCCTCAACCTTTGTGCGTCTGCTTTACTTACATTAGCTTCTTTCATAAGGCCGACAAAAGACACCATATTACCACCGTAAAGGCGCTCACGAACAGCACCTAGCGTTAAGCCTGCCTCAAGGGCAAGAACACTTTCCAGAAACGGCAGGCAACCACGGCTTGTCATCTCTATCATCACATCATGTGACAGGCGCCGGGCTTTTCTTAGGTCGATCACATAGGCATGTATCTGAGCCGGGCTAGCATGCTCTAGGTGCTGCCACATAATATCACCGTGGGCCGCCTTAATAGCTTGCTGCGCTACAGTCTCTGTAACGCTATAATGCTTAACTAAAATATCCTGATATTCAGCAGAAACCAACAATATCAGCTGCTCAACAATAGAAAGCGGCAAATCAACCCGCTTTGTCATATGCTGAAGTATAGTTTCATTACCCCTAAAACGATTAAGGATTGTCGAGCATGTTTGCTCATGTAAAACAATTTTATTATTCCGCACTAAAAAACTTACCGGCTTTTCATTACCAACAGTAACAATGGCATGACATGTAGCAATCCCTATGTCAGACCGGCGCGCTAATGTTACATGTGCATGTTCTTCAAGCTGAGGAATAAGCCCTGCAAGCTCGGCGTCATTAAAGGCTTCAGTGGAAGCAAGAAAAGGGCCTGCAACGCTTTCAACATCGGTTGCTATTTTAGCAGCTAGATCAAAAGGCAGCGATTTGCAGGACCGCAATTCAAAAGCCAGTGATTCGCGCACTTGTATAGACATATCCTGTGCAAGCATCCGGGCAACATTTTCTATTGCAACCCGTTCTTCATCGTCGGTGTGCCGCGCCAAAAAACTAGAAACTCTCTGGGTTAGCACCAGCTTTTCAAGCGTTGCAGCATTTACAACGTCAACTGTCCCTAACCTACTCATCACCAATGGGCCTGCTGCACTGAATACGGACATATCTTTTTATACCCTCACTCTGTACCGACGCCCCACCGGGTATTAACTTACCGCATAAGAGTAAAAAAAATGATAATTGAGCAGCCACCAACACACCAGTGTCAAAAAATGTAAAACCAGAAACTGTAATGAATGTCATGCCTTGCCTCCCGCTGGCACAGAATAGTTTTCTTTAGCCAGTTTCAGAATAGCAGGCGCTAGCTTCTCACCAACTTTTGCAGCATGCATAAGACGCACAAAAGATGTTTTATCTTCCAACCGCAAAATATCGCGTACACGCTGAATTGTCATACCAGCCTCAAGTGCAAGCATGCTTTCCAAAAACGCAAGGCTGCCTTTTTTAGCCATTTCAATAGCGATTGCAGGGTTCAAGCGCTGATTGGTGCGCAGTTCTGAAACAACAGCATGAATTTGCGTATCGTCAATTTTACGCACCTGATTCCAAATCATTTCAACTTTTGCATTATCAAAAATAATAGCTGCAACATCAGAACGTACTGGATAATGATTAAGCATGATTGACCGACAATGATCAGAAACTTTATCCATAATCCGGTCTACAATGGAAAGGGGCAAATCGGCGCGAGCGCTAAATTGATCCATAATCCAGATGTTATCTGAAAAGCGGTTTACCAGTGTTCCACAAACAGGCTCAGCAAGAACAACTCTGTCGTTCCTCACGAGTGTTGCTATACTGTCTGTCCGCCCGCTTTCAATGAGAGCACCAAGCACTTCGTCACTTAAATCATTTCTACGCGCTAGAGCAACCCGCGCATATTCTTGGAGTTGTGGAATAAGTTTAACCATTGCCTTATCAGAGATTGCCTTCGTTTCCTGAAGAAACGGCCCAGCAACTTCTTCAACATCTTTGGCTATTTTTTCTGCAAGGTCAGGAACCAAGCGATTGCAGCGGCGCAATTCATAGGCCAGTACTTCCCGGACCTGCCGAGAAATGTCACTCGCAAGCTTGCGCGCAATATCTTCTATCAGCGCACGGTCCTCATCCGCCTGATCAGCGTTAAGGTACTGACCAATACGTTTGGCCAGCTGGATCTTTTCCATTTTTACTGCATCTACTAATGATGCACTTGCGAACTGCATGGCTTCTACTCCATATCTGCCGTGCTGGCAGAAACCTTGATTTACGCCAAGATATCGCAATTGTTTTTAAAAATAGTCAATACTTCGATAAAATTTTATTTATTTAAACTATACTTATCTATACTTACATTTAATTTGAATAAAATTTTAACTAATTAGACATAGAACACTGTTTTACCAATAAGATTAAGCTTCAACAATTGCCTGCTCAAGCGGGTCACCTATACCCTGAACATTCAAATGGTCTATATGGGCCTGCACACATCCATATGCGGCCTTATATAAACTCGGTGTTAAATCGGCATCCTTGTATATGCTGCCCACGATAGCATGCACGTCCCCAACTCCAGCCTGCAGGCACATTCTTACCTGATTGTGCCTTTTGTGCCGATGCTTCCTCACTGCATCAATTCTTTCAAACGGTGCATAAACAGGGCATCCATGGCTGGGCAACATAAGGTTAGCATGAACATTTTCCAGCAGGTCAAGGCTATTCATATAGTCCAGAAAATTACCAAGCGGCGGTACAATCGCTGTCGTGGACCAAGCCATGACATGATCGCCAGAAAACAACACACCCTGCTCCGGCAAGACATAACACATGTGATTAGGAAAGTGCCCCGGTGTATGGAGAGCTATGACACGCCACCGTCCCATACCAATAGCCGTTCCGTGGCTAAGACTGTTGTCAGGAGAAAAGCAAGTATCAACATCTTCTTCTGTTTCTGCGGCAATGAGCTGACATAAGGGGCCATACCCATATGTTGGGGCCTGCATTGCAGCTTTCAGCAAGTGCGCTGCTGGGCTATGATCCATATGGGTATGGGTTACTAAAATACCTGCCACAGGTCTGCCATCAACAACTGCCAAAACAGCATCAACATGGCGGATGTCTTCTGGCCCCGGGTCAATAATCCACAGTGTTTCTTCGCCTACAATATAGGTATTAGTTCCCGGCCCTGTATAAGCGTTTGGGTTATTAGCAAGCACACAACTAATACCCTTCGCAACTCTAACAGGCTGATAATATTGTCGTTTTATTTCGCCCAAATCATTCACTCTAGTTCAGCTTGTAAGAGGTTCTATGCTTAGAACTTTAGAATGACAATATTACAAAGGTCATATCAACCCTCTTCACACCCTAGTGACCAATCACAAAAAATCCAGCACCGCAAAGCCGTGTCATTTCACCAAGGTTTCCGGCACATTGGCAAATGAAATACACGCTTTTGTTCATTATGATTATTTATGTTAGCAAAATGTAGGCTTAAACTCGGTTATGAAGGCTACTTCTGTGTTCAGACCAGAACATTTCATGGGGAAGAAGAAGTTGCCGTATGGAGGGACTATGACAACTGAGCAAATCACTGGGGGCAAAGCGCTTGTTGACGCCCTTATAACAAACGAAGCCAACATTGCATTTGGTGTGCCAGGCGAAAGCTATCTTGCCGTTCTTGATGCTTTACACGATGTATCAAACAAATTGCCCTTTATAACATGCCGCCATGAAGCAAGTGCTGCTAACATGGCAGAAGCATATGGCAAACTAACGGGCAAACCCGGCATCTGCTTTGTCACACGTGGACCCGGTACAACCCACGCCTCTATAGGCCTGCATACCGCCTACCAAGACAGCACACCGATGATTATGTTTATTGGGCAAGTTGCCTCTGACCAAATGGATAGAGAGGCCTTTCAAGAGATTGATTATCGTCGCTTTTTAAGTGAAGTGACAAAATGGACCGCCGAAATTCAAGACCCTAACCGCATTGCTGAATATGTGGGCCGCGCTTTCCGTGTTGCAACATCAGGCCGGCCTGGGCCTGTCGCACTTGCTTTACCAGAGGATATGCTCAGAAAACTATGTGGTGAACAGCAATCAATGCCATATACACCCACGCTTGCACACCCCGGGCAAGCTGATATGGCTAGTATGAAAGCGCTTCTTGAAAAATCAGAACGCCCCCTTCTTATGCTGGGGGGCAGCGGTTGGTCTGCCACTGCAGTGCATGAAATTGAACAATTCTCCGAAAACAACCATATCCCCGTGACTGTTTCCTTTCGTTGCCAAGACAGGTTCAATAACAATCATCCAAATTATATTGGTGATATGGGGATCGGTGCAAACCCGGCATTGATTAAACGCATGACAGATGCCGATGTGCTGATAGTTCTTGGTCCTCGCCTCGGTGAAATGACAACGGATGGCTACAATCGTTTAAAAGTGCCGGTGCCGGACCAAACTCTTGTTCATATTCATCAGGGAGCAGAGGAACTGGGACGCGTCTATCAGCCAGATCTAGCAATTAATGCAACACCCATTACCATTGCACCTTTCCTCGCATCCATGAAACTCGCGGGCTCGAACCCCTGGAAGAAAGATACATTAGAAGCGAGAGCGTCCTTTGAAAAATGGACCACCCCCATAGCAAATACTGGAGATGTGCAGTTATCTGACCTGTACCGTTATATGCGGGAAACATTACCAGATGATGCTATTGTTTGTAACGGCGCAGGTAATTATGCTTCTTGGCTACACCGTTTCTATCGATACAGAAGTTTTCCTAGCCAGTTAGGCCCCACTTCTGGGGCTATGGGCTACGGTGTGCCATCTGCCATAGGTGCCAAGCTCACACACCCTGAAAAAACGGTTATCTCTATATCTGGTGATGGCTGTTTCATGATGAACGCAGTAGATCTTGCAACCGCCGTCCGGTACGGAGCCAATGTTGTATTTCTGGTTTTTAATAACAATATGTATGGCACAATCAGGATGCATCAGGAACGTGAATATCCAAGGCGAACGTCAGGAACTGACCTGACCAACCCTGACTTTGTCAAATTTGCCGAAAGCTTCGGTGTGCAAGCAGAACTTGTTACATCAACTACAGCTTTTGCACCAGCACTGGAACGTGCCCTAAAGGCTGGCAAACCTGCGTTGCTTGAAATTCGGGTGGACCCTGAAGCTATAGCACCAACAACAACCCTGTCTGCACTTCAAAACAGGTAAAGCAGTCGCCATTAAAAGCATTAAGACGTCACGGCCTATTGCTGTGACGTCTTTGCTTTGATGCCGAGTCGAATAGTTACATTTAACGTATAATTTAAGATAATTTTTCAAAGCTGTACTGCAAATTGGAAATTTAACACTGCTATTTTTCACATGAGTTTTGGAGTAATTTTTACCTATTCAGGCATAGGAAAAATAAAACCCGTCATCCCAATTAGCGGAAACATATATGGTCCAAAAACACAAAGTCTTGTTTGTAAGAACAGATGCCCAAAAACCCCCTAGTCATCAGGTAACACATATTGGCGGCACAATGCCTGATGGAACACCGTGGTCTATTTCAGCAGAAGAAGCTATTTCCAGTATTCAAAGCGGTAGGTTTGCTTTTTTTATGCACCGCGAAGATCAGGGAGCAGAGAGAATAGTCGTTGCCCACAACCCTGTTTATGGTGCCTTTCTTAGGGCTGAGAATGACCGGCAAATGCCAAAGCGTTTAATGCAGTTACCAGAGATTGAGCAGAATAATCATTACTAACCCTGCCCTCCAACGGCTAGGTGCTGCACCAACAAAAACGGCTCATTTGATCGTTATCACATCATAGAAAAGCCCCGCAGACATAATCTGCGAGGCTTTTTATTCATGTGGTGTTGGTATCGAATTAACGAGTACGAACTACCATACCGTCACGCTCAAGGCGCTTACGCTCCAGCTTGCGGGCACGGCGCACTGCTGCGGCCTGCTCACGAGCCCTCTTTTCAGATGGCTTTTCATAAAAGCGACGCATCTTCATTTCGCGGTATACGCCTTCACGCTGAAGTTTTTTCTTCAGGGCACGAAGAGCTTGATCCACATTGTTATCCCGAACGGAAACCTCCATGGGTTTCTCACTCCTTTCATAGCCATAATTCGCAAGTGGCAAGTCGGGCGCACACTCACTGGGCCCCGGCCATATAGCAAAGCAAACTATAGCGCACAAGTTAAAATCACGAAAAAGGCTTCTGCACCCTCAAAAAAGGTACACTGCCTTTTATTTCCTGACGGACTATACCACATTTTTTAGGCAATGCAAAACGTGGCTCTATGTCAGCTCATTATATGGTGGCTTGATGATATCGTTCTAAAAGAGTAGGCTTACTTAAAGGCAAGGAAAACCTATGACATGTGATAAAACACCAGAAGAACTGCGCCAGCCGCTCCTAAAGGCAATGCTTTTACATGTGCCGTTTGATGGCTGGTCGGTCAAATCCCTGAAAGCCGCAGCTAGTGATATTGGTATATCATTTGAGCTTGCCGAACTTGCTTTCCCACGCGGTGCTATAGAGGTTTTAGAATATCACCTGACTGAGGCGGACGCCCTACTCGCAGCCGAGCTTGCAGAGATGAAGCTGCCCACAATGAAGATAAGAGACCGAATCACTATAGCTATCCGCACACGCCTAACCGAGCAACTGGTTAACAGAGAAGCCGTAAGACGTGGCCTAGCAACCCTAGCCCTACCCCAAAACATTGCCCTAGGCAGTAAGGCGCTCTGGAACACTGCCGACATTATGTGGCGCGCCGCCGGTGACACCTCAACAGATCACAACTGGTATACAAAGCGAGCAACCTTATGCGCTGTATACAGTGCCGTACTGTTATACTGGTTAAACGATGATTCTGACGGCTATACTGAGACATGGGCGTTTTTGGATCGCCGGATTGAAGATGTCATGAAAATTGAAAAAACCAAATATGATATGCGCCGCACGACCGCTCATATACCTTCATTATCAAGGTTTTTAGGGCGTCTACGCTACCCACAGCTATAACCCCGGTTATATGGATTGGCAACGGGCATGACAGGCAGGCAAAATATCATACCCCTCGTGTCTCTCGACACAGAAACTGCCGCGACCATGAACCGCTGGGTACGATACCTGACGAGTGAGCGCCACATGTCAGACCATACAGTTTCAGCCTACATAAGCGATATGAATAGCTTTTTTAAGCTGCTTACAGAATATCGCGGTGCAAATGTAACACTGACGCTTTTACAAAAACTTGAAATACGTGATTTTCGAGCGTTTTTAGCTAAACTGCGCAGCAACAAACTATCTGCACGCTCTACCGCACGAGCGTTATCGTCCATCCGAAACTTTTACCGCTATTTAGCCCGCGTAGAAAACATTAATAATGATGCAATTAAAGCAATACAGGCGCCCAAGATTCCACACCGTGTGCCTCGCCCCCTCTCAGAAGACGGCGCAAAAACACTCCTTGAAACAGTAACCGAGCAAGACATTGAAAGCTGGGTTGCAGCTCGAAATACAGCCGTTATTACCCTTCTTTATGGCTGTGGCCTGCGTATCAGTGAAGCGCTTTCCCTTAATGTCTGCGATATACCAAAATCAGACAGTATGCGGATCAGTGGGAAAGGTGGGAAAGAGCGCATTGTACCGGTTCTGCCTATCGTACGCACAGCAATCGACACATATATTAAACTATGCCCCTTCATTCTAACAGCTGACATGCCCTTGTTTGTAGGTGTTCGGGGCAACCGTCTATCACCGCGCTTAGTTCAGCTTGCAATGCAGGCCGCACGCATTGCCCTTGGGCTACCTGAAACAGCAACGCCCCACGCTATGCGCCATAGCTTTGCAACACATCTTTTGTCACGCGGCGGCGACCTACGCACTATTCAGGAACTGCTTGGCCACACAGACCTTAAGGCCACCCAAATTTATACAGAGGTAGACAGTGCCCGCTTAAAAGCCGTATATGATCAAAGCTTTCGCAGGAAATAGCCATAGCAATAGTTTATCAAGGCACTGAGATGACAAATTCAAGTAATCAGATTGACCGATTCCGCGGCTGGGCTGTTACGTGCCTTTATTGTGCGCTTGGATTATTTTCTATTCTAATAGCCCTTGCCGTATTAAGGTTATGGCCGCACATTCAGGGCTATTTTGCGTTAAAATCCTGCACATTCATAGCTTCCTTACTTGCCATTACTAGCTGCACAAATTCTTGCCTTCATTTTGCAAAGGTGATGAAAGCCAAAGTAGGCATTCCCCGTTTGCATATCCCCCCTTTTTTACTGGTAATGATTATGCTCGCGCTAGCAGGTAAGCTATTTGCAAGCATTTAAAATGCCTTAAATAGAGGTCCGAAAATAGCGAGTTTTTTCATGAAAAACAGATATAGTCGGTTGCATGAAAGAAACACACAACATCCTTTACGAAGCCTTGCTAAACCGTGACCCTACTTTCGACGGCCGGCTCTTTTTTGCTGTTGTAACAACCGGTATATATTGCAGGCCTGTATGCCCTGCACCAAAACCAAAACCACAAAATGTTTTGTATTTCCCAAAAGCTGATGCCGCACAAAAGGCAGGCTTTCGGCCCTGCAAACGGTGCCGCCCCGAAGCACGCGAAGGTAGCCCCGCATGGAAAGGTACACAGGCCACACTGGAGCGGGCGCTCAGGATACTGGCAACTCCCTTATCCGATAAGTCCATTGAACAGGTTGCAGATAGTCTTGGTATCACAGACAGACACCTACGCAGGCTCTTTCAGCACTATCTTGGTAAATCCCCGCTTGATGTACGGCAAGAGCAACGCCTGCAATTGGCACTTACATTATTGACTGACAAAAAATCACGCATCACAGATATTGCCTATTCATCTGGTTTTTCAAGCTTACGACGCTTTAATGCTGCTTTTAAGATTGCCTACGGCCTAAGCCCAAGCAACTGGAGAAAAGAACATGCATAACACCTATATATACACGGAATATCATAGCCCCGTTGGAGCCCTAACGCTGCTTACAAAAGAAAGTATCATTCTTATCTGCGAATTTTCTGATAAACCAGAGCGCATCACAAAGCAGATAGACCGGTTTTACACTGCGGTACAAATTACCCACGGCGCGCTTCCTGAACCTATTTTAACCGCATTTCAGCAATATTTTTCTGGAAATCTAGGCGCCTTGAATACCTTAGTGTCAGAACCAGAAGGTACAGTTTTTGAAAAAACCGTCTGGAAAACACTGCGAGAAATCCCTGTAGGCACAACTACTTCATATGGCATGCTTGCCAAAAAACTGCAGTCTGGCGCCCGTGCTATTGGGCGGGCAAATGGTAGGAACCCGGTATGTCTTATTCACCCCTGCCACCGCGTTATTGGTGCAGATGGTAGCCTAACAGGGTATGCAGGCGGCATAGAGCGTAAAGAGTGGCTGTTAGCACATGAGAATGCGCTTTAGCTCCCTCTGATTTGACAACAATCAAAGAACGTCCCATCATTAGCATGTAATATTCCTAAACCATATCTTGAAAGGGGGTATATTATGAGCAAAGACAAATCACTGTACCTTGTAGCCGTTGACGGTAGTGAATGGAGTGACAGGGCCGCGGCTTTTGCTGTAGAAAAAGCATCAAAAGAAAATGCCCGCATTATCTTTATTACCGTTATTCCTTGGTCAGGGTTTCAGCCATTAACGATGGATGAAATCGCTTATCGGCCTATTGATAAAGGCATTGAAGAAGATCTTGCAAAAAAAAACGTGCTTGATCCGTTATACGATAAATACAAGGATACCAAAATTGATATCAGCACCGAATATCACTGGGGGAACCCTAGCGAAGTAATCCATGATCGGGCAAAAAAACTAAAAGCGGCACAGGTATTTGTTGGTCGCCGTGGCCGGTCTAAAATCTCTGACCTGATCCTTGGCAGCGTTGCTAATACGCTTGCCCATACACTCGGCGTACCCATAACACTTGTACCCTAACCTAAGCTACACCCACAAAAAAAGCCCCGCAAAAGCGGGGCTTTTAAATAAGCTTTTAAGCTGATTACATATGGATAGTGCGCTTATGCACAGCAAGCGCTGCTTCTTTAACAGCTTCTGTTTCTGTTGGGTGCGCATGGCATGTCAGAGCTATATCTTCTGATGACGCGCCAAACTCCATTGCTATAGCTGCCTGCGCAATCATGTTACCCGCATCTGCACCAATGATATGAACACCAAGCACACGATCAGTTTCACTGTCGGCCAATATTTTTACAAAACCCTCTGTAGATTTGTTGGCTTTTGCACGGCTGTTGGCTGTGAAGGGGTATTTACCCACGTTATAGGAAACACCAGCATCTTTAAGCTCTTCCTCGGTTTTACCAACACTTGCAACCTCAGGATATGTGTAGACAACGCCCGGAATAACATCATGGTTCACATAACCTGTTAACCCTGCGATATTTTCAGCGCATGCAATGCCTTCATCTTCCGCTTTATGAGCAAGCATAGGGCCAATAATCACATCACCAATTGCCCATACACCCGGCACATTTGTGGAAAAATCATGTGCTGTTTTAATACGGGACCTGTCGTCCATTTCAACACCGATAGTCTCAAGCCCAAGGCCCGCAGTATAAGGTCTGCGTCCAACAGAAACCAACACGACATCTGTCTCGATTGTCGTTGCATCCCCGCCCTTTACAGGCTCAAAGGTTACTTTCGCACCAGATTTGGTTTTTTCAACCGCCGTCACTTTGGAAGAAAGGTTAAGCTTCATGCCTTGCTTTTTCAAAATACGCCCAAAGTTTTTCCGAACTTCCATGTCCATACCAGGCAGAAGCTGGTCCATAAATTCAATGACCGTTACTTCTGTACCAAACCGGCGCCACACTGAGCCAAGCTCAAGCCCAATTACGCCGCCACCAATCACTACCATGCTCTTTGGAACCGGGTTTAGGTCAAGGGCACCGGTTGAAGACACAATAATTTTTTCATCGATTTCAATGCCCGGCAAGCTTGCAACATCGCTACCTGTTGCAATGATTGCGTTTTTGGTTTTCACCGTGCGCGTACCGCCATCATTCAGGGCAACAGTAATAGTATCTTTGGCACTGAATTTACCAGTACCTTTAATCCATTCAATTTTGTTTTTCTTGAAAAGAAATTCAATACCGCCAGTCAGGCCTTTTACAGTTTCGTCTTTTACGGCCAGAACCTTTTCAATGTCATAGTCCAGCCCCTTAACAGACAGGCCAAACTGCTCAAAACCGTGATTTGCTTCATCATACATATGCGATGCATGCAGCAAGGCTTTTGAGGGCATACAGCCAATATTAAGGCAAGTGCCCCCAAGCGTTTCGCGCTTTTCAATACAGGCTGTTTTTAGGCCGAGCTGCGCGGCGCGTATCGCTGCCACATATCCACCAGGGCCAGAGCCTATTACAACAACATCAAATACATCCGACATTTTTTGTCCCTTTTTAAAACGAATGGGCGGAGCAAACCAAAACCCCACCCATTAATAACTTTATAGCAATCCTACATATCCAATAGAAGGCGGGTTGGATCTTCCAGCGCCTCTTTAACACGGACAAGGAAAGTAACCGCTTCACGGCCATCAATAATACGGTGGTCATAAGACAGAGCCAAATACATCATTGGGCGAATTTCAATCTGACCATTAATTGCGACTGGGCGGTCCTGTATCTTATGCATCCCAAGAATAGCAGACTGTGGTGCATTCAGAATAGGGCTAGACATCAGAGACCCAAAAATACCGCCATTAGAAATAGTAAACGTACCACCCTGCATTTCAGCAATCGTTAGCTTGCCGTCACGCGCCTTTTTACCAAAGTTGGCAATTGCAAGCTCAGTGCCTGCAAACGACATATCTTGCGCATCGCGCAGTACCGGCACAACAAGACCGTTCGGTGCAGAAACAGCAACACCAATATTTGCATAATTATGATACACAATTTCTTCACCGTCGATCATGGCATTCACAGCAGGTACTTCCCGCAGCGCAAGACAACATGCTTTTGTAAAGAAACTCATAAAACCAAGCTTGATGCTATGTTTCTTCGCAAACAAGTCTTTATACTTCTCACGTGCCTGCATCACTGCTGTCATATCCACCTCATTATAGGTGGTTAGCATGGCAGCCGTATTCTGTGCATCCTTCAGGCGCTGTGCCAATGTTTTACGAAGCCGTGTCATTTTCACACGTTCTTCACGCGGGCCTGTATCAACAGGGGCCGCGGCGGCATTTGCTGGGGCAGATAGTGTGCGCGCCTTGCCACTTTCAATGGCGGCAAGAACATCAGCTTTTGTCAAGCGACCATCTTTACCCGTTCCTGTAACGGACGACGGATCCAGATTATAATCGTCAACAATCCGGCGAACTGCTGGAGACATAGGCATCAAGCTAGCTGGCGCTTCGGTCTGCGCTGGTGCAGAAGCTGCTGGCTCTGTAGCAGTTTTAGATTGTGGTGCTGGCGACGGTGCAGACTCAGCTTCAGGAGCAGGCGTTTCAGCCTTTGGAGCAGCTGACGCCGAACCTTCTGTGTCAACGCGAGCAATAAGTGCGCCGATTTCTACTGTATCCCCTTCAGCAACCAGCTGTTCTTTGAGGACACCGGCAAAAGGGCTAGGAACTTCCATTGCCACTTTATCTGTTTCGATTTCAACAATCGGTTCATCTTGGGCAACAGCTTCACCTACAGCCTTAAGCCAAGTACCAACTGTGCCTTCGGCAACAGATTCGCCCATTTGCGGGATTACAATATCTTCGATTGCCACCTTTTGTGCTCCTAAACTTTATGTGTCCCTACACTACACGTACTTATATTGTTAGCGCTTCATCAACAAGTGCTGCTTGCTGCGCCGCATGTTTTGATGCCAAACCAGTTGCTGTTGCAGCGCTCGCTGCACGCCCTGCATAAACGGCGCGGGTTACAGGCATTTTCAGTTCCAGCAGAACATCTTCTAATGGTTCATGAATATGAGACCATGCCCCCATATTACGTGGCTCTTCCTGACACCAAACAACACGGTCAACATTCTTGAAGCGCGCTAATTCCACTGCAAGCGCTTTTGCAGGGAAGGGGTAAAGTTGTTCCACACGCAGCAAATATGTGTCGTCCATATTGCGGTTATCACGTTCATCAAGAAGGTCGTAATAAACCTTGCCGGTACAAAGCACCAACCGTTTGATTTTGTTATCCGCCTTCAGCTTAATTGAACCACCGTTTTCAATATCAGCATGATCCCAGAAAACCCTGTGGAACTGTGACCCAGGTCCAAAGTCTTCAAGATTGGAAACACAGCGTTTATGCCGCAGCAGCGATTTTGGTGTCATAATAACCAGCGGCTTCCTGAACTGGCGGTGCATTTGACGCCGAAGAACGTGGAAATAGTTTGCTGGTGTTGTACAGTTTACAACCTGCCAGTTATCTTCGGCGGAAAGCTGCAGGTAACGCTCAAGCCGTGCTGACGAATGCTCAGGCCCCTGCCCTTCATAACCATGCGGTAACAGCAGCACAAGGCCAGACATCCGAAGCCATTTAGCTTCAGCAGAACAGATAAACTGGTCAATAATAATCTGCGCGCCGTTGGCAAAATCGCCAAACTGGCCTTCCCATAGTGTCAAGCTGTTCGGCTCGGCCATAGAATACCCATATTCAAAGCCCATAACGCCAAACTCTGACAAATGGCTATCGAGCACCACAAACGGCGCATTCGGATTAACCTGATCAAGCGGCACATAACGATTTTCAGTTTTCTGGTCGACAAACACCGCATGACGCTGGCTAAAGGTTCCTCGTCCACAGTCCTGCCCAGAAAGACGAACGCCGTACCCTTCACGCAGTAATGTACCAAAAGCAAGAGCTTCCGCTGTAGCCCAGTCAAAACCAGCGCCTTCTTCAAACATTTTCTGTTTGTTTTCCAGAACCCGCTTCAGCGTGCGGTGAATATTGAAGTTTTCCGGCACTTCGGTAAGTTGCTCGCCAACTTCACGTAGCATAATTTCTGATACACCAGTTTCAGCGCGGCGTTTTTCATGATCTTGATCAGCAAGACCAAGGCCCTGCCATTTGCCTTCAAACCAGTCTGCCTTGTTCACAGCATAATCTTTTGCTGATTCAAACTCGTCCTCAAGGTAGCTAACAAACTCAGATTCCATATGAGCAAACTGCTCTGCCGTTAGCACACCTTCAGATATCAATTTCTCTGAGTATATTTTAACAACACTTGGATGCTTTTTAATCGCTGCATACATCAGCGGCTGCGTGAAAGATGGCTCATCAGATTCGTTATGGCCAAACCGGCGATAACAGAACATATCAATAACCACATCGCGCTTAAATTCCTGCCTGAATTCTGTTGCAAGCTTTGTTGCAAAAACCACAGCTTCCGGGTCATCACCGTTCACATGGAAGATCGGTGCCTGCACCATTTTAGCAACATCAGAAGGGTATGGGCTAGAGCGCGCATACTGCGGGCTTGTTGTAAAGCCAATCTGGTTATTAACGATAAAGTGGATCGTACCGCCAGTGTTGTAACCCCGCAGGCCAGACATGCCAAAACATTCCGCGATAACCCCTTGCCCAGCAAATGCCGCATCACCATGCAAAAGCAGAGAAAGCGTTGTTTTACGTTCAATATCTTTTTTCTGTTCCTGCTTGGCGCGGGTTTTACCAATCACTACCGGGTTAACAGCTTCAAGATGAGACGGGTTTGCATTCAGTGACAAATGCACATTGTTACCATCAAATTCACGGTCGGCACTGGTACCAAGATGGTATTTCACATCCCCAGAACCTTGCACATCGTCAGGCTTGAACGAGCCGCCATGAAATTCATTGAAAATGGCCCGGTAAGGTTTTTGCATCACATTGGCAAGCACATTAAGGCGCCCACGGTGCGGCATTCCAATAACTATTTCATCAAGGCCGTACTGGCCACCGGTTTTCATGATGGCCTCAAGCGCAGGAACCATTGCTTCGCCGCCGTCAAGGCCAAAGCGCTTTGTGCCAGTGTATTTCTTGCCTAGGAATAATTCAAACTGAACAGCTTCAATAAGCTTATTCAAAATCGCAATTTTACCCTTGTCGGTAAAATGTATTTCCTTATCACGACCTTCAATTTTACGCTGGATCCAGGATTTTTCATCTGGATCATTAATATGCATAAATTCCACACCCAAATTGGAACAGTATGTCCGCTTCAGGATTGTGATAATCTCGCGTATAGTGGCAACCTCAAGCCCTAAAACACCGTCCATAAAAATTGGACGATCCATATCGCCAGAACCAAAACCATACGATGCAGGTTCAAGCTCTGGATTTTTAGGACGTTCTTCCAAACCCAATGGGTCAAGGTTAGCCATAAGATGGCCACGCACACGGTATGTCCGCACCATCATAAGAGCGCGAATACTATCAATTGTTGCGGCACGAATATCTGCCGCAGACGTTGAAGCACCTACCGTTTTACCGGAGGTGCTTTCAATAAACATATCTGAACCATCAAGGCCTGTTGTCAGGTCATCATCCGGTCGCAGAGGCCAATCATTTCGTGCCCAACTTGGGCCTGATGCACTGATACCCGCTTCAAGGGCACTGAAGTAGTCCTGCCAACCTTGATCCAGTGACAAAGGGTCACTGACATACTGATCATACAGGGATTCAACAAATTGAGGGCTAACACCCTCTAATGCCGCGATACGGTCCAGATCTGCACCCATAGTTTATGGCGCGGTGCTTGTCACCGCGCCCCCCTATTCGTAATTAACCAATTGCTTTCAAAAGTGTAGTACCAAGAGCCGCAGGGCTATCAGACACGATAATACCAGCAGAGCGCATGGCTTCGATCTTGTCGTCAGCGCCGCCTTGGCCACCAGATACAATAGCGCCAGCATGGCCCATTGTACGGCCCGGAGGTGCTGTTCTACCCGCAATAAAGCCTGCTACAGGTTTCTTAACTTTACTATCTTTAAGGAACTGGGCAGCTTCTTCTTCTGCAGAACCACCAATTTCACCAATCATAATGATTGAATGTGTATCAGGGTCGCTAAGGAACATATCAAGGCAATCAATAAAGTTGGTGCCGTTTACTGGATCACCGCCGATACCAATACATGTGCTTTGGCCAAGGCCTGCAGCCGTTGTCTGTGCAACCGCTTCGTATGTCAGTGTACCTGAACGGGAAACAATCCCCACATTACCTGGCTTATGGATATGGCCCGGCATAATGCCAATTTTACACTGACCAGGCGTAATAACACCAGGACAGTTAGGACCAACAAGGCGTGTTTTCGAGTTTCGAAGAGCGCGTTTAACACGCACCATATCAAGAACAGGAATACCCTCCGTGATACAAACAACCAGCTCAATCTCAGCATCGATCGCTTCAAGGATTGAATCCGCTGCAAATGGTGGTGGCACATAAATAACAGAGGCATTACACCCTGTTACATCTTTTGCTTCACCAACAGTATTGAAAACGGGCAAATCAAGGTGCTTTTGGCCGCCTTTACCGGGCGTTACACCACCAACCATTTGTGTGCCATAAGCAATCGCTTGCTCAGAATGGAAGGTACCTTGAGCGCCGGTAAATCCCTGACAGATTACTTTCGTGTTTTTTCCAACAAGAACAGACATTACGCGGCCTCCTTCACGGCTTTAACGATTTTCTCAGCTGCATCGTTTAAATCGTCAGCAGAGATAATCGGCAAACCACTATCAGCCATAATCTGTTTGCCAAGTTCAACATTTGTACCTTCTAGACGGACAACAAGCGGCACAGAAAGCGCAACTTCGCGGGCAGCAGCAATAACACCCTCAGCAATAACATCACAGCGCATAATGCCTCCAAAGATGTTTACCAGAATGCCCTCAACATTGTCGTCAGACAGAATGATTTTGAAAGCTTCTGTAACACGCTCTTTTGTTGCGCCGCCACCAACATCAAGAAAGTTAGCAGGTGAACCACCTTTAAGCTGAATAATATCCATCGTTGCCATAGCAAGACCAGCACCGTTCACCATACAGCCAATAGAACCGTCGAGGCTGATATAGTTTAGCTGATACTTGGAAGCTTCAATTTCTTTTGGATCTTCTTCGCTTTCGTCGCGCAGTTCGCGAACATCAGGGTGACGGAACAGAGCGTTGCCATCGAATGACATTTTTGCATCCAGAACGACCATCTTGTCGTCTTCTGTAAGAACAAGCGGATTAATTTCAAGCATGGCAGCATCTTTTGCGACGTATGCAGCATACAGTGATGAAACCACTTGCTGACACGCTTTACCAGCCGCACCATCAAGCCCTAAGCCAAAAGCAACCTTACGGCAGTGGAAGCCCTGCAACCCTGTTGCGGCATCAATTGTAACAGTGAAGATTTTTTCAGGCGTTGCTTCCGCAACTTCCTCAATATCCATACCGCCTTCAGTAGATGCCATAATGGCAAGTTTGCCGCTCGCACGGTCAAGAAGCATAGAGAGGTAAAATTCTTTTTTAATCGCGCAACCGTCTTCAACGTAAACGCGCTTAACCTCTTTGCCCTCTGGGCCAGTCTGGTGCGTTACAAGGACTTTACCGATAAGTTCTTTTGCCGCTGCTTCAACTGCATCAAGCGACTTAACCACTTTCACGCCGCCCGCTTTACCGCGACCACCGGCATGAATTTGCGCCTTAACCACCCAAACCGGGCCGCCAAGTTTTTTTGCCGCATCTACTGCCTCAGCCGCAGTATAAGCCACGCCGCCTTCCAGCACGGGTGCCCCGTATTCTTTTAGCAGGCTTTTCGCCTGATACTCATGGATATTCATTGTGAATCCATATCCTCCTGGATTGTCCCTGTTTTATAATTAAGCAAGTGAAGAATCAATGTTCTGACATGCATCCATTAAGCCTTTTACAGCGTTCACAGAATGATCGAAGCCAGTTTTTTCTTCGCCTTGTAATTCAATCTCAACAATTTTCTCGATGCCACCTTCACCGATAATAACAGGAACACCAACGTACATGTCGCTGAGCCCATATTCACCGCTTAAGAAAGCTGCACATGGCAGAAGCCGTTTTTTATCTTTTAAATAGCTTTCAGCCATTTCGATTGCGCTTGTCGCAGGCGCATAGAAAGCAGAACCGGTTTTAAGAAGGCCAACAATTTCTGCGCCGCCATCACGGGTGCGCTGAACAATCTGATCGATTTTTTCCTGAGTTGACCAACCCATTTTAATAAGATCTGGCACCGGGATACCGGCAACAGTTGAATAGCGTATCAGCGGCACCATTGTATCGCCGTGACCACCAAGCACAAATGATGTTACATCCTGCACAGACACATTAAATTCTTCTGCAAGGAAATGACTGAAGCGTGAGCTATCAAGAACACCCGCCATACCACATACTTTATTTGTTGGCAGACCAGAGAATTGCTGAAGCGCCCAAACCATCGCATCAAGTGGGTTTGTGATACAAATAACAAAGGCATCTGGCGCATATTTGCCGATGCCTTCACCTACTGCCTTCATAACTTTCAGGTTGATGCCAAGAAGGTCATCACGGCTCATCCCCGGCTTCCTTGGCACACCGGCTGTCACAATCACAACATCTGCGCCTGCAATGTCAGCATAATCATTGGCACCTTTAAGCTTTGAATTAAAGCCTTCAACCGGGCTAGACTGTGAAAGGTCCAGAGTTTTACCCTGCGGCAAGCCCTCAACAATATCAAACAGTACAACGTCGCCCATTTCTTTCAGTGCTGCGAGGTGTGCCAATGTGCCACCAATTTGCCCGCCACCGATAAGTGCAATTTTTTTACGTGCCATTAAAATGCTCCAGCCATAAATTGGGGTAGCCGCCTAGTGGTACAGCCACCTACTAAAAACGAAAGAATAATCAATGTGGTAACTACCGTGTTTGCCCAACAGACACAAGCCATGAATACCCTACAATCCGTGTGATTAGTTGAAGAAACGTTACCTTATTGAAAAAACACAACAACAGATACGTCTTTTTATCGCACCAGCCATGCAGTTTCTGCAATACTCACCCTAGTTTTATCTTATAAATTGCATATTTAGGATATTTTCCAGCCTTTTTAACATTTTTCTGCTGCTTTAAGCTCCACAGCCTCAAAGGCCATAAGCATAATAACGGTGCAAAAGTGACAAACAAACGGTTTCTCAAAGAATTTTCTATTCAAATATTACAAAACTGCCCCTCAAAACGAATCAATTTAACTATTTTTCATCCAGTAATAGACAAAGCTATCATCAAGCCTTGTGGCCATGCCCGATGTGTAAATATTCTTCTGACTGCATTTCCATCAAACGGGAAACCGTGCGCTCAAACTCAAAAGCACCATCACCCGCTTCATAAAGTTCTTGTGGCGGGACTTCTGCCGAGCACAAAAACTTTACCCCGTGCTCGTATAAAGCATCTATGAAAGTTACAAACCGCTTTGCCTCATTACGGTTATGTTTTCCAAGCCTTGGGATCGCAACCATAATGACAGTATGATAGGCCCGGGCTATAGTCAGATAATCTGCAGCCCCAAGCGCGTTGGCGCAAAGCCGCTTAAAGGAAAACACAGCCACACCGCGCGCTGCCTTTGGTACATATAACGACCGACCCTGCACCAGTAAGGTTTCACTCGGCACCTTATCCCGGTCTTCCACATTCCGGTCTGTCAGGCGGAAAAATGCTTCTGAAAGCTTTGCCGTCGTTTCTTCATTTACAGGGCAGTAATAGGTTTCCACACCTTTCAGGCGATCATACCTGTAATCCGTGGGCCCATCGAGAGTTAGAATATCAAAATCTTTTTTCACCCGTTCAATAAAGGGCAGAAAAAGCTGGCGGTTAAGCCCGCCTTTATAAAGATCATCAGGCGGGCGGTTAGAGGTAGCTACCACCACTACCCCATGCTCCATCAATTCTGTAAACAATCGTGATAGCACCATTGCATCAGCAATGTCTGTTACCTGCAGTTCATCAAAGCATAAAAGGGTTGCTTCTGCGGCAATCTGACGGGCAACCGGCGGGATAGGGTCATCTTCACTTGCACGACCCCCAAGCGCTGCACGCTCTTTACCAGACAGGCCGCGCCACACCTTCATGCGGGCATGCACATCAAGCATAAACTCATGAAAATGAACACGCTTTTTAGCCTTTACCGGAGCTACTTCGTAAAAAAGGTCCATCAACATGGATTTACCGCGCCCCACGCCGCCGTACATATAAAGGCTACGCGGCACTGGTTTGTCACCACCCGCCCACTGAAACAGGTTGGAAAGTCGCCAGCTTTTAATCGAGAGGCTACCACCTCTGCCCTGCACTTCAGGGTATGTTTCCAGTTCCAGAAATAACCGTTCCAACCGCATAACAATGCGTTGCTGGTCTTCATCAGGCCTGATTTCACCGTCAGCTTGCAGTGCCATATAGGCAGCGAGAGGGCCTTGTGGGTGGGGCACTTTTTTGTCTTTTGTTATGTCTGACACACAACTACCTTTGATACTGGTACACCGTAACAACAATCATATATTTTCTCTAACATGCCTATCGTGCTGCAATAAAGGGAAAGCTGCACATAACAACAGTGTTTTATGTGCATAAGTTGCTTTTCTGCAAAACAGCCCTAATAAAATACATAGGTTTCAACCAAGAAGGTCACAGCTTCAAATGATCAACCCGCGTATCCACCGCCTTGATGGTGTTCAAAATTTTCGCGACATGGGCGGTTATGTAGCTGCAAATGGCCAATCCATTCGGTATGGCAGCTTATTTCGTTCTGGCCATTTATCGCATACAACAACACCTTGCCGGGAAGCTCTTGCCGCTAAAGGCATTTTGCATGTGATTGATTTCAGGTCTGATGCGGAAAAGAGCCGTAACCCGGTTGCATGGCAAACACCTTTCACACCTTCGTACCATTCGCTCTCTATAGGCGGCAATGCCGCTGCATGGGTTCAGGAGCTGTTTGAAAAACTCAAGAATTCTGATTTTCCGGGCGAGGAATTACGGGCACAATTTTTGCTCGCGTTTCGCACTATCCCCATAGAAAACCGCAGCGGACTAAAAGCTTTTTTCACCTGCCTCACAGACGAAAAGACCAATGGCGCCGTCCTTTTTCACTGCACAGCAGGTAAAGACCGCACCGGCATTGCTGGTGCGCTTGTTATGGCAGCACTAGGCATTGACCCCGATCAGATTATGGAAGATTTTCTACTGACAAATACTGCTGTGGATCTCGATCAAAAGACTGCCGAAATTGCTGAACGCCTTTCTATAAAAGCAGAGCGCTCTATTAACCCAAAAGACCTTTTGCCCCTGGTTGGCGTAGAAGCCGATTTCCTACATAATGCGTTTCAAGCAATACAAAATCATAGTGGCAGCATGGAAAATTACCTGCACACAGAAATGGGCCTGACAGAAAATCGCCTTCAAATGCTTAAGGGCAAGTTTCTGTCAGACTAGCCCCTAATTAGCAGCACTTTTTGTATGCGGTGCAAGCCACATAGAGATTCCCGCTGTTAAAAATGCAGGGACGGCTATAATAATCAGAATAGCCGATAGAGACATACCTGAGGCAACAAGCAAGCCACCAACCGATGGCCCAACAATAGACCCAGCCCGACCTACAGCAAGTGCCGCCCCGATCGCTGTAGCCCGTACTTTTGCAGGATAAATATTTGCTATAGCAGCGTTCATAGCTGTTTGCCCCCCAACAACAAAGAACCCTGATGCAAAGACAAGCCACAAAAGAAACCTTGGATCCATTGCCGTAAGCCCCATCAACACAAGACTTAAACCGGCACATACATAACCTACAGTAAGCACTTTGAATGCGCCAAAGCGATCAGATACCATACCAAGCATTACGCCGCCAATTGCACCGCCTATATTTAAAAACACGGCAGAAATAATAGCCGTATCAAGCTCTAACCCTGATTGTTTGGCAAGTGACGGTATCCAACTAAAGAGAAAATATACCATTAACAGGCTGTTGAAGTAAGCAAACCATATTGGCAGTGTAATACGTTTCATGGTGCCCATAAAAAGAGCTGCATACCGTGTAATGATATTGCCACTTACTTCAACACCGTCCTGCTTTCTGAAAGCCGACGCCAACTTTAGTATAAAACCACCCTTTTCAAGGGCTTTATCTGTTTCAAAATCAGGCGATTCTTTTAGCCAGATAAAAAGGGGAAACAATAGTGCAAGCGGGATAATTCCCCCCATCAGAAAAACAGAGTGCCAGCCATATACCGGTATAATCATGTTGCTTAAGTAGCCACCGATTGCAGCGCCGATTGGGAACCCCCCAAACATCATGGTAACAATTGTTGAACGGTGTTTTTTAGGCGCAGTCTCTGATGTTAACGCAATAAGATTGGGCATTACCCCGCCAAGCCCAATCCCTGTGATAAACCGTAAAATAAAAAGCATAACCCAATCAGATGAATAAGCGGTTAGAAGGCTGAACACTCCAAACATGAGTGTGCAAAACATAATGACAGGGCGCCGACCAAAAATATCCGATAAAGGGCTTAGCGTAAGTTGGCCCACCATAATACCAAACAAGGCCGCTGAAAAAATCACACCCATTTTAGCAGGCTCAATGCCCCAATCATCCGCAAGAACAGGAGCAACAAATGCAATTGCCTGAGCATCAAACCCATCAAGCATTGCAACTATACAACAAAGCACAGCGACCCTTGTTTGCACCCACACATTTTCAGACGCTTCACGGTTATTACCAGACAGCCCCATCATATATCCCTCCCAAATTTTTACCGATGACCATTATTTACTGTTTGGCTTTTGAGAACACCGCCAACTGACCAGTGCTCGGCATCCACTTCCGTAATCAAAACACGAACAGCCTCCAGCTTCACCTCTGCACATTCGCTCACAATCCAGCTAATTTCTTTCATCATCCGGTTTTTGCTTTCGTGCGAGCGGCCCTTGACCATGCTGATTTGCACAATTGGCATTATACTCCTCCCTCTCAGCTACCGCTGATAGTTTTTTTGATATTGTTAGCTTGACAACACAGCATCATATTATATAGCCACAAAATATCGATTTTTTTTGAATTGTCGATAATTTTATGTATAGTCGATAATTATTATTCAAACACAGGAGCCTATAATGGGGGAAATACTGGGAATTGGCGTTTCACATTACCCGCCACTGAGCAGCAAAGATGAAGATATGGCAAACATTCTTAAGGGCCGTATGCGTGACCCCGGTGTTCCTGATGAGGCAAAAGACCCAGCGAACTGGCCTGCCCTTATGCGTGAAGAATGGGGTGATGATGCCTCTGTAACAGGCGCAAGGAAACACCGCGAGAAAATGCGTCATGGGCTTGAGCATGTTCGCGAAGCATTGGACGAGTTTAACCCGGATTTCGTTCTCATCTGGGGTGATGACCAATATGAAAACTTTAAGGAAAGCATCATACCTCCTTTCTGTATTCATGCTTATGACGACATGGATGTATACCCTTGGCGGGATGCTTCAGAATCTGCCATGTTCAGTGAAGGACATGCCGATGAATGGGGCGGCGGCAAACCTAATGTTTGGGGTGAAAAAGGGAATAAAAGCATTCCCATAAAGTTTAACAAAGAAGCCGCAAAGCAGCTTGCATCAAAGCTTATCGAAAATGATTTTGATATGTCTTATTCCTACAAACCGAATGAGCACCCAGGTTTGGCACATGCTTTCCTGAATGCAATTTTGTATCTGGATTATGAAAGAAAGGGTTGGAATTACCCTATTCTACCTGTCACGATCAATTGTTATGGTAGCCGGATTATTGGGTATCGCGGCTTTATCAGCCAGCTTGGTGACGAACGTCCCCTTGACCCCCCTTCTCCATCCCCAAAACGGGTATTTGAAATGGGTGCTGCTATTGCCCGCATTATCAAAGAAAGCCCTTGGCGGGTTGCTTTGCTTGCATCTTCCAGTTGGTCACATGCTTTCCTTGTAGATAAAACATACCGTATGCAGCCAGATGTTGAATTCGACAAGCATATGTATAAAGCGCTTACAGAAGGCAATTATGAAGAGTTCCGAAATGTGCCGCTCAGCCGTATTGAAGAGGCTGGTGATCAAGAGTTGCTCAACTGGTGTGCCCTTGCTGGTGCCATGCATACACTAGACTACGAATGCACGTGGTCTGATTTTGTTGAAACATACCTGTTTAATTCAAGTAAAGTTGCCGCTGTATTCAAGCCCAAATAACAAACATCCATAAGGCAGGCGCCTAAAGAGTGCTTGCCTTATTTTCCCTCAAGGTTCTGCGTGCCTCTTAACCGTTTTGCCAGCAACAAGGAAAACTGCTTGTTTGCCTTTAGCTGGGTAATCGCACTATTCAACCGGCCCAACAAATCTGCCCTGCTTTTATGCACCCGAGCGCGCAGAATATTTTCACTATGAACATCACCTAACACAAGCGGGTATCCATACAAGCGCATTTGCAAATAAAAATCCTGATTGTTGGCAACAGTTAAGTCTGCCCTACCATCAACAACCATCTGAAAAGCCTCATGAATAGACCCAGCTTCCAAAATCTCACCAAAGTGCTGATAGTCAGGGAATGAATAGCCTTTCACTATAGCAACGGTATAAGCTGTTAAATCATTTGGATTCGCCGCATGTATTGGTTTATCTGATCGGTAAATTAGGTGGTCGTACACATAAAAGAATGGCTCAGTAAATAACTGTACAGCTTCTTCTTCCGGGCGCGTTCGCCATTCAGGGATAGAGCAGCAGGTTAAAATTAGCTTACCTTCGGCAAAAAGCTTGCGCTGCTCTTCATGGGGCACATCGATATAAATCGCATCTATGCCCGCTTCATCAATGATCGCTTTCCAGGCATATTCAAAAACACTATCGGCATGGTTATAGGCAGTTACCTGCTCTGCCCTCAAAACAGGAGGGGCACATAGACACAAGAATAGAAAAAAATATAAACGAAAACTCATAACTACCTCATAAAATAAGAATGGGTAGAATATGACAAAAACGTTAATAAACCGTAGATCACCCGCAGAAACCCTCAGGTTTTTTTTCATATAAACATTAGCATGTTATTAAACATATAAGCTTTTGGTATGTCATATGTAGTTTAGAGTGTATCATTCTGCCTCTGACACATCCCGTATTCGGGCACCTGTTAAAATCGTAATTTGGCCGGTATTTTTTAACTCTCTAATAGCTTCGTTTACCCGAGCCAACAAATCTGGTCTGCTGTTATGCACGCGCGCCATAAGTGCCAATTCATGGTATACAGGGCCTAACACAAGGGGCTTTGGCGCAAGCTTCTGCCGACGCCAAAATTCCTGGTGGTTAGCGATTGTCAAATCTGCTTCCTCGTTGACAACTGACTGAAAAACATCAGCCAATGAGGGCCTTATAACCTTCTCACCAAAAAGAGTATCCTCTGCATAGGCAAAGCCTTGTACAACACCAACCCGATAAGACCTCAAGTCAAGAGGATTAGGCAAATCGTAAGTTCGGTCTTTGTGCAAGATAAGGTGATCAGCCGTATAAAAGAAAGGCTCGCTCCACAATTGCGCGGCCACCTCTTCAGGACGGCTGCGCCATGCAGGCACTGAGCAACAATCCAGAACCAATTCGCCGCGCGCGAACATATCACGCCTTATATCACGAGTGGCAGCAATCATTTCAGCTTCAATGCCTGCCTTATCCAGAATAGCGTGCCAGACATCCCGGAAAACACTATCGCCAAGCCTGCTGGCTTTCACAGAGTTTTCAGCCTGCAATGCACCACTGAATGATACGCTCGCCCACACGAAGACAACCAGTAGCTTAACCACAAAAAGCCTCATCTCTTGCCCTGCTTTCAAAACCAATATTCCACATATTAAGAATAGGTAATAATCAACACAAAACAACTCTTCATAAAAAAAGCCGGGAAAACCCGGCTTTTTATATCAGACAGACTCACAGATTTATCCTCTGCGTTCCACCATCATTTTTTTGGTTTCTGCAATAGCTTTAGCAGGGTTCAAGCCTTTCGGGCATGCGTTCGCACAGTTCATAATCGTGTGGCACCGATACAGGCGGAAAGGGTCTTCAAGGTTATCAAGACGCTCGCCTGTATTTTCATCGCGGCTATCAATCAGCCAGCGATAGGCCTGTAAAAGAATAGCAGGTCCGAGATATTTGTCGCCATTCCACCAATAGCTTGGGCATGATGTAGAACAACAAGCACACAGGATACATTCATAAAGACCGTCCAGTTTTTTCCTGTCTTCAGGAGACTGAAGCCGCTCTTTCTCAGGTGCTGGGGACTGTGTTTCCATCCACGGTTTGATAGACGCATACTGTGCATAGAAGTTAGAGAGGTCTGGTACCAGATCCTTAATAACTTCCTGGTGCGGCAGCGGTGTGATCGACACATCACCCTTCGCATCTTCAATCGCAGTTGTACACGCAAGGCCATTTTTGCCGTTAATATTCATGGCACATGAGCCACAAACACCTTCCCGGCAGGAACGACGGAACGTTACAGTACTGTCCATTTCATTCTTGATTTTGATAAGCGCGTCCAAAACCATGGGGCCGCAGCTATCCATATCAACTTTGAAAGTATCCATATGCGGGTTTTCACCGTCATCTGGATTCCAGCGATACACATGGAAATCACGTGTATTAGCCGCACCTTCTGCTTTTACGGTTTTACCCTTGCCAACTTTAGAGTTTTTAGGAAGTGAAAATTCAGCCATGTCTCTTTCCTTCCCTTAATAAACACGTGCTTTTGGTTTAATATATTCCATCTCGGTACTCATGGTATACTCATGAACCGGGCGGTCACCAAGTGTAACTTTTTTACCGTCGAACCATGAAACGGTATGTTTCATCCAGTTCTTGTCATCGCGGTCCGGGTAATCCTCGTGCATATGGGCACCGCGGCTTTCCTTACGCGCAGATGCACCGTGCATGGTAAGTACAGCCTGACCAATCAGGTTTTGCAGTTCCAGTGTCTCAATGAGGTCACTGTTCCACACAAGGCTGCGGTCCGTTGTCTTAAGGTCACCAAAGTCAGCAGCAATGGCATCGATTTTCTCAACGCCTTCCGTAAGCACTTCTTCTGTCCGGAATACTGCGCAGTTATTTTGCATAACTTTCTGCATTTTCAGGCGCATATCAGCCGTTGGTGTACTGCCGTTCGCATAGCGTGCTGCGTCAAGGCGACTAAGGGCCATATCAGCATAGCCTTCAGGTAGTGGCTTTTGCGTCTCGCCTGCTTTTACAAGCTCAGGCACCCGCTTGCCAACCGCGCGGCCAAACACCACAAGGTCAATAAGGCTGTTAGACCCAAGACGGTTCGCCCCGTGTACAGAAACGCACGCAGCTTCACCCACAGCAAACAGGCCCGGCACAATATTATCCGGGTTGTCTTTGGTAGGGTTAATCACTTCACCGTGGAAGTTGGTTGGAATACCGCCCATATTATAATGCACTGTCGGCAAAATCGGTATCGGCTCTTTGGTCACGTCCACATTCGCGAAAATTTTCGCTGATTCAGAAATACCCGGCAGGCGTTCAGCCAAAATGGCCGGATCAAGGTGATCAAGGTGCAGGTACATATGGTCCTTATCAGGGCCAACACCACGACCTTCACGGATCTCGTTTGAAATAGAGCGTGATACCACATCGCGGCTAGCAAGGTCTTTCGCTGACGGCGCATACCGCTCCATAAAGCGTTCGCCCTCAGAGTTAATCAGAATGCCGCCTTCACCGCGCGCACCTTCTGTAATCAGCACACCAGCACCGTAAATGCCGGTTGGGTGGAACTGAACAAACTCAAGGTCTTGCAAGGCAAGGCCAGCCCGCAGCACCATACCGCCGCCGTCACCTGTGCATGTGTGCGCTGATGTGGCAGAGAAATACGCCCGGCCGTAACCGCCTGTCGCCAGCACAGTTACCTTGGCACGGAATGCATGCATGGAACCATCTTCCATGTTCATGGCAATTACACCCCGGCATTCACCGTTTTCCATGATCAGGTCGATCGCGAAATACTCAATATAAAAGTCACTGTCATACTTTAGCGACTGCTGGTAAAGTGCGTGCAACATAGCGTGGCCAGTTCGGTCTGCCGCCGCGCATGTGCGCTGTGCCGCCGGGCCTTCACCAAATTCTGTTGTCATACCGCCGAAAGCACGCTGGTATATCTTGCCTTCTTCCGTGCGGCTAAACGGTACGCCGTAATGCTCCAGCTCGTAAACAGCTGCTGGTGCCTCGCGTACCATATATTCAATCGCGTCTTGGTCCCCAAGCCAGTCAGAACCCTTAACAGTGTCATACATATGCCACTGCCAGCTATCTGGGCCCATGTTACCAAGGGATGCTGCGATACCGCCCTGAGCCGCAACAGTATGCGACCGGGTAGGAAATACTTTTGTGATACAAGCCGTTTTCAGGCCTGATTCAGCAAGGCCCATCGTAGCACGAAGGCCAGAACCACCGGCGCCGATTACGATGGCGTCATAGGTATGCTGTGTAATTGGATAGGCTGTGCTCATGACTTAGCCCCCGAAAGAGATACGTAAAATTGAAAAAATACTAAGAGCTGCAATCAAAATGCAAACACCCTTAATAGCTAGCGTCGCTATCAGCTTCATGCCAGGCGTGTGGGCATAGTCTTCCACCACTTCCTGCAAGCCAGACCGCATATGGTGCGTAAAGTTTGCGACAAAAAGGATCAGTAATATAGCGACCAGTGGCTGCTTCAGCCATGCCACCCATTCCGCATGGGTTTTACCCACATTACCAACAAACGAAACCACAAAAAATATGGTAAGGGGTATGTTTGCTATGGCTGTCATCCGGTGTGTTAGCCAGTGACCAGTGCCGTCTTTTGCAGAACCTAGGCCGCGTACTTTAGCGAGAGGGTTTTTCATGTCAGTCATGTTAAATAACCCCCATCACTTTATAGGCAGCAAACCATATTGCCAGCGTCGCAATGACAGAAAAAACAAACGTCAGCTTTGCAGACAGGCTGTTTGCTTTCAGGTCATAAAGATAACCCATGTCCATAAACAGGTGGCGAATACCAGATGCTAAATGCTGCATTAGGGAAAATGTAATCCCGAGGAGAATAATCCTGCCCGGAATAGAGGACGCAAAAGATTGTACCGTATTAAAATATTCATAACCGGTTGCTATGGCTACCAGCCACCAGGTTAAGAGGATAGCCCCAACAGCAAGTGCAGACCCTGTTGCGCGGTGCATAATGGAAACTGCCATATGCGCGCCCCAGCGATAAACCTGCAGGTGAGGAGAAAGCGGGCGTTTCGCCTGTGCCATGAATTGTCCCCTGACAGTAGTTGACCAACTTGTTTTCCGCACACCTTACAGGCATTGCGGTTTGATTCGGCTGTAGTTTTAGCCCCGCGAGGGGGGCGCCTGCAAGTACTGATATTACAAAAACTGCAGATAAACCCCTAATCGTGCATTTTAACCCTACCTGAAATTACTATTTGCCCTCAGTAAAAAGGCCCGCTATGTAAAAAACATATTGATTTGGGGGTATTATTCTATGTTTCGTTGTATTGCTATCATGGCAAGCTTGTCTCTTGTCTTTTTTTCTTGTTCCGGCTGGGCAAAAGATGCTGCCTTAAACCCTGCAGATATGCAGGTTGAGGTCTTTGCCGCACTTCCTAACTTTGAAAACCCAAAGCTGTCACCGGATGGCACCAAAATGGCTTTTTTCACTGAAGATGAAGGCCGCAGGAACCTTGTAATATATAGCCTAACCGGCGAGAAACCGATCCTGATACCACCGCAGGACAAGGTTGATTACGGCGCCGTATTCTGGAAAAGCGATAATGTGCTGTTAATCCGGTTCGACCTATCGCTCAACAGATGGATTTTTAGGGGCAATAGTGATGAAAGCCGCATGGTCAGCTTAAATCTTGAGGAAATGGATTTCAAATGGCTTGGCCGCCCCAAACGCAGCAGATCAGACGAACGTGTTTCACAGTATGACAGTATGATAGATCTTTTGCCTGACGATCCTGATCACATACTGCTTTCGCTTGATCACGAGCTTGATGGCTATCCTACTGTTTACCGTGTTGATGTTCTGGACGGTGGTCGTAGAACCGCGCAGTCCGGCAGAACCGGTATAAACCGCTGGTATAGTGACAACGCAGGGGAAGTACGTCTGGGCAAAGGGTACCGCGTTCAAAGTACCGAACTGAACATGAAGTATAAAACCGTTGAGGGCGACTGGCTCGACCTGAATGACCTTGAATGGACAAATCACTATACGTTTGCGGGTTTTACGGCTGATAACGACAATACAGCCTATGTGTACGGCCTGTCAGAAAAGGGCACCACGGGTATTTACAAGCTCGATATGCTTTCAGGTAAAATACTGTCTTCTGTCTTTACCATGAAAAACCATGATATTGATTATCTCTATTACCATCCGGTTACCAACCGGCTGGCTGGCGTTTTTTACACAGATGACTACACCAAACTTTATTATTTTGATGAGGACTTAGACCTATTACAGCGCAGCATAGACCATGTTCTACCTGGCACAATAAACCGGATTGTGAGTAAAGCCAGAAACAGAGAACTGTATCTTATACTTGTCAGGTCAGACCAAAACCCCGGAGATTATTATTTCTATGACCGCGAGAAAAAAAGCCTCGGCTACTTTGTAAGCAAACGTACCGCGATTAACGAAGCCATCATGGCGACCACCAAGCCTGTTATAATCCCCGTACGGGACGGCAGCACGATACCCGGCTATGTAACACTGCCCCATGGCAAAGAGGCCAAAAACCTGCCAACTATCATCTTGCCGCACGGCGGACCGTCTGCCCGCGATAGTGCCGAATGGGACTATGAAGCACAGTTTTATGCAAGCCGGGGCTGGCTGGTATTGAAACCCAACTTCCGTGGTTCAGAGGGCTATGGCCCTGCCTTTGAGCACGCAGGCGACCTACAGTGGGGCGGCCTGATGCAGGATGATGTAACAGACGCGACCAAATGGCTGGTTGCAGAAGGCGTGGCAGACCCTGACCGTATCTGTATTGTTGGCTCATCCTACGGTGGTTACGCGGCATTATTTGCAACGATTAAAGAACCCGGCCTTTATAAATGCGCTGTATCCGTTAACGGTGTTGCAGACCTTGTTCGCCTTAAATCCGGTGACAAACACTATATTGGTGGGCGGTCGTGGGTTAAAGACATGGGTCTTGAAGGCGTGGACGACAAAGAAGTATCACCCTATCACAGGGCAGAAGACATTAGCGCCCCGGTCCTTCTGGTTGCCGCAAAAGATGATGCCCGTGTGCCCTATGATTTGTCACGTGATCTATATAGCCGCCTCAAACGCTTAAAGAAGCCGGTAGACTATGTTGAACTGAAAAACGGCACGCATCATATGGTAACGGCTGAAGCCCGGTTTGAAACCCTGAAGGCTGCAGAAAAGTTCCTCAAACAGTATCTGGACTAAGGCCTTTACAACATGAACACACTTTTTAAACCTTCATGCGTCCGTGCTATCTTAGGAGCCGCTATGTACAATCCGTTTAAAATTGCTATCGCTTTGTGTCTGCTTGCTGTGTCTGTAACGGCATATGGGCAAGAAAAAGTACCCCTAGATGCCTTTGCCTCTAATCCAACATTTTCTGGCGCAAAACTATCGCCCTCTGGGGAAAAGATCGGGTTTCTAACCGAAAAAGATAATCAAACGGTGATGATTGCGCTCGATACCACAAGTGGTGAAAGTGTGCTCATTCCTA
The DNA here is from genome assembly GCF_015240255.1 of Kordiimonas pumila. Lineage (NCBI taxonomy): Bacteria > Pseudomonadati > Pseudomonadota > Alphaproteobacteria > Kordiimonadales > Kordiimonadaceae > Kordiimonas > Kordiimonas pumila. The sequence continues at coordinate 3,571,910 of NZ_CP061205.1, forward strand.
AATTTGGTGATGCAGAATTATTCGACTTTTTCTGGGCAAACGACGAAGTTCTTCTGCTTCAATATCTATTATCTCATAACCAACGGTATTTTGGCGAATCCGTAAGGGAAACCAGAAGTATTAGTTACGACCTAACAAATGGGAAATTTGAATGGTTAGGTGCTCCTCAAAAAGAAATGGGGAGCAACGAACACATCATGTGGGGCGAAACTGTTTTACACCTTCTACCTGATGAGCCAGAACAAATTCTAATGCAATTCGACGAGCACAACTTAGGCAAGCCCAGTGTTTTTAAGGTTAATGTCCGTACAGGAAAGCGCAACAGAGTTAAACCCGGCAGGCGCGGCATCTACAGTTGGTTTGCAGACTTTGATGGCAATATCCGATACGGTTATGGTAGCAGGAACTCTACAGGTAGCTGGGTGGATAGTGATGAGGTCGCTGTTATTGTTGAAAAAAATGGTTCCCTAACCGACATTACAGAAATGGACTGGTTCAAGGCTCATGATGACTGGTTCGAATATCATGCTATTGAGGGCTTCACAGAAAATCCTGACATTATCTATATATCCGCCCCCAACAAATACGATTCAAACAGTATTTACACTTTTAATTTTAGAACAGGCGAGATTGTAGATACTGTTTTTGAACGGGAAGATATTGGCCCAGGTGGATTCTTGCGGCATCCCGACACCGGCAATATTATAGGTGTTTATTACACCGCCGATGTCACAGAATATCTGTATTTTGACGAAGAGTATGCCAAATTGCAGCGTAGCCTTTCCGCAGCCCTTAAGAGCCAAAATGTCCGCATTTCTGGCAAGGCACGGCATAAAGAACTTTACCTCATTTACGCATCGACACCCACAAACCCCGGTGACTATTATCTTTATAACCGAGATACCGGGCAGCTTCAGTATATCGCGCCAACACATGACGGTATTTACCCTGAAGATATGGCACCTGTGAAACGCATTAATTACAAAGCACGAGATGGCCAAAAGATTCCCGCCTATCTGACCCTACCCCAAGGCAGGGATAAAAACCTACCAACGATTATATTGCCCCACGGCGGCCCATACGCACGCGATACTATGAACTGGGATTACTGGGCGCAGTTTTATGCCAACCGTGGCTATGCCGTTATTCAACCAAACTTCAGGGGCTCAACCGGCTACGGCAAATCTTTTTATGAAGCGGGGCGCAAACAGTGGGGCGGCCTGATGCAGGATGATGTAACAGACGCCACATACTGGATGATAGAAAATGGTTACAGTGACCCAGACCGCATTTGCATTCTAGGCGGGTCTTACGGCGGATATGCATCACTTTTTGCCCCCATCAAGGAACCTGATCTTTATAAATGTGCTGTTTCCATTAACGGTGTAGCCGACATTCCCATGATGCGGCGTGAGGACATCCGCGATTTTTCTAAGGATAACTGGATACAGGATGTTGGCCTTGAAGGGCATGAACCAGAATTTGTTTCCCCCTACCACAGAGCAAACGAGGTCAATATTCCTATTCTCTTGATTGCAGCCGTTAATGATGGCCGCGTACCGTATGACCAATCAACTCGTATGCATAAAAAACTTAAAAGCCTTGGGAAAGATAGCACTTATATAGAGATGGCTGATGGAGACCACTGGCTTATGACCAAAGCGGCCAAAACAACAATGCTGACCGAAACAGAGAAGTTTTTAGAAAAGCACATAGGCCATTAAAAAAGGCTGATAAACAAAGGGGGCCGTTGCCCCCTATTCTCCTGCGGTAATTGCCCTAGCCACAGAAAGCAGATAGCGCGCTTCTGTAACATGCAGGTCTTCGATCATCTTGCCGTCGAGGGTTGCAACACCCTTACCTGCAGCTTTCGCCGCCTCAAACGCGGCGATCAAGCGCTCGGCCCCTGCCACTTCAGTGTCTGACGGAGCAAAGGCTTCGTTCGCGCCCTCAATCTGGCTGGGGTGGATAAGGGTTTTACCATCAAAGCCCATATCACGGGCAGCCATACATTCTGCCTGAAAGCCTTCGCTGTCGCGAAAATCATTATATACGCCATCCAGAACAATTTTGCCGTAAGCACGCCCCCCCAGAAGCGCAGTCGACAGCGCTGCCATAATGGGCGCTCTGCCCGGCACCCTTCTGGCGCGCAGGTCTTTTGTCAGGTCATTCGGGCCGATCACCAGCGCTGTCAATTTATGTGACACTGCACAAATGGCCTGCGCATTAAGAAACGCCAGCGGGGTTTCCATCATAGCCCACAGGCTAATGTTCGTATTATCCAGATACTGAAGATACGGTATCAAGTCATCAGCCGCTGTTACCTTTGGCACCAGAATGGCCGCTGGTTTTGCCGCAATAGCCGCCTTCATGTCTTCCTGTCCCCAAGGGGTATCAAACGCATTTATACGGATAACCAGTTCGCGCCTGCCATACTCGCCCGACGAAACTGCAGAGGCCGCGAGCGTGCGCGCTGCCTCTTTAGCATCAGGGCTAACAGCATCTTCAAGATCAAAGATCACCACATCACAGGGCAGGCTTTTTGCTTTTTCAAGCGCCCGTTCGTTCGACGCTGGCATAAAAAGCGCGCTGCGCCTTGGTATTATATCATCCATAAATCACTCGCTACCAACCGCATGTACGGCCTTCATTCTGTTTATCCAGCCATTGTTTAAGGGGCGCAAAATAGGCAACAACGGCGCTACCATCCATCTCGCGTGAACCAGTAAAGGCTTCAAGGGCTTCTGGCCAAGGCTTCGATGCCCCCATCTCCAGCATTGCCTTAAAGCGATCGCCCACTTCCTTATTGCCGTATATAGAACAGCGGTGCAACGGGCCTTCCCACCCAGCCTGCTCGCATGCAGCTTTATGGAACTGGAATTGCAGGATATGCGCCAGAAAATAACGCATATAAGGCGTATTACCGGGAATATGGAACTTGGCACCGGGGTCAAATGCATCTGCTGGGCGATCATTTGGCGCCTTAATACCTTGATATTCCTCCCTTAGTTTCCACCAGCCATCATTATAATTTTCTGGTGTCAATTCGCCGGAAAATACCTGCCAGCGCCATTTATCTACCATCAACCCAAACGGCAGGAAGGCCACTTTATCAAGTGCACGTTTCATCAGGAGGCCAATGTCCGCTTCTTCTGGCGGCACGTCGCTGATCAGGCCAATTTTCTGCAAATACTCTGGCGTTATTGAAAGGGCGACCATATCGCCGATCGCTTCATGAAAACCGTCATTGGCACCTGTCAAATGCAGGTAAGTGTTGTTCTGGTATGCGCGCTGGTAATAGTTGTGTCCCAGTTCGTGGTGTACCGTTGTGAAATCCACATCATTCACCTTGGTGCACATCTTGATACGTACATCATTTTTACCATCTAGGTCCCACGCCGATGCATGGCAAATAACCTCGCGGTCTTCTGGTTTGGTGAAGAGTGACCGTTCCCAAAATGTATCAGGCAGTGGCTCAAACCCAAGCGACGAAAAGAAGCCTTCCCCGGTTTTTACCATCTTGATAGCGTCATAACCCTTTTCTTTAAGAGCCGCCGTTACATCAACCCCGCTTGCACTGGTTTCTGGTTTTACAAGCGGGTATATGTTACCCCATGCCTGCGCCCACATGTTGCCAAGCAAATGGGCGGGTATTGGGCCTGCATCAGCCACAACCCTGTCGCCGTAATAATCAGACAGTTCTGCCCGCACATAACAATGCAAGGCTGTGTAAAGCGGCTTCACTTGGTCCCAAAGTTTGTCCGCAACTTTTGCAAACTCATCAGGGTCCATATCATAGCCTGCGCGCCACATAGCGCCCACATCGGCATACCCTAGCTCTTTGGCACCTTCGTTCGCGATCGCAACCATTTCAGCATAGTCGCTTTTCATAGGTACAGAAACCTTGCGCCAGCCATCCCATGCAGCAAGCAGGCGTTCGGGGGTGCGATCACTAGCTATAATGTCAGATACATCTCCTAGGGTTTTCTCTTCGCCTTCCATCGCGACCTTACCAGTTGAATAGGTCGCCGTAAGGTCTGCCTTGATCCGCGCAAGGCTCGCTGTTTTGGCCGCATCTTCAGGAGCGGGCAGAACCATAGTTTGCTTTAGTTTTTCAAACTTGCGTGCAAGATCAGCGGGCATATCAAGCCCTTGGTATTTTTTAGCCGCATTTGCAAGCGACACAGAAAGCTTGATAAAGTCTTCATCCGCATTTGCAACAAGCATATTGGTGTCATATGTAATGAAATTGGCATTCACCCATGAAAGCCGTTCCAGATGCTGGCCTGCCTCAGACAACTGTGTTTCTGCATCCTCCATAAACGCTGCTGCGTCAGCAACAGTTAAGGGGGCATCTTGCATTACTGCCTTTTCTTCACCGCACGCTGCCAGCAATGCCATGCAGCTACAACCAAACGCCAAACCTTTAAAACGTGTCATCCCTATTTTCATTTTTTGTCCCCACATTGCCTGTCTATAAATTACCAGCCTTCATTATATACCCCTGACCCAAAAGTACCAGTAGGCTGCCTGTATGAAACAGAAAAAGGCCCAAAGTATCAACCTTGAGCCTTTTAACCTTACATTTTGTATCAAGCTTTATGAAACTTTCAGCAAGCCTTGATTAAGGAGAGATTCTGCAATCTGCACAGCATTAAGGGCCGCACCTTTGCGAAGGTTATCTGAAACAACCCAGATATTAAGGCCGTGATCAACCGTTTTATCTTCCCGAATACGGGAGATATAGGTCGCAAAATCACCCACACATTCAATCGGGGTAATATAACCACCATCTTCGCGCTTATCAATAACCAGACAGCCCGGCGCCTCACGCAGAATCTTGCGCGCATCTTTTTCTGAAAGGGGCTTTTCAAATTCAATATTGATCGCTTCAGAATGGCCAACAAATACCGGCACACGCACCGCTGTTGCTGTAAGCTTGATGTTAGGGTCAAGCATCTTGTGCGTTTCAGCGACCATCTTCCATTCTTCTTTGGTGTAGCCGTCGTCCATAAAGACATCAATATGCGGGATCACGTTAAAGGCGATCTGCTTTGTATAAACCTCTTTCACAATTGGGTCGTTCACAAAAATCGCCCGTGTCTGCGTGAACAGCTCGTCCATGGCAGCATTCCCTGAACCTGACACAGACTGGTAGGTAGAAACCACAACCCGTTTGATTGTCGCTGCATCATGCAAAGGTTTTAGCGCAACCAGCATCTGTGCTGTTGAGCAGTTTGGGTTCGCAATGATGTTTTTCTTTGCGAAATCCTTCAGAGCATCAGGATTTACCTCAGGTACCACCAGTGGTACATCAGGGTCCATCCGATAATGGGATGAATTATCAATAACAACACAGCCAGCCTTACCAAACTTGGGTGCATACTCTTTCGCAACACCAGAGCCTGCCGCAAATAAAGCAATATCAACCCCTTTTGGGTCAAAGGTATCAAGTGCTACAACTTTCAGCTCTTTATCGCCGTACATGGCGGTTTGGCCGATAGACTTTCGTGATGCAATCGCAATAATTTCACTTGCTGGAAAATCACGTTCTGCAAGGATATTCAATACTTCACGACCGACATTACCAGTCGCACCGACAACAGCGACACGAAAACCCATTTTACTCTCCTGTGGGTAGAAAGGCCCTTTGGGCCTATAAAAAATCTTCTATTAAATTAACCAAGTGCGTTCAGAATACCGTCACCCATACCGATGGTGCCAACCTCTGTCATACCTGCGCTCATTAAGTCACCAGTCCGCAGTCCCGCTTCAAGTGTTGCAGAAACCGCCGTTTCAATTTTATCTGCAGCGTCCCCCATATCCAGCGAATACCTGAGGGCCATAGCAAAGCTAAGGATAGCCGCAATAGGGTTTGCAATGCCTTTGCCTGCAATATCAGGCGCAGAACCATGTACGGGCTCATAAAGGCCCGGGCCGCCATCACCAAGTGACGCAGACGGCAACATACCAAGGGAACCCGTTAGCATGGCAGCAGCGTCCGACAGAATATCACCAAACAGGTTATCTGTCAGAATCACATCAAACTGCTTAGGTGCTTTTACAAGCTGCATTGCACAGTTATCAGCCAGAATATGCTCAAGCTTCACATCACTATATTCTGCAGCATGCAGTTTGGTTACTTCCTCGCGCCAAAGTAAGCCTGCTTCCATCACATTGGCCTTTTCGGCACTGTGAACGCGGCTTCCGCGTTTGCGGGCCATTTCGAAAGCAACGCGGGAAATACGAATAATTTCCCAATCTTCATAGCGCTGGGTATTAATGCCAACACGGCCCCCGCCCGGCAAATCTTCAATACCGCGTGGTTCACCAAAATAAACACCACCTGCCAGTTCACGCACAAAAAGAATGTCCAGCCCGGCTACAAATTCGCGTTTCAGGCTTGAAGCATCAGCAAGCGCATCAAAACACATCGCAGGTCTTAGGTTAGCGAACAGGTCAAGCTGTTTCCGGAGCTTCAAGAGGCCAGCTTCTGGACGCTTATCATAGGCAGTTTTACCGTCCCACTTAGGGCCACCAACACAGCCCATAACAATGGCGTCAGACGCTTTTGCAGTTGCAAGCGCTTCATCTGTAAACGGGTCGCCGTAAGCATCGTATGAACAGCCCCCGATAAGACCTTCAGTAATATCAAAGCTAACACCGTATGTGCCTTCAACCCATGTCATAACACGGCGAACCTGCGCCATAATTTCGGGGCCGATACCATCACCCGGCAATAACATTATTTTATATGTAGTCATGAAATTCCCTAACTCGCCTAATCCCTAAACAGCCACGGCGTCATCAGTTTACGTTTACTCTCATAAGACACGACCGCCGGTTTTGCCTGCAAAGTCTGGCCAATTTCATCAAGGCCGTTCAACAGCATTTCCTTATGCGACGGGCTATAATCAAATTCATAGTGTGCGTTACCGCAGCTTACCGTCTGGTCATCAAGATCAACCACAATGCTTTGGCCCGCTTCTGCTGCAATTACAAGCGCATCCACCTGTTCAGGTGGCAAGGCAATGGTTAAAATGCCGTTTTTAACGCAGTTGCCGGCAAAAATATCAGCAAAGCTTGGCGCAATGATACAGCGAAAACCAAGCTCTGAAATAGCCCACGGCGCATGCTCGCGGCTGGACCCACAACCGAAATTATCGCCCGCTATCAGTATTTTCGCGCCTTTATATTTTGCGCCGTCGAAAATATTATCCTTTAACAAGTTGCCGTCACTGTCATAACGAACTGACTCAAAGGCAAATTCGCCAAACCCAGTACGCTTGATAGACTTCAAGTGTTTTGCCGGAATAATAATATCTGTATCAACATTCACACGTGGGAACGGTGTTGCGATTGACGTTATTTTAGTAAACTTCTCCACCAGTATTCCTTTCCCTAGAACTTGCGAACATCAACAAAATGGCCTGCAATTGCAGCGGCCGCAGCCATAGCGGGGCTCACAAGATGGGTGCGGGCACCCGGCCCTTGCCTGCTCACAAAGTTACGGTTGCTGGTTGAGGCCACATGTTCACCTTTCCCCGCTTTATCAGGGTTCATAGCAAGGCACATAGAGCAGCCCGGTTCGCGCCACAGGAAGCCCGCTTCGATCAAAATTTTATCAAGGCCTTCTGCTTCAGCTTGCTCTTTCACAAGGCCAGAGCCTGGCACCACCAAAGCTTCAATCACCCGACTAGATACTTTCCTGCCTTTAATAACAGCCGCTGCCGCACGAATATCCTCGATACGGCTATTGGTGCAGCTACCAATAAACACACGGTCTACAGGAACCTCTGTCATAGGCTGGCCTTCACGCAAGCCCATATAGACAAGAGATTTCTCTGCAGATTCCCGTTTTGCAGGATCACTGAACGAGGCAACCATCGGCACAGTGCCTGTAATAGGCACTACATCCTCTGGGCTTGTACCCCATGTCACAAGCGGGGCAATCTCGCTGCCATCAATCACGACTTCACGGTCGAAGACGGCACCTTCATCGGTCTTCAGGCCTTCCCAGAAAGAAACAGCACTGTTCCACTGCCCGGCTTTTGGGGCATATGGGCGGCCTTTCAAATATTCAAAGGTCTTCTCGTCTGGTGCTACAAGGCCAGCGCGCGCGCCTGCTTCAATCGCCATATTGCACAGCGTCATGCGACCTTCCATAGACAAGCCTTCAATAACAGGGCCCGCATATTCAATAACCTGCGCTGTACCGCCGCCCGTGCCAATTGCGCCGATGATCGCAAGCGCCACATCCTTTGCAGAGCAGCCTTCAGGCAATTCGCCGGTTACAGTAACCCGCATATTTTTAGATTTTTTAAGCTGTAATGTCTGGGTTGCCATTACGTGCTCTACCTCAGACGTGCCAATACCAAACGCCAGCGCCCCAAAAGCACCGTGCGTAGAGGTATGGCTGTCACCGCACACCAGTGTAACACCCGGCTGGGTAAAGCCCTGCTCTGGCCCAATCACATGAACGATACCCTGCCGGATATCATCCATCGGGATATAATCAAGGCCAAACTCTGCCACATTTTCACTAAGCGCCTTAAGCTGCGCTGTGGACATAGGGTCAGGGTTTGGTAAATGCCGGTCTTTTGTCGGCACATTATGGTCAGGCACTGCAATTATGCTGTCAGGCCGGTGAATTGTGCGGCCAGACTGCCTAAGCCCTTCAAAGGCTTGCGGGCTGGTTACTTCATGCACGAGGTGGCGATCAATATAGAGAAGCGCAACGCCGTTACCTCTGTCTTCAACAACATGGTTTTCCCATATTTTATCATACATAGTTTTTGGCATAATATTACTCCAGCGTTTCCATCTCTCAGGTCAGAGCCTAGCTTTCCAGCCCCAACAGCAGCAAAAGGCCAATCAGGCCCATTTTCTCATTTTAACCAGCGGGACTAAAATCCCGGCAGACGTTTTAACAGTCTCTTCTTCCACGTTTTCATAACCACACACCTGATATAACTCTTTACCAGCCAGCGTGGCCATTAACTCAAAACAGGCAAACCCTTTTGCATGTGCTTTTGCTTCACACAGCGCTAAGGTCATACGACCAACACCCCGGCGCTTATAGTTCGGATGCGTATACATAGCCCTGATACGCGCAGCATCAGTTTCAGGGTTTAGCATACGGGCATCACGGCCCTTAGTCTGGTCGCCGCCGTATAGTGTTTGTCTGGCAGACCAGCCACCACACCCTATAATCTCATCACCTTCAAGAATGGCATAATAGGTGCCATCCTCTATAAGCTGTGTATCAAGGCCCATGACCTCAAATGAGGCCCGAACCTGATTTGGTGTCAGAAACTCATTCATCAGCTGCAAGATTGATGCTTCCATGATACCTTTCAAGACAGGGATATCTGCTTTAACAGCCTGCCGCCAAGCATATCGGAAATTATCAACCTCAACCATATCCACACAAACCTGCGCTCAATATCCATGACCAAAAAAAACGGGGACAAGAATTTCTCGCCCCCGCTCTTTAATGTCATCGATGGCGTTGCACAACAAAATATTGTCAGACAGCCAAAGATTGAAATATTATTTCAAAAAGATTTAACCGCGGTTAAAATCTTTCTTTTCAACAATACGGGCTGCCTTACCAGTACGACCACGTAGGTAATATAGTTTCGCACGGCGAACTTTACCACGGCGTACAACAGTAATACTGTCAACGGAAGGGCCATAAAGTGGGAATACACGCTCAACACCTTCACCGTAAGAAAGCTTACGTACTGTGAAGTTGGAGTTGATACCCTTGTTTGAACGCGCAATGCACACGCCTTCAAATGCCTGAATACGCTCACGCTCGCCCTCACGTACTTTCACGTCAACGCGCAGAGTGTCACCGGCTGCAAATTCTGGAACAGTTTTGCCTTCAGTAAGCTTTTCAATCTGTTCTTGTTCAAGTTTCTCAATAATATTCATCGGTCTTTACCTTTTCTACTTTTCCCGTACATAGGTCGACCACATATCAGGCCGGCGTATACGCGTTAGCTCTTCTCGTTTTTCACGCCGCCACTCGGCGATTTTTTTGTGGTGCCCACTTGTAAGCACCTCGGGTATCTCTCGTCCCTCCCAAACCTGAGGTCTGGTATAGTGTGGGTATTCAAGAAGCCCGTCTTCAAAACTCTCTTCATCCAGTGTCCCAGCCTCACCCATCACACCGGGGAGTAAGCGTATCACTGCGTCCAGCATCACCAGTGCTGCTGGCTCACCGCCTGACAGCACAAAATCGCCGACACTAATTTCTTCCACTTCACGGGCCTCAAGAACGCGCTCATCAACGCCTTCGAAGCGACCACAAAGTATGGTAACACCGCCTGCCTCTTTCCACCGCTGTGCTTCCGCCTGATCAAACCGGCGTCCACGCGGGGACATATACACCAGAGGCCATTTTGGTTCAGCATCTGCCTTCGCAGCATCAATAGCTTTACCCAAAATATCGGCTCGTATTACCATGCCGGGGCCACCGCCCGCGGGGGTATCGTCAATCGAGCGGTGCTTATCGCTCGAAAAATCGCGAATGTCCAGCGTTTTTAGCGCCCATTTCGCGTCATTTAAGCCTTTCCCTGCAAGCGACTGTCCAAGGGTGCCCGGAAACATGTCAGGAAAGATGGTCAACACCTGTGCTGTAAAGGATGGCTGTGTCATACTTCATCAGCCCCATCGCGTTCGCTCACCTGGGTTTTTTGCCATTCTTTAAAGGCAATTGAAACGGTCCCTGCGCCAAGCGCCACTTCAGGCACAAAAGCCTTCCTGAAGGGCACATATATATAGCGGCCAAGGCCTTTTATTGGCTCGGGCAGCACCAGTTCCAGCAGGTCTTCCGCACCGAAGTTTTCCACTGCCCGCACAAAACCAATATCTATACCGTCTTCATCTATTGCCCTTAGACCAATAAGGTCGGCAAGATAAAATTCATCATCATCTGCATGCTCTGCAAACGCTGCGCGGCTGACATAAAGCTTGGTGCCACTTAGGGCTTGGGCATCTTCGGGTGTTAAAAGCCCTTCAACACGCACAATAAAACCTTCTTTACTGTCGCGCAGTTTTTTAAAACGCAGCAAGGGGCCGGTCGGCCCCTTGTGTATTTCCGTATAGGAAAAAATGGCGGCAGGATCTTCCGTAAAGGACTTTAGGCGCACATCGCCTTTGACACCGTGGGAACCAGCAAAAGCCCCCACACATATCCAGTCACCTTCAACACCAGCTTGCTGGCGTTCTGTTTGATCCGTGGCAGCCATTTCCAAACTCCGGTTGCCAGAAAAACTGAGGTTTTACTCAGTAACTTCTTCTGCTGGTGCTTCTTCTGCAGCAGGCTCTTCAGCTGGTGCTGGAGCGGCAGCAGCGGCAGCAGCGGCTTCTTTTGCCTCAGCTTCAGCGGCGGCGGCAGCTTCTGCTTTTTCTTTTTTCTCTTCAATCCGGTCAACGGCTTTCTGACCAGGCTTACCTTTATTCGGGTTATTGCGGGCTTTCACTTCAACAATACCAGCTTTACCCAAAATCTTCTCAACGCGGTCAGAAGGTTTTGCACCTTTACCGATCCACTCTTTAATACGGTCTTCAAGAAGCGTAACGCGGTTTTCGTCGTCCTTTGGCAGCATAGGGTTATAGGCGCCTACTTTTTCAATATATTTACCATCACGTGGTGCGCGCGTATCAGCCACAACGATACGGTAGTAAGGACGTTTTTTTGCGCCGCCACGGGCGAGACGAATTGCTAGTGCCATTTTAAGTTCCTTTCAGATTTCCAGCACCGTGCCGGAAATATTCTCAAGTTGGTTAATCCCTTAAGGGATAGTTAGGTCGCTCTATTTGAGCAGTTTATCAAATCCGGGGGGAAGGCCGCCGGGCATACCGCCCATCATGCCACCCATACCACCGGGCAGTCCCGGCATCCGGCCACCTTTGCCCATTCTGGACATTTTTTTCATCATTTTGGCCATCTGCATATGCATTTTAAGAAGCTTATTCACCTCAGGCACACCAACACCTGCACCAGCGGCAATCCGCTTTTTGCGTGAGGCATTTATAACCTGTGGTTTTTTCCGCTCCATTGTCGTCATGGAAGAAATAATTGCTTCCTGACGTTTAAAAACTTTATCATCCATACCTGATTGGTTGATGGCACTTTTCATCTTCCCGATACCCGGAAGCATGTTAAGCACGCCCTTCATGCCGCCCAGTTTGGACATTTGCTGAAGCTGGCTCCTGAGATCATCAAGATCAAACTCACCCTTGGCCATTTTCTTGGCCATTTTTTCAGCGTCAGCCTGTTCGATTGTTGCAGCCGCTTTTTCAACAAGGCTAACAACATCGCCCATGCCAAGAATACGGCCTGCTACACGCTCGGGATGGAAATCCTCAAGCGCATCCATTTTCTCGCCGTATCCCGCAAGCTTGATCGGTTTGCCGGTAACCGCACGCATGGAAAGCGCCGCACCACCACGGCCATCGCCGTCCATCCGTGTAAGCGCAACGCCCGTAATACCAACCTGCGCGTCAAATTCTTTCGCAACATTAACGGCATCCTGCCCGGTAAGACTATCCGCAACCAGCAGCGTTTCTACAGGGTGGGTAGCATCACGCACCGCCACGACTTCTGCCATCAGACTTTGGTCAATGTGCAAACGCCCCGCCGTATCCAGCAGCACAACGTCAAAACCCTGCAACCGCGCAGCGTCCATTGCCCTACGTGCAATATCAACCGGCATCTGGCCGTTTATGATAGGCAGTGTTTTAACACCGATCTGTTCACCAAGAATTTTAAGCTGTTCTTGTGCTGCCGGGCGGCGCACATCAAGGGATGCCATCATCACCTTAAGCTTGTCTTTTTCGGTCAGGCGTTTTGCTATTTTAGCGGTGGTGGTTGTTTTACCAGAACCTTGCAAACCCACCATCAGGATAGCGGTTGGCGGCACACCAAGGGTGTTGATGGTACTGGCTTCAGAACCGAGCATGGCGATCAGTTCATCGTTAACAATCTTAATAACCTGCTGGCCGGGGGTTACTGATTTCAGAACCGTGCTGCCAACTGCCTTTTCAGATACTTTTTTAATGAAATCTTTAACAACCGGTAGCGCAACATCTGCTTCAAGCAGCGCAATGCGCACTTCCCGCATAGCTGCTGTAACATCTGATTCCTTTAAGGCACCACGACGTTTCAGGCCATCAAAAATGCCACTCAGTTTATCCGAAAGGCTATCAAACATTAAGGTTATTACCCTTTAAAAAAGCATTCTATTTCAAACCGTTACCCCTTGAAAGCTAATCCAAGCAAAAATACACCAGTGGGCGAAACTCGCTAACTGGTGGGCATCTCAGGGCGAACCATTAAAGACGCATGCTGAATTGTTTCTTCCACGGGAAGCGAAGGCTGTTTATGGCAATAACCGCACCAAGTCAAGTAAAAGCAGCCCTGACTAACCCTTTAGAAAGGCTATGGCTTACTATCTTTCTGTTGCAACACCTGCATAATGATTGACCTAAACTGATTCAGATCAATAGGCTTTGCAATAACTCCCGCCATGCCCGCAGATTTGTAATCTGCAATATCTTCCATGCTTGTATTAGCCGTCATCGCAATGATTGGCGGGGAAGATGTAAACTTTGCCTTAATAACACGGGCTGCTGTTATACCGTCCATCACAGGCATCTGAGCATCCATAAAAATCAGGTCAAAAGGTTCTTCACTGTCACTAAGGGCCTGAACCGCCTCTTCCCCGTTTGATACGATAGACACTTCCATACCAAACTGACCTAAAATACGAGAAATAAGCACCTGATTAATCTCATTATCTTCTGCGAGCAGCACCCTTAGGCCCAGTTCTGCATATAGTGCATCATCATAAGCCACCGCTTTACTGGCTTTCTGGTCAGCAAGTTCAGGCTCGGCTGAATCCAATTGAAGTGTCACGGTGAATATAGAGCCTTTGCCTATTTCGCTTTTCAACGAGACAGACCCTTGCATCAGGTCTAAAAGTTCATGAACTATGGCAAGCCCAAGGCCTGTACCATAGCTTGCACGCGTTGCCGCAGAATCCACCTGTTCAAAACGCTCAAAGATCGCCAAAGATTTTTCTTCCGGAATACCAGGGCCTGTATCCGCTATATGCCAAACCAATTGATCTTTCTTTTGCTCAGGCCTTGCTTCCGCTGGTGTCCATACAAGATAAACAAGTACGCTGCCTTCATCCGTAAATTTGACTGCATTCCCCATTAAGTTAAAAAGAATTTGGCTAATACGCATACCGTCTGCATGGACATAAATGGCTTTGTCTTGCGGCAAAATAAAATCTAGCGCTATCCCTTTTGCTTGAGCCTGACCGCGCAGGCTTTCAACCACATCACGGGTGATCGTAACCACATCAATGGTGCGCGGCCTAAGTGCCAGCTTTTTTGCGTCAAGTTGCGCCAAATCCAGCAGGTCATTCACAATATGCATCAAGTGTATCGCGCTTTTCTTTGCTGTTGTCACAAGCAGGTTGCGGTCGCCTTCAAGGCCGGTATCCTCGAGCAGGTCCAGCATGCCCATCACGCCTGTCAGCGGCGTTCTAAGTTCATGCGTTACATTTGCCAGAAAAACATCCCTTGCCGCATTTGCTTGCTGTAATTCAGCCATTTTTTCGCGCAACTGTTTTGATGTAGCTGCAAGGCTTTGGGTTCTTTGCTTATTAACCAGAGAAAGCTTAACCCACTTATAAAGGGTAATATATCGAAGGTTAAAGCCCATCACACTGAGCGCAAGCGCTGCAATTAACACAAACATAAAATGTAAGGCATAATCACCGGGTAAAACAGCAAGAGCCAACAAGTACAATAAAACAGCAATGCCCGTAAATGCATAATAAAGGACAGGCGATAACGTAACGAAGCCAAAACCATACAGTATCAGGATCGCACTCATAAGCTCCATTTGGTTACCGCCAGTGAATACATGGGTGTAAACGGTCGTGAGCGCAAAAAGTCCAATGGGTATAAAAGCTTTATGGCACTGGTCTGCCGTAATTCGTTTTAACCGGAGTAACAGGTTAACAGCCAGTGCTGTAACTGCTGTCAAAACCGAGGTCGTAAAAATAGGCCAGAAAATATCTGCCTCAAGCACAAGCACATGGGAAATCGATATGAACGTGTAATAAGAACAAATAACAAGGCTGATAATATTCAGCTGTGCCTGATAAACCGAATCAAGCTCCCTCTTGGTTTCTGGCTCTACTTTTCTGCCATACCAGTTCATAGTTCGACCCCGCTTCATCACCACATGCTATAAATATCCAGAATAAATTAGCATATTGGTTCTCGATAATAGAATAAATTAGCCAATCAGCAATACCTACCCCGAAATAACTTCACATCCGTTTTTTTTCCCTATACTCCAAAGAGACTTGGACTATAGGGGAGGGAACCGTGAATACCACAGATGCAGGCACAGGCCGCGCACTTTACCAAAACATTGGCCTTATTTTAGGCCCCGTATTATTTGCTATTGTTCTGATGACACCGGCACCAGAAGGCATGCCCGATATTGCATGGAAAACGGTAGCAGCCAGCTTGTTCATTGCCTGCTGGTGGGCAACCGAAGCCATTCCCGTACCTGCAACCAGTCTCCTGCCGCTCATACTTTTGCCGCTTCTTAACATAACCAGCAGCAAGGAAGCCTCACTCCCGTACGCTGAACCTGTTATTTTTCTACTCCTCGGCGGCTTTATTGCGGCTATGGCCATGCAAAAGTGGCAATTACACAGGCGGATTGCCCTTAACATTTTGGCGCGCGTTGGTGACCACCCTTATGCCCTAATAGCTGGCTTTATGGCAGCAAGCGCACTTCTGTCCATGTGGATATCAAACACGGCTACCACACTTATGCTGGTGCCTATTGCCCTGACAGTAGCGACAACTATCCTCGGCAATAAAGCTCATGGTCACCGCTTTACGGTTGCCCTTATTATTGGCTGTGCGTGGGCTGCTTCCATCGGTGGGCTTGGTACCTATATTGGAACGCCGCCTAACCTGTTTGTAAAAGGGTTTATTGAGCAAACAACCGGGCGGGAAATTCTATTCATTGAATGGATGGCTTTTGGTGTTCCTGTAGTTCTGGTAATGGTGCCCCTTGCATGGCTTGTATTAACGCGTATTTGCTTTCGTTTTGAAGCCCACCTGCTTATGGGTGGCGGCTCAGTAGTGCAAGACGAACTTAAAGCGCTGGGTGCTATGAATAAACCCGAAAAACGGGTTGCTTTTGTGATGAGCAGCATGGCGTTTTTGTGGTGTTTCAGGCAAGTTTTGGTCACGTGGCAACCTCTGATAGACATATTGCCTTTTGTTGCTAACCTGCAAGATATGCATATCGCTGTGGGCGCTGCGCTTACCATGTTTTTAATCCCCTCCGGCTGCAAACGTGAAGGCGGCATGCTACTTGACTGGGAAAGCGCTGTTGGCCTGCCCTGGAGTGTAATTTTACTATTTGGGGGCGGCCTTAGTATCGCCGCTGCCATTAAAGCAACTGGTCTGGCCCTTTGGCTCGGCGAAAGCATGGCCGCAATCGGCAATGCACCGCTCTTTATCATTATGCTCGCAACTGTTGCCCTTATTACCTTCTTGACCGAGCTCACCAGCAATACGGCGACAACAGCCGCCTTTGTACCTGTTCTTGGTGCCCTTGCGGTTAGCGCTGATCTGGACCCCATTTTTCTGGCGGCGCCTGCGGCAATGGCGGCAAGCTGTGCTTTCATGCTGCCTGTTGCAACAGGACCGAATGCTGTTGTTTTTGCAACTGGCCAAATAAAAATACCGCAAATGGTAAGGGCTGGCTTATGGCTCAACGTACTTGGCACCTTTGCGGTTTCAAGCGTATGCTACTTTATTCTGCCCCTGATCTTTTCTTAAGGAAATAGCAGAAAGCGCACCTATAGTCACAGCTTTACCAGCACTTTGACAAGCTCAAGGTGCTGTCTAAAATCATGATAGGGTTTAGATGATACTTTATTCGTAGGCTGGCTGTTTCACGGCACATACCCTAGCCTTGCCAAAATGGACAGGAACGCTCCTGAAAGCGCTCATGTCCTTTGGTAAATATTTTGCTGGTAGAGTTTTCCGGGCCAATTATCAAAAGCAGCTTTAAAGCCAGATATTAGCTTTTGCTTTCACTTCAGGGCGCACAAGGAAACGGTGATTTGCCTGTTTAAGGTCAGCGAGAAACGCTTCTCTATCACTGTCAGTAAAGGTCACAGCATGGTTTTCCCCAATATGGGCCTTGATGCTTGCAAGCTGTTCTTTGGTCAGCGGCATAGCCGTTAATGTGTTCATCACGTCGGCCCCTGCTTTTTCTGCCTCATCAAGGGCTGGAAACAGCTTCTCTTTACGCTCCACCTGGTCTGGCAGTAATTTCAGGCGGTTAAGCGCGAGAACAAGTTGCAGACTTTTTACGCCAAGCCTGCGATTACCGCGCCCGGCCAAAGGTTTAACAGGCGTTTCTGCACCCATAAAAGCCAGTGCTGCTGCAGCAAAATTATCAGCCTTTTGCCAGTTTTCAATAACCGCTATTTCAGCACGAATACCAAAAGGCAACAATGCTTCTGCAAACGGGTTAAAATCAAACGTACAAGCACCAAAGCTTTTAACAAAATCAGGAAAATCAAGCGTTAGCCCGCGCGCAACCCGAAACGCATATATTGATTCGAGCAAGCCATCCTGCCGCCGCACAACCAAGCGCGGATAAACTTTTGCATATTTATCAAGCCGCTTGAGCCCGGCCACAAATTTTGCATATTGCGGATAAAACTTTGATCCACCACCAAGGCCCGCTTTAATACCCGGCATCGTGCCTACAAGGTTTTCGTCGCTGATAATAATACGCCATCCCGGCAAACTATTCACGGAATGTGCAAACGAACTCTCGCGCGAGACAAGGCCCGACATCAGCCTGCTACCCAAAAAGCCTCCCCTGTGCCAACGCCGCATATCAAAAGCGGGATTGGCCTCCATGTCCTCGCGCAGAAGTAACTCTGTCGCCAGCACTTTGAGGGGCTTTTTAACTGCCTTTAATTGGGTTTGCAGCATTGTGGAGGCAGTTCTATGCAGACCCATGTGAATAATAATTTTTTTCATACCCTCCTTCTACTTGTGAAGAGGTGTCGCTGTCACCTTTAATCCCCTAGTCAGATGAAAAAAGTTTAAAATAGCATCAAGTGTGGTGAGTAAAGCATAGACTCTTCGCCTGCATCCCCCATATAAGCAGGCCATGAGCACCAGTTTTGACATATGGCCCTTTATAAAGATGCACGGACTCGGCAATGATTTTGTCGTGGTGGATGCCCGCATGTGTGAATTCGCCGTAAACCCAGAACGCGCCAGCATCATTGCGAACCGGCGGCGCGGTATTGGCTGCGATCAGCTTATCATTATGCGCCCGTCTACAACCGCTGATGTCTTTATGGAAATCTGGAACGCTGACGGCAGCCGTGTGGGCGCCTGCGGTAATGCTACAAGATGTATTGGCAAACTGATTCTCTCTGAAACAGGGCAACAGCAAATCACCATCGAAACCGACGCCGGAATTTTAACAGCTGAAACTGCTGAAAATGGCATCCGTGTGAATATGGGGCTTGCCCGACTGAACTGGGACGAGATACCGCTGGCACACGAAAGCCCAACAGACACAATTGTGCATAGTTTTGGCACAAATACAGGCACACATGGCACAGATGTTGGCACACTTGGTACACCGGGCTGCGTGAATATGGGCAACCCCCATGCTGTCTTTTTTGTGGATGATGTAGAATCGGTTGCCCTCTCTACCTTTGGGCCAGAACTTGAGCACGACGCCCTGTTCCCTGAACGCGCGAACGTTTCGGTAGCGGAACTACTTGACGGCAATATTATACGCCTCCGGGTGTGGGAGCGCGGCGCTGGCATTACAGAAGCGTGCGGGACTGCCGCTTGCGCCAGTGTTGTGGCAGCCACCCGGCGCGGCCTGATTGACCGCAAGGCAACTGTCCGGCTTGACGGCGGAGACTTGCTTGTTGAATGGCTGGCAGATGGTACCGTTCAAATGGCAGGCCCTGCTGAACTGGTGTACACTGGCGAGTGCAGCCTATGAGTAAAAACCTCGACATTGTCACTTTCGGTTGCCGCCTCAATACCTATGAGAGCGAAGTGATGCGCCGCCACGCGGAAGACGCTGGCCTTAATGATATGATCATTGTTAACACCTGTGCTGTAACAGCAGAGGCCACTCGCCAAGCACGCCAAAGCATTCGCCGCATGAAGCGTGAGCGGCCAGATACACCTATCATTGTAACGGGCTGCGCTGCCCAAGTGGACCCTGCAAGCTTTGCCGCCATGCCCGAAGTGGCAAGCGTGATGGGTAATCAGGAAAAGCTGGAAGCTAAGTCGTTTGCTGGCTTAAAACTTGACGGGCTCGAGCGGGTGCAAGTGAACGATATTTTCTCGGTTACAGAAACCGCTGGGCATTTAATTGACGGCCTGATGGACCGCGCCCGCGCCTTTGTGCAAATCCAGAACGGTTGTAACCACCGCTGCACATTTTGCATTATCCCTTATGGCCGCGGTAACAGCCGGTCTGTTGCCATGGGCGAGGTGGTAGACCAGATCAAACGGCTGGTGGCCAAAGGCTATAACGAAGTGGTGCTAACGGGTGTTGATATCACCAGTTACGGCGAAGATCTGCCCGGTAAACCCACACTGGGTACGCTCACCCAGAAAATTCTGAAACTGGTGCCCGACCTGCCGCGCCTGCGCATATCATCGATTGACAGTATCGAGGTAGATGAACCCCTGTATGATGCCATCATCGGCGATACGCGCCTGATGCCGCACTTGCACCTAAGCCTGCAAGCGGGCGACAATATGATTTTAAAACGCATGAAGCGCCGCCATCTGCGCGAGGATGCCATTGCATTCTGCGACCGGGTGAGCAAAGCCCGACCCGACATGGTATACGGTGCTGACATTATCGCCGGTTTTCCAACAGAGACAGAAGCAATGTTTGAGAACAGCCTGAAACTGATAGAAGACTGTAACCTTACATGGCTGCATGTGTTCCCCTACAGCGAACGCGAGGGCACACCTGCCGCCAAAATCCCGAGCAAAGTGCCCAAGGCAGAACGCAAAGAGCGCGCCGCCCGCTTACGTGCAGCCGGTGAAGCACAGGTTGAAAAACTGTTTGCTGCATCCACCGGCAAACCAGCACAAGTGTTGATCGAACGCGCAAGCGGTGACGGAAAAGCAACTGGTCACACCGAGCAGTTTATCCCTGTTGCTCTTGAAACACCTGTAAACCCTGGCGATATAGTAGACGTGATATTAAAGGCGGGCACAAATACGGCCATGCACGCAGTAATAAAGTAAATGGATTTAGGCGTATGACGGAGAAAAAAAACTGGTTCCAGCGCTTGAAGGGCAAAGAACCCCCTAAAGAGCAACCATCAGCGCCAGAAATGCCACCAGAAATGCCTGCTATTGCAGAACCAACTATCGTTTCAGATGCGGAACATAATACACCGTCCCCTGCCCCGCCTGTAGAAGCGGTTGAGACCACGCAGCAACAAGCCGGGAAACGCGGCTGGTTTCAGCGCTTGCGCGACGGCCTGAAAAAATCAACCGGGGCGATCTCTGGCGGTATTACAGATATTTTCACCAAAGCAAAGCTGGACGCAGACACACTGGAAGACCTTGAGGACTTGCTGATCACCACAGACCTAGGTGTTACTGTGGCGGCTAAACTAACCGAAGCCCTCTCGAAAGACCGCTTCAACAAGGAAATTACCGGCGACGAGGTAAAAGATATTCTCGCCGCTGAGATTGAAAAAATTCTTGAGCCGGTAGCAAAACCCCTCACCGTAAACCCCGCGAACAAACCACACGTGATTTTAATGGCAGGGGTGAACGGCGCTGGCAAAACCACCACTATTGGCAAGCTTGCAAAAAAATTCCGCGACGACGGCAAATCTGTAATGCTGGCAGCGGGCGACACGTTCCGCGCCGCAGCGGTTGAGCAATTGCAGGTGTGGGGTGACAGGAACGGCGTGCCGGTTGTCACGAAAGAGATTGGTTCAGAAGCTGCAGCCCTTGCGTTCGAAGCGGTAGACCGCGCCGTGCGCGAAAATATTGATGTGCTGCTGATCGACACCGCTGGCCGCCTGCAAAACCGCGAGGAATTGATGGCAGAACTTGCCAAAGTGATCCGCGTTATCGGTAAAAAACTGGACGGTGCCCCGCACGATACAGTGATTGTGCTGGATGCCACCACTGGCCAAAACGCCCTGCATCAGGTGGAAGTGTTCCAAAAACTTGCAAACATTACCGGCATTATCATGACCAAGCTTGATGGCAGCGCAAAAGGCGGCGTACTAGTGGCCTGCGCCGAAAAATTTGGCCTGCCTGTACACGCGATCGGCGTGGGGGAAGCGATTGAGGACCTACAGCCCTTCAGCGCGCGCGATTTTGCCCAAGCCCTTGTAGGTGCTGAATAACTCCTGCGTTTGTCTGAACGGCCTATTTCATGTATAATGCCCTCCCATGATAGGAGGGATTAGTCATGAAAAATACTTCCATAAATCTAACACCTGACCTTGCTAAATTTGTAGAAAACCAGATTGTATCTGGTGCCTATACAAATGAAAGCGATGTTATTGCTGATGCTTTGTCCTTTTTGAAGGCAGAACAGCAAAAGCAGCAACTGGCATGGCAGTACCGCCCGCGCTCAAAGCGGCGTTTTATGATGCTCGGCGGCATTGGCCGGGGTACTGGTGCAAGTTTGCTGTCTGAGCGTATGGCTGCCAACCACAAGCCACGCGATCTTTCGGCCCTCAGGCTTTCAAGATTTTTCTCTAACGCGAGGGCCTAACCATAATAAAAGCCCCGCCTAACATGTGGCGGGGCCCTATAAAGTCACTTTGCGGACCGTGTATTAAAATGCACCTGTCCAGCTTACACGCAGTTTTGCATTTCTACCGGGGTCAATCACACCTGCATAAACAGACTGCACCGCAGCATCTGTAATATTATCGAGACCCGCATCGACCCGAAGCCCGTCAAGGGTGCCCTTGGGTTGCCATACTGCAAACACATCCAGCGTTTCATAGCTTGGGCGTCCCTCTGTGCTATCATTTACTTTGTCAAATTTACTTGCGACCGTGAGGCGAGCACCAAGCCGCGCTGACAAGGACGGCACTTTAAACTCCCCTGAAACAAAAAAGCGGTTTGGTGATAAAATACCAACATAATCGCCGCTATCACTGTCTTTACCTGTCACGCTTGAATAAGAAGCAAGCGACTTGAAATACTGACTGTCATACACAGCCTCTATTTCAATACCGTCAAGTGTCGCACTGCCTGTGTTTATATTGCGGCTAGTACCTGCGCTACATGGCAACGGTATTGTTGGTACAAAACAGGATGGTGAAAATTCAAAATCCACTTCAAGGTCAATCAAATCATTTACATCAGATGAAAAGTAAGACCCTTTAATCACAAACCTGTCGTCATCAAACATCAGATTTGCAAAATCAAGACCCGCGCCCACTTCCCATGTTTTTGATTTTTCGGCGCTTAGGTCAGTGTTCGCAATAAAGAAATTAGAAGCTTCCAAGCCCGGGCCTAACGGAATGGTGAAATGCACATCATCGGCAAAAATTTCATTGAATGACGGCGCCCTAAACGCTTCACCGTAACTACCGTAGATCATCACCTGCGGCACCGGCTGCCACGAGAGCGCAACCTTGGGTGACGTCGCGCTTTCCTTTGTTTCCATGCTGCCGTCATCAAGTTTGTTTTTAAAGCTGTCATAGCGTAGCCCCGGTACCAGATAAAAGTCACCTAATGCGGTTTCTGCCTTGAATTCCGCTTGCAAAAACAGGCCTAAAGTTTCCGCTTCCGCATTCGGCACACCACCGCGTGTTCCTTCAACCGTGTCCGTATCAGTACCAACCTGTTCATCGCGGTAATATTCCCCGCCGTATGTAAAAGTTAGAAGGGCGGTAGGAGCAAGGTCAAACCGGCTACGGTTATCGAGGGAAAAGCCTGTAGTTTTAACCTTGCGGTTAATCACACGCGTTGTATCAAGGTCTGCCTCTTTCACGTGTGCTTTATTAATAAAAGTAACAAAAGACAAATCAATCAGGTTACTATCCGGGTTGTAGATACCGCCCATGCGGAAGGTATCACTTTTGATATCTTTATCCATCAGGTCGCCTGTATTGTTAGCCATGCCATTGTTTGGCTCAACGGCATCATTTGCATACCGCATCCAGCTAAAGGTTAATTTCAGGTCGTCTGTGGGTGCAATGGTGCCCTTGGCCAAGCCCGAACCAATATTGTCATCAGACTGCAGGCTGTTTCCATCACCAAGGCTGATATCGCCGGAATTGCGGAAACTGAAACTCACAAGACCATCAAGAAAGCCATCATCCGTTTTCCCAAAAAGGGCTGCACTTTGCATCCATTCATCATGTACACTCTGGTATCCACCAGAAAGGCGATACCCTAAGGATGAGCCTTCTTTTAACAAGTCAGCAGCATCAACGGTATTAAATGTAATAACACCACCAACAGCCCCTGAACCATAAAGGGAAGACCCGCTGCCGCGTACAACCTCAGCCGATTTAAGAAGGTCTGGTTCAATAAAAAAGCGCCCATCATGGCCAGACAGAAAGCTCTGGCGGACACCATCAAAAAGGATAACAACCCCCTCACCCTGAACACCGCGAATAGCAGGCACTTCGCCTGTTCTGCGCGGGCCACCATCAAAAAACACGCCGGGCACGCTTTCAAACATATCGGACACAGAAGAAACGACGAGATCATCAATCTCTTCCTTGCTGATAATGCTAACAGAAGCTGGAACAGAGAAAACAGGCACCGCGTTTTTTGTGGCACTGACAGTAATTTCAGTAATGTCTGCTGCTGCCATATCTGCTTTGGCGGATGCAGCAACCGCCAATATTGAAATACCAGAGCAAAGTGTCAACTTTACAGGCCTTGTTAATAGCGCATGGAATAAATGGGTCATGATAAGAAGCTTCCTGAAGCAATAGTTATTGCAAATGATTATTAGTTTCATTAAAAGGCCAATACATAACTCGAATTATAAATGCAAGTAATTATCATTATTAACTTAGGATGAATCATATGACCGTGGCACGTTTTAAACAACACATCGCACAGGTAATGCTGCTGGGTACGCTCACGTTCACTGCAGCATGCAACACAACAACTGTGGCAGATGCACCAAAAACACAGATAATCAAAGCAGCTGAAAGCAGCACTTATGCTGAAGACAGGTCCGCCATTATAAAAATGGCCGGTGATTTTAAAGTGACTTTTGATTTTCAGGAAACAGTTGCTTTTCAAGAAAACTATACCCCAAAAGACCGCTACAAAACAGGCGCACATGAAATTGTCCGCGTGATTGAAGACCGCCCGAACTTTATCAGCCTTCAGCATATTTTGGTGGTGTCGGACGATGACGGCAGCACATTCCCCGTAAAGCACTGGCGGCAAGACTGGATTTATGAGCCAACGTCGATTGTAACATATGACGGTGCAAACATCTGGCACAAAGAAACAATTACAGCAGCAGGCAGCAAGGGTAAATGGGCCCAGATTGTCTATCAGGTGGATGATGCCCCGCGCTACGCGGCAGTGGCCGCATGGTCCCATGAAAATGGTGTTTCCTCATGGACATCGCCGCCAAGCAAACGCCCCCTACCCCGGAGGGACGCCACAAAAAGGGACGATTATCACGTAATTGTTGCCCGTAACCGGCACGCCATCACACCACAAGGCTGGGTGCACGAGCAAGATAACGCCAAAGTCGTGCTTTCAGGCGCTGAACCAGCAACACTGGTGCATGAAATCGGGATCAACACCTACATTCGTGACAACAGTTTTGATACAAGCACAGCCCTAACTTACTGGGATAAAACAAAAGGCTTCTGGGCAGAAATTCGTGAAAGCTGGAACAACCTTGCCGCCACACACGACCGTTTTGGCCTGACTGTGCTTGGTGAACCAACCGAGATTTATATGGCAATTCTGGGCATTGCGAGCGAAGTGGAAGAAGGCACAAAAACCGCCTCTGTTGCTGCCAAAGAAGCTGAGGAAGTGATTCTTGAACACACTCTTACGGCTCCTCAAAGCGTGCGGGAGCGCCTAAACGGCAAACAAGGCTGATAAAGGCCGCGAACCAGCCCCTTTAAATCAATATTTTAAGGGGCAAATGCCGAGTATCTTTAATTACACTGGATTCCACGGGGCGGGCGCTGTATAAGCCCGCTCCATGACACAGACACACACATCAAAAGTTGGTTTTGTTTCCCTCGGCTGCCCCAAGGCGCTGGTGGATAGCGAACGCATCCTGACAAAGCTACGCTCTGAGGGCTATGAAATCGCCGCTGAGTATAAAGGCTCTGACGTGGTGATTGTGAACACCTGCGGTTTTATTGATAGCGCGAAGGAAGAAAGCTTTAACGCAATCAAGGAAGCCATGAACGAGAACGGTAAGGTTATTGTAACCGGCTGCCTAGGTGTCGATGAAGGTGCTGTGCGCGAAGTAACCCCCGGTGTTCTAGCGGTCACTGGCCCACAGCAATATGAGCAAGTGGTAAACGAGGTGCATAAAGCTGCACCGCAACCCCATGACCCCTTCACACATCTGGTGCCAGAAGCAGGCCTAAAACTAACGCCGCGCCATTATAGCTATGTGAAAATTTCAGAGGGCTGTAACCACCGCTGCAAATTTTGCATTATCCCAAGCCTGCGCGGCGATCTGGTATCACGCCCTATTCGTGCGGTTCTGCGTGAGGCAGAAAAACTGGTGGAAGCTGGCACACAGGAACTGCTGATTATTAGCCAAGATACCTCGGCTTACGGCCTTGACCTGAAGCACGGCCTTGAAAAATGGAAAGACCGCGAGATCCGCGCCCATATGACAGACCTTGCAAACGCGCTTGGTGATATGGACGTTTGGGTACGCCTACATTATGTTTACCCTTACCCGCACGTGGACGATGTGATCCCCCTTATGGCGGAAGGTAAAATTCTGCCTTACCTCGATATACCGTTCCAGCATGCAAGCCCCAAGGTGTTGAAGGCGATGAAACGCCCAGCAAATGATGCCAAGGTGCTAGAGCGCCTTAAGAAATGGCGTAGCATTTGCCCTGAAATTGTTATTCGGTCCACTTTCATTGTGGGCTTTCCCGGTGAAACAGAAGAAGATTTTGAATATCTGTTGAACTGGTTGCAGGAAGCACAGCTCGACCGTGTTGGCTGCTTTAAGTATGAAGCGGTTGATGGCGCTGCCGCAAACGCCCTGCCAGACCCAGTACCTGAAGATGTGAAACAGGATCGCTGGGAACGCTTTATGGCGGTTTCACAGGAAATTTCTGCTGCCAAGCTCCAACAGCGCATTGGCATGGAAATGGCCGTACTCATTGATGAGGTAACTGACGAAGGCGCGATTGGCCGCACCTATGCCGACGCACCCGAAATTGACGGTAAAGTTTTCCTTGAGGGCGCAATCGACTATGTACCCGGTGATATGGTGATGGCGCATATTGACGATGCAAGTGCCTATGACCTCTACGGCCATGTTGTTATTGATGACGATCAAGACGAGGAAGGCTGGGACTGGTAAGCCACGTTATTCAGCAGCCGGTGTCGTATCAACCAGCGCATAATTACCCTCAGCAATAAGGCCTTGATATGCGGCTTTGATATTTTGCCGAATATTCTCAGGAACCTGTGTACCTGCTGCCAGAAAAAGGCCGGTTTTACCATTCAACCGCATAACAGGCTTGGTCAGATCAAGAGAATAGCCTTCCTGTTTTCTAAGCTGCGCATTAACCGCCAGATCACTGAGGTAAATATCTGATCTACCTGCTATAACCATACGAAAATCGCCCGTACCTTCTTTCGAAATCGGGATAATGTTATTTGAGCCAATATCAGTCCAATTGAGCAAATCACACGCCAAGTCCCCCGTTACACAGGATGCTGTAAACATGCCAGAGCGCAGTGTTTCTGGTGTTACAGAGCGCGTTTCATCGGCACGCACAAACAGATAGAAATTTGATTTTGCAATAGGAACTAGCCAATCAAACATCTCTTCCCGTTTCGGAGTACGTGTGATTGTATAGATGAGGGCATTTTTCTGCGTCTGCGCATTATACATTGCCCTTGTCCAAGGTACGAGGCGTATCTGGTACTCAAGCCCCGCAGCGTCCAGAACCTTGCGGATATTCTCGGTCGCAAGACCCACAACTTCGCCGTTTTCATTCATATAATTATAGGGGGGATAGTTTTCAGTATAAACCATCATAGTATCCGCATGCGCCGAAGGTACCACCAAGTGCGCTACCATCCAGAATATAGAAAGACACCCCTTACTCAACATGTACTGATCCCAACAAAACACAAAGCGAAACAGGCTTCCGTTGCCACCACCCCCAAACACACTACAGCTTAGAGGTTAATGCCTTAAGATTCAACTAACGCATTATTATGACAGAAAAGCCTTTAAGCAGGCATTTCTGAGCCAGTTTCTTATAAATCAGAACGGGGTGGGATAATACCCTTACGCGGAACCTAATTGATACACACCGCCGCGTTCAATAGCGCGCTTATAGGCTGGTCGGGCCTGCATATTTTTCAGGTACGCATCCAGATTAGGGAAATTAGACAGAGCCCCTCTCACATTCGCGGCCTCTAATACAAAAACAAGCTGCACATCAGCGCCCGTTAAACTGTCACCCACAAAAAAACTGCGACCCCCTAGCGACTTGGCCATATAGCTAAAATGGTTGATAAACTCGCTTTGAATGCGGGGTTGCAGCGGTGCGCCTGCCTCGCCTAACCGGCCAACATACAGCCCCAACATTAAAGGCAACATGGCCGAACCTTCACCGTAATGCAGCCATTCAACATAGCTATTATACTCTGCACTGCTAGTGTCTGGAGCAAAGTTTCCATTACCATATGTGCGAATAAGATAGTCAATAATAGCGCCAGATTCAGCAATAATCACGTTGCCGTCTTCCATCACTGGTGATTTACCAAGTGGGTGCACGGCTTTAAGGCTGTCTGGGGCTAAATGCGTTTCAGGATTTCGTTTATACGATATAATTTCGTACGGCACAGCCAATTCTTCCAGCATCCATAAAATACGCTGGGACCGCGAATTATTAAGGTGGTGCACTTTTATCATGGCTTTAGCCCTCTCATATTATGATTACACAAACTGATTTAGAGCGATTAAACCCCCAGCACAGAAAAACTTGTAAAAGATGCCTTTATAGCTAAAACGCTAAAAAATATATCAAGATGAAAAGGTTCTTGTCAGCTAATGTCGTATAAACACAAATAAACACAGTATAAAACTCAATTCTGGAAGACCTCCCTGCAATGCATGACACTTTACAAACAAAGCCAAAAACACCCAAAGGGCTTGGGTATCATTTTATTCCAAAGGAATATCAGAAGGCTAAAATTCTGATGTGGCTAAAACGCACCCATGCTTGGACTGGCATTTTTGGCGCTGTGATGTTTCTTGTCATCGGTATATCTGCGGTTCTGTTAAACCACCGAGGTACCATGAAAATTGATACCGGTGCTCCAACAGAAACGGCGAATGTGAACGTCGCGGTTGACCCACAAAAAATGACATCAATTGAGGCCTTTCAACAATGGCTTTTTAGCGAGTTTTCACTTTCTTCTGGCAGGGCATACCCAAAAGTTTCCCCATCAGAAACAGTGCAATTTGAGGGTAAAACCATAACGTTACCAGAAGCTTGGGAAATTACTGTGTATGCGCCAAACAGCACAATAAAGGCATCTCATACAACAGGCAGCAACAATATCAATGTGCGGTCTACCGCAAACAACTTTTGGGGCATTTTGAAAAACATGCATAAAGGCAGTGGTTTTGGCGTGGCATGGATATTGTTCTTTGATGTTCTTGCCGGTAGTTTCATTTTTATGAGCCTCTCAGGCATTCTGCTCTGGAGTAAACTGCACGGGACACGCCTGCTCGGGGTCGGACTTATTACAGGTTCTATTGGCCTCGCTCTGATTGCTGGTATCCCAGCGATAATGACTTCCACGTTATAAAATATGATTTTAAGCTAAAAATAGCGTCAACATCTAAGGTTTCAGGCGCTATTTTTTATCTTCCTAAATGAACTACCCAATAGCAATTCTTTGTTGTCACATAGAAAAATCATGATATGGTCCGCGAAACATTCACCGGATCCGGCATACCGTATTGCCGCTTTGCTCCCATAACCTTTTTTTTGCGAGTGACCGCCATGACAACAGATATTGAAGACTATTATCTACCCGAAACGTTTGCTCGTATTAAAGCTGAAGCCGACAAGCACGAGACCCCTTTTTTGGTGGTAGACACACAAACTGTCGGGCAGTGTTATGATGAGCTAACAGAAGCATTTCCTGTTGCAAAAGTATATTATGCGGTCAAGGCTAATCCTGCGCCCCAGCTTATTTCGCTTTTGAAGGACAAGGGGTCGAACTTTGATATTGCCTCTATCTATGAACTGGACCGCGTGCTCGGTGAAGGTGTTAGCCCTGACAGGTTAAGCTACGGCAACACGATTAAAAAATCAAAAGACATTCGCTATTTCTACGAAAAAGGCGTGCGACTTTTTGCAACCGATTCTGAAGCTGACCTTCGTAACATTGCAAAAGCAGCACCAGGTTCTAAAATATATGTGCGCCTCTTAACAGAGGGAACGCATACTGCAGATTGGCCGCTATCCCGCAAATTTGGCTGCTCAAATGACATGGCGCTTGATCTAATAATTTTAGCACGGGATCTCGGCCTTGAGCCTTACGGCATTTCTTTTCATGTTGGATCGCAGCAACGCGACATCGGCGCTTGGGATTCGACAATTGCCAAAGTAAAAAGCCTGTTTGACCGCTTGAGCGATGAAGACAATATCAAGCTTAAAATGATCAATATGGGCGGCGGCTTCCCCGGCAATTATGTTATGCGTACGCATGACTTAAAAACCTACGCAGAAGAAATCACACGGTTTCTGGAAGAAGATTTTGGCGATGATATGCCAGAGATCATTCTCGAACCCGGCCGGTCAATGGTGGCAAACGCTGGTATATTGGTAAGCGAAGTTGTGCTGACCTCCCGCAAATCCAGAACATCGCTGCATCGCTGGATCTATGTTGATGTTGGCAAATTCTCTGGCCTGATCGAAACAATGGATGAAGCCCTTAAATACCCGCTTTACACAGAAAAGAACGGCGAAGTGGAAGAGGTTATCATTGCGGGCCCAACATGCGACAGCGCCGATATTATGTATGAGGATTATAAGTACGAATTGCCACTTAATTTGGCGATTGGAGACAGGTTATACTGGTTCACAACAGGTGCTTACACCACCAGTTACAGCGCGATTGAATTTAACGGTTTTCCGCCGCTGAAAGCCTATTATATCTAAGGTATAGGCTAGGCTGCTAGTAGCTTAGTTAGACCGCGACAACAAGTAAACGGCCAGAGCCTTACGTTCTGCGTCAGAAATCTCCGGCCGGGGCATTGGCCCCGGTGGAATATCCAGAATATCCATTACCTCTTCAACGCCGTACCGACCCTTTAATCCTTTAAATATCTCAACTGATGGCTTACCTGTAGTCGCTAACGGTTCGTGGCACTGGGCACAGTTATTTTGTTCAAACAGCGCTGCACCCTGTGCCAAAAGCGCAGCAGACGGCACCTCAAGCGCTGCGTCCACAGGGTCACCATCTGTTTTATCTTCCGGTGCAATCACCTGATCTGACGAGACCGGAATAGTATCCCAGCCAACACGGTAAACAACGCCCGCATAATCGTCTGAAATATAAATACTACCATCGCTCCCTGTAACAATATCCACGGGCCGACCAATAACATCACCGTCTTTCTCAAAGCCGGTTAGAAAGTCTTCCTCCGTTATAGTGTCATCTGCCGCAAAATGCAGCGCAACCACTTTGTAGCCAGATAGTGTACTGCGGTTCCACGAACCGTGAAGTGCCACAAGAGCAGAATTTTCAAGCCCCGGCACAGAAAGGCTGGGCGCAATAAACCGAATTCCAAGAGGCGCCACATGAGCACCAAGGCCGTGTTCCATAACTCTTGCTCTTGCAATCTCTTTACTGTGCCCGGCACCAACATCAGGGTCTACTACCTTATCGTCATAGGTATAGGGCCATCCATAAAACTGGCCTTCCTCAATATAATTTATTTCACAGTTTGGAATGTTATCGCCCAAGAGGTCACGGCCATTATCAGTACCGTAAAGCCGCCGTGTGCCCGGCTGCCAATCAAAGCCTACTGTATTTCTAAGGCCATGCGCGTAAACGATAGCATCTTTGCCGTTGGGGCGCATCCGCAGCATGGCAGCCCTGTATGGGTGATCTTCAACACATACATTGCAGCTACTGCCAACCGTCACATATAGCCAGCCATCAGGGCCAAAACCAATGGTTCGGGTACGGTGGTTGCCACCCGGTGGCAGACCATCAAAAACCGTTTCAAGCGCACCTACGCTGCGGGCCGCATCATTATACGGTGCCCGTACAATGCGCCCAGTTTCTGCGATATATATATAACCGTCATGGAATGCGATCCCGTGCGGTACATTCAAGCCTGAAAAAAGGATAGTGCGTCCATCACTTTTACCATCAGCATTTACATCACGGTGTAACAGAATGACATTTCCATCCCTCATACTGGAAACCGCAATATCACCGGTTTTAGTGACAGCCATCATTCTGGCATGTGGTACATTATCTGCAAAAATGCCTATTCTAAAACCAGCAGGTAACTTTAGGCGCGCCTGCAACATAGCATCTGACGGAGTAGCAGCTTGCCTGCCCGTTATAAAGTCGAACACAGGGCCGCGTACAGACCAGTTAGCTGGCCAGAAAAACCAGCCAAGTAAAATGGCCCCTGCAACAATACTTAACAGCCACAACAGTGTTTTTTTAATCATACCTGTTCCCGGCACACGTGGCCACAGCCACCAATGTCTATGTTAACCATAAAGTAACCCTATGGAAAAACGACACAGGTATCAAGGATGGTTTTATACTGCCAGCACCATTTCATGCACCATACCGGGTCATATCGGCGCCGAATATTAAGAGCTATATCATCAGTTCACCTAGGCACAGAGTGCCAGCACTCTGTGCCACGTTTGCGGCACAAAGCTTACTTCGAAAATATCATCACAGCCCCAGTAATTATGAAGCCGCTCTCTCTGTGCGCATTAAAACAAACTCTTCTGCGCTTGAGGGGTGTACAGCTACCGTGGCATCAAACTGCGCCTTTGTCAGCCCTGCTTTTACAGCAATACCAATACCTTGAATAATCTCGGCAGCATCCATGCCAATCATGTGTGCTCCAACAACCACATCTGTTGCCCTATCAACAATAAGCTTTGTAAAGGCACGCTCGCTTGACCCACCAAGCGTATGTTTCATTGGCTTAAAGTCGGACACAAAAACAGCAATATCACCGTATTTAGCGCGAGCCTCTTTCTCTGTTAGCCCCACAGTGCCAATTGGAGGCTGCGAGAATACAGCAGAAGGCACTGCATCATGCTCAGGTGATACAGCTATATTACCAAACACAGTTAAGGCAAAGGCATGCCCCTCTTTAATAGCGACAGGCGTTAGCTGGACACGGTCTGTCACATCACCAACTGCATAAATACTGTCGCAGCTTGTTTTGCTAAACTCATCAACTTTTATGGCACCGGATTTGGTAGTAGCTACACCTGCGGCATCAAGACCAAGGCCTTCTGTTTTCGGTGACCGCCCTGTTGCATACATAACCTTTTCCGTTTCAAGGACTGAACCATCCGTGAGGGTCAGGCTAACACCCTGTGCTGTTTCAGCGATCGCGGTAATATTTGTCTGAAGCCGAAGATCAATACCTTTTGCAACAAGTTCCTTCGCTAGTCTTTCGCGAATATCATCATCAAAGCCGCGCATAATTTGCTCGCCGCGATAGAGCAAGGTTACTTTACTGCCCATACCAGCAAAAATGCTGGCAAATTCAACAGCAATATAGCCGCCGCCAACAATAACAATATCCTTAGGCAGCTTGTCTAGATGCAGTGCCTCGTTTGATGTGATTGCGTGCTCTATACCGGGGACATCCGGTATGGAAGGCCAGCCACCAACTGCCACCAGAATTTTGCTGGCCGTGTATGTTTTACCGCCAACTGAAACACTATTGGGGCCTGTAATAACTGCGCGGCCATCTATAAGCTGCACCCCAGCGCCTTCAAGAGTTTTAAGATAAAGCCCATTTAACCGGTCAATTTCTGCATCCTTACGGGCGATCAGTGTTTGCCAGTTAAATTTTCTCTCACCAACAGACCAGCCATAGCCTTCAGCTGTTTCAAAATCCTCCGCAAAATGAGAAGCGTAAACAAGCAGCTTTTTAGGGACACAGCCCCGGATAACACATGTACCACCGACCCTGTACTCTTCTGCTACAGCAACCTTTGCACCAAAGCCCGCAGCAATACGGCTGGCACGAACCCCGCCAGACCCTGCGCCTATAACAAATAAATCATAATCAAAACTCATACATTCTCTCCGGCCTTAATGCTTATAGATAACTTATATGGGTAAGGGGCCTTTGTGAACCAAGTAAAATTTGTGCGCCCAACCATATTGCCTTAGCCAGCTGTTTCATTACTTGCTTTCCTCATATACAAAACTACATTGTTTTACGAACTTGAGGGAGAAAGCAATGGGGCCTCTAACTGGTATAAGAATAATAGAAATATCAGGCATCGGCCCCGGCCCGTTTGCTGGTATGATGTTTGCTGATATGGGTGCAGACGTTATTGCGGTAGACAGACCCGGGCCTAATAACCCACTTGGCTTAAAAGTGGATATGAACCGGCGCGGCAAGCGCACTGTAATCCTCGATCTAAAAACAGATGCTGGCAAAGAAGCTTTATTAAAACTTGCAGAGACAGCAGACGGCCTGTTTGAAGGCTTTCGGCCTGGTGTTATGGAAAAGCTAGGTTTAGGGCCTGATGATGTTGCAAGTAGAAACCCAAAACTTGTCTATGGGCGCATGACAGGGTGGGGCCAAACCGGGCCGCTTTCGAAAGCAGCTGGACACGACCTCAATTACATTGCCCTATCTGGCGCCTTATATTCTATTGGTAACCCAGACATACCACCAACTGTACCCCTTAACCTGATTGGTGATTACGGCGGTGGTGCCATGATGCTGGCATTTGGCATGGTAAGCGCGCTGCTTGAAGCACAGAAGTCCGGCAAAGGCCAAACGGTTGACGTTAGTATGGTTGAAGGGGCTTCCCTTCTAATGTCACTGATGCATTCCTTGAAAGCAAGTGGATTATGGGCAGAAAAGCGAGCCTCCAATATGCTTGATGGTGCCGCGCACTTTTACAGCACATACCAAACAGCCGATGATCAATATATCAGCTTTGGGGCCATTGAGCCTCAATTCATGCAAGCATTCATAGATAAAGTTGGGTTAGATAAAAGCTGGCTGCAAAACCATATGAACCCTTCTATGTGGCCAAAACTCAAGGAAGAGCTAACAGCGCTTTTCAGAACTAAAACCAGTGTAGAGTGGCAAGAAATCCTTGAAGGTACAGACGCCTGCTTTGCCCCTATTTTACCCTTCTGGGAGGCCCATAACCACCCCCACAATAAAGCCCGCAATAGCTTTATTGAAATTGACGGGATGCTTCAGCCCGGCCCGGCACCCAAATTTTCCAGAACAAAACCAGAAGTGCAATTTGGCCAAACACCAAATGGCACTGATACCGAAACCCTTTTAAGGGAACTTGGATATACTGACGCAGAAATTACCGACCTAAAAAGTAGCTAATCTTTAATGCTGGCAAGGGCGGCAAGGGCTGATGCCCTAGCTTTTTTTCTGTCTACCAGAGGTGCCGGGTATGTGTGCCCAAGCGTAATACCTGCCACTGCAAGAACCTCAAGCGGGGCATCAAAAGGTTTATGAATCCATTCATTCGGCAAATCGCACAATTCTGGTACAAAGCTACGGATATAGGCACCCGCCGGATCAAATTTTTCACCCTGCGTTACAGGATTAAAAATTCTAAAATACGGCGATGCATCAGCACCGCACCCTGCTACCCACTGCCAACTAGCCGCATTACTGGCAATATCGGCGTCAACAAGGGTATCCCAGAACCATGTCTCGCCTTCATGCCAGTGCCATAGCAAATCTTTGACCAAAAATGAGCCAACAATCATCCTGACACGATTATGCATCCACCCGGTTTGCCAAAGCTGGCGCATCCCTGCATCCACAATAGGAAACCCTGTCATTCCTTTTTGCCATGCCTTCACCGCGGGGCTTGTGCCTTCATGCCACGGAAAATGCAGAAACTTAGCCTTCAACGGCTTGATGCGCATCTCTGGATTATAAAAGAGCTGATGATAGCTAAAGTCACGCCAACCCAACTCCCTAAGATACGCAAGCGCTGCCGTGCTTTTAGTCGCATCACCAAGGTGCATACTGACCTTATGCCAGATTTGGCGCGGGCTTATTTCCCCGAAAGCTAAATAAGGAGATATTTTTGAAGTACCATCAACCCCCGGAATATCACGCGCTGTTTGGTATTCATCCATCGTGGCATCTACAAAAAAGTCTAACCTTTCAATAGCCGCCTCTTCGCCCACTTGCCATTCTGCTGCTATTGGTTCAGCCCATGATGCTGGTTTTGGCTCAAGCCCTAATGCGCCAATACTGGTTGTTGCGGGCCAGCTTACTGGCGCCTGTATTTTTTGGGGCACAGGTAGCGGCACTGCGTTATCTATTAACGACAGGGCCTGTTTCCAGAACGGCGTAAAAACACTGTACGGCGTGCCAGATTTGCTCACGACCTGCTCTGGCTCTAAAAGCAGCCGCCCAGCATAGCGCTTACACGTCAGCCCATTTTTCTCGGCAAAGTCATGCAGGTATTCTTCGGTTTTTTTATCATGCTCGCTGTAACCTCGTGTCATGTAAACACCGCATGCCCCAGTCTCCGTGCACACATCCATCACTACATCTGCAACGGTGCCGCGCCTTACAACAAGGCCTGAACCTAGCTTTTTAAGGCTGGCATCAAGTTTAGAAAGAGATTGCAACAGCCACCAGCGCGAAGCGGCACCCGGTGCGTTATCATGCGTATTATCATATACATACAGCGGTATAACCGGGCCGGATGTAGCGCATGCCGCCGCCAAAGCAGGATGGTCTGCGAGCCGAAGGGCATTATTCATTAAAACTATTAAAGGCGTTTCCATACAGGGCCGATATAGTTACAAATCGAGTATCCGGTCAATATCTTTAGGAAGCGCTTTCTGCTTTTCCAAAAGAGAGATGCCAATAAAAAGGATCATTGATGTTAGCATTGCTAAAAAACCCGCAGATATACCGTACGGTATTTTAATCTGTAAAAGATGAACCGTAAGGTTAATGGCTACGCTGCTTATGATAGCAACAATGGCGGCATTAGCTGATGCCTTTTTCCAATTCAGACCAAAAAGTACAATTGGCGTTAAAGCTGCAGCAAATGTGCCCCAGCCAAATGCCCCCAGCAAAGCAACAAGAGCCGCATTTTCATAATAACTATACAGCGCAAAACCCGCCGCCAACACAGACAACCCTACCGTTGCAACACGCGCCCACAACAATTCATTATTGAGAGACCTACCCCGCAAAGCCTTTGGAATATCATGAATAATAGCCGCAGCCCCAATGTTTAAAAAGCTATCCGCTGTAGACATAATGGCCGCAAATAACCCTGCAAACACAATGCCTGCCAGTAAAGGCGGTGCGTATGCTGTTAGAAAAAAGGGAGCTGCTTCATCCGGGCTACCAAGCGGCAAGGCAACATCACCAAGCACC
Source organism: Kordiimonas pumila (assembly GCF_015240255.1). Lineage (NCBI taxonomy): Bacteria > Pseudomonadati > Pseudomonadota > Alphaproteobacteria > Kordiimonadales > Kordiimonadaceae > Kordiimonas > Kordiimonas pumila. The sequence continues at coordinate 3,608,868 of NZ_CP061205.1, forward strand.
AGTGCCCGCATCACAACGCCAACAGAAATCCATAGCATTGCAGCAACAAGATAGCCAAGTGTTGTCATGGGCAGGATAATACGGTTATCAGAAATATTCCTATTCATCATCATTTTGGTAACAACATGCGGCTGACCAGAAAGCCCTAACCCAAATAGGAAAAACCATGAAAGTGAGGCCATTGCCCCCATTGTACCAAAGGGCATAATATCTTCGCCGTCATGCATCAGTAAAATGCTGCTTGCTTCCGCAAAACCGCCCTCAAACACATGCGCCGCAGTAATTACAACAAGCGCGCCAGACACAATCATGACAATACCCTGTACCAGGTCAGTATATACTGACGCGATAATACCGCCCGTAACACAGTAAAAAATAAGCACTGTTGACGAAATAACCACACAGGTAAACAGGCTGATCCCTGCAAACATTTCTGTTGAAATCAGGATAGACTGTAAAACAAGCGCCATAGCCAAAATCTGTGTTGCCATGTACCCCATTACCCCCAGCAAGATCGTGCTTGCTGTCAAGAGCCGGGTAGCTTCACTGTTATATCTGGCAAAAATGAGATCAGGCAGCGACATTGTATCTCTGACCTCGGCGATCATGCGGATACGCTTTGAGATCAGGTAAAATCCTGTTGCATATCCAAGAGCTGCACACACCACCATCCACACCGACGATAGGCCACTTGCATAAACAAGCCCCGGCCCACCAACAAAACCAAAGCCGGAAAGTGTCGAGGAAAATACCGCAAGGCTAACAACAACAGGCCCAAGGCCGCGCCCTGCTACAAAAAAATCCCCTGCCGACTTTGTACGGCGCATAGCCCAAACGCCGACCCCAATACAGATGAGCAAATATATAAAAACGCATGACAGTATGATGGCCTGACGCATATCTTCCATTATATGCCCCTCTCAGAACTCTTGCATTCCTGAACAAGCTTTTTAAAAGCGGCCTCATCATCGTGGGTGAAAAAATACCGACGAAACCCTATGACATAAAAAATATTAAACAGCATGTACCCAAGCCAAATACCCCAAAAGGTCCAATTGGTTGGTGCAGGAAACCCAAACGCAATGCTGGTTTCCCCTGTTTGCAGATACGCCTCATACCCTGTATATAAAAACGCCCAAACAGCCAAATTAACAAACGTGACAAGCACTATAAAACCGATAAGCGGTTTATCGCGCCTTGCAGGGGCAATCCCCATATACAGGAGTACGCCAGCAAGCCCTGTTACAACCAGTTGAAAATAAAATGGCGCGCGGCCAATAGTCTCAAGGCGGGCGGCACCATCTCCGCCCATCTTCATGCCTCTCGCAAACTCGGAGCTGATACCTGTTGCGTGTTGAGGTTCCCCACTCAGCAAGACAAAAACTGTTATGGCTGCCAGCATCAGCAACAACACAAAAACAAGATAGATTGGCTTCAAAACTGGTCTCCCCTCCAGAACATGAGTGAGACTAGTGGCAGATGACTACAGTGGTCAAGCACAACTGCTTGCACATTCATCAAATGTTGAATTTCAAACCGAGGTTATGATGGGAAGCACATCAGGCGTTGCTATATTCCGCCATAGAACTTGCAAGTATTTCAAGATGTTCCTGAATTGCTATTTCAGCATACGCTATTGCCGTGCGGTATAACATCGGAGCTTCGTCCATAGCTGAAAAGTCGATATTATGATGTTTGGTGCCACGATGAATTCGCCACATAGTTTCAGTTTTAAAAACATACAAAGGGTCAGATTCAGTGGTGATGATAAAGTAGGGTATAGGTGATGTAATCTGGGTTGTCCGTGAATATCGTGGGTAAACAAAGGTACAGTTAGAAAAATCCTCAGGTCCTATCAACCCGCCGATGATACAGTCCGTAAAACTTGTATCAATAACGGATGCACCTTTAATATCTGTATACGTCAAGTTACAGGAAATAAACTCACAGCCATCAATATCACACGCCCGAAAATGGGCACCAGAGAAGTCGCACTTAAAAAAGATCGCACTTGTCATCATAAGCAAATGGAACTGAGTTTCACTAAAGTCACAATTCACAAAAATAGTATCAGACCAATTCAAGATCGCCTTAATTTTCAAGGCGCTAATGCTTTCTTGTGCGAACTGTTCACCCATTACCAGCTTATGATCTGGAAACATACTTGTTAAAGTTTTCAAATCCATTTTTAAATACGACCCCGCTACGCATCACCCATGCAAACTAGAGGATAATGGCCTTTGCTAGTGTCTCCGTAAAGAATTGATTAAAATTTTAGTTAAAATTTAATCAATAGCATAAAACATACATAATCAATTGATATTACTACACTTTTAAATACAACCGTGATCTGGAAAAACAATAAATCAACAGACTTTTTTACAGTTTTATTGCTTTATAATGCCTCTTTTTCCTCTGAGATGAATGTATTCATCCTTTAAGGCAATAGTGTGTCATGCACTTTTCACCCTTCATCACTCATGCCATCCCTCGCAAAAGCACGGGTAGCCTCTACCGCATGTCGCCACCGTGTCAGTTCTTTAGCTTTACTCGCCGCCGGTTTAAAAAGCCTGTCCTGTTGCCATATTTTTGCGACCTCTGACAAAGAGCCATATAACCCCGCTGATAACCCAGCAAGCATAGCCGCACCCAGAGCCGTTGTTTCCATAATTACAGGTCTTGAAACTGGCAATTGCAAAACATCAGCAAGGAACTGCACCAGCCAGTCGTTTCCAACCATACCACCATCAACCCTAAGGTCAGCCGGGTGCGTACCATCAGCGGCCATAGCCTCTAAAAGGTCTGCTGTTTGAAAACAAATAGATTCGAGTGTGGCCCTAACAATTTCTGCCTTGCCTGTGGCGCGAGTCATACCAAACAGGCTGGCTCGCGCCTCCGGGTCCCAGTAGGGCGCGCCTAACCCAGTAAAAGCTGGCACCATATAAACACCGTTGTTTGACTTCAAACTTGCTGCCAGGTCTTCCGTTTCTGCCGCGCTCTGAACAATTTTCAAGCCGTCCCTTAACCACTGCACAGCGGCACCCGCTATAAAAATAGAGCCTTCAAGGGCATATGTTGGTTTTCCGCCCAGTCGAAACGCGGTCGTTGTAAGCAAACGGTTTTTGGAAAATAGCGGCTCAGATCCTGTATTAAGTATAGCAAAGCACCCTGTTCCATAGGTGCTTTTAATAGTGCCTTTATCAAAACAGCACTGGCCAAATGCCGCAGCTTGCTGGTCGCCCGCAACGCCCATAATAGGAATTTCTCGGTTTAAAATACCCTCCGCTGTTACGCCGTATTGTGCCGCACAGTCGAGCACTTCTGGCACCATCGAAGCTGGCACCTTAAAAAGTGAAAGCAATTCCTGGTCCCAGCACTGAGTTGTTATATTAAACAGGTTTGTTCGGCTTGCATTTGTGGCATCCGTCACGTGCTGTGTGCCCCCGGTTAGGTGCCATATGAGAAAGCTGTCTACTGTTCCAAAAGCAAGCTCACCGTTATCAGCCCGCACACGGGCACCTTCAACATTATCTAGAATCCAGGTAATTTTACTGGCTGAAAAATAAGGGTCCAGTAGCAGCCCTGACTTTTGCTGAACGCTTTCTTCTGCCCCGGCATCAGACTTTAGGCGCCTGCATTCAGCCGCTGTGCGGCGGTCTTGCCAGACGATTGCATTATAAACTGGCTCACCCGTTTTTTTATCCCAAACAAGGGTGGTTTCACGCTGGTTTGTAATACCGATAGCTTCAACACTAAACCCTTTTCCCTCAGCTTCCTGAAAAGCCTGCTGCGCTGTTGCAAGGCTGGTTTTCCATATATCAGCAGGGTCATGCTCTACCCAGCCATCGTGAGGATATATTTGTCTAAACTCTTGCTGCGCCACAGCAATAACAGAGCCGTCAAGGCCAAAAACCATTGCCCGACTACTGGTTGTTCCTTGGTCCATTGCTAGAATACAGCACTTTTTCAGCATGTCATGCTCCCCTTTCGCAGCAAAATAAGCTTGCGATTATTCAAACATTTCGTTCTGATGCTTGCAACAACCTATCACAGGATAGACAAGGGGATAACAATGCGCAAAAAAAATAATCCAATATCAAACCTGCTGGCACTCAGCGTGTTTCTAGCAAGCTATGCTGTTCAAGCTGATACCACGCCTGTTATCAACCCCGATGATATTCTCGCGCTTAAAGTGCCCCTAAACCCTGCGCTAAGCCCAGATGGTAAATGGATTGCCTATCAGGTGCGCACCAACGATATGGAAAAAGACAAACGCACCAATCAGCTTTGGATTACGTCATCTGACGGTAAAACCAGCCTTCCTATGACCGCAAATGATTATTCTGCCAACACACCGCGCTGGTCACCTGACGGTACATGGCTTGCCTTTATGGCAGCAAAAGGCGGCGATGATGCCACAGACCAAGTTTGGGTGCTAGATATGCGCGGCGGTGAAGCACAACAATATACTAATGTGAAACAAGGCGTGTCTGATTTTTCTTGGGCACCCGACAGCACAAAAATGCTGCTTATTGTGCAAGACATGAGCGACGCAGAAAAAGAGCAACTAGAGAACCCGGATGAAGAAGAAAAACCCCGCCCATGGGTTATAGACCGGCTTCAGTTTAAAGAAGACTATGTAGGTTACCTAGACCGGACCCGGACCCACATTTATATACAAAATGGTATGATGGCACCAGCTGAACAGGTCACTTTCGGTGATTATGATGACAGTGAAGCATTATGGTCGCCAGATGGTAGCGAGATTGCCTTTGTCAGCAACCGCACAGAGGAACCTGATAGCAATACAAACAGCGATATTTGGGTTGTTTCAGCAACACCCTCTGGCGCGCCTGCAGAGCTGCGTCAAATCACCTCTAATCCGGGCGCAGACCATAGCCCAGCGTGGAGCCATGACGGCAAAACCATAGCCCATGTTTCCGTAACGGCTGTTAACAAAATCTGGTATGCCACCAACCATCTTGCAATCACCCCCGCAACGGGTGGGGAGCTTCAGATTCTAACGGCCGGCCTTGACCGCAATATTAACAGCCCCGCTTTCACACAAGACGATAAAGGCATTGTTTTTTCCCTTGAAGATAGCGCCGAGCAACAACTTGCTAGCCTCACGCTAAAGTCTGGTAAAATAAACCGGCTGGTTAAAGGCGACCTCGCGATAAGCAGCTTTGACTATAACACTAAAAACGGCACAGCCCTGCTTATTTCCAAGCCCGACCTACCAGATGAAGTGTTTTTCTATAAAAATAACACTCTTAAACAGGTAACAAACCTTAACAAAAACTTGTTGGCCAACAAACCCCTAGCCAGCGTTAAAAATATTACGTTTCCATCAAGTGATGGAACAGAAATAGAAGGATTTATATTCCTGCCCCCCTCCTATGAAGCGGGTAAAAAATACCCGACGTTACTGCGCATACACGGTGGCCCGGTTTCCCAGTATGATTTTTCCTTCAATTATGAAGCGCAGCTACTCGCTGCACAGGGTTATGTTGTGGTGATCTCTAATCCGCGGGGTTCTTCTGGCTACGGCGAGGATTTTTCCGCCGTCCTGCTGGCAGACTGGGGTAATAAAGACTTTGAAGATGTAAACGCCGCTATAGATTACGCCATTAAAGAAGGCTACACCGACCCCGACAAAATGGGCGTTGGCGGCTGGTCTTATGGTGGCATTCTGACCAACTATGTCATTACAAAAACGGGACGCTTTAAAGGTGCCATATCTGGTGCAAGCGAAGTTAACCATACTGCAAACTATGGCCATGATATTTATCAGGCTCTATGGGAGGCAGAGCTGGGCTTGCCGTGGGAAAACAAGGATGCATGGGAGCGCATAAACCCGTTCAACAACCTTGGGCATATTACCACACCAACCCTAGTTATGGGCGGCAAGGAAGATTGGAACGTACCAATTTTAAATTCAGAGCAGCTCTACCAAGCCCTAAAACGTATCGGCGTACCCACCCAGCTTGTCGTTTATCCCGGTGAATCGCATGGGTTCACCCGTCCAAGCTTTATAAAAGATAAATATGAGCGTTATATTGACTGGTATAACAAATATGTAAAAGGCGGGGAATAGCAGCGCCTATAGTCATTTGTGCCTGAAGAAAACTCCAAGCAGGCAAGCATCTTTTGTGAAATAAACTCCCGTGAGTTTATTTCACATTCTGCATCCAGCCGAACAAATCTTCGGCACGGCCTTCCTGAATATCAACCAGAGCAGCCCTAAGCTTGCTTGTGACCGGGCCCGGCTCTGTGCCCACCACAAACTCCTGCCCGTCAATCTCCTTAAAGGATTTAATTGGCGAGATTACAGCGGCAGTTCCACTTGAAAAAGCCTCAATCTCACGTCCCTTTTTAAGGTCTGCCACCAGCTCATTAATATCAATTGGCTGTTCCACCGTTTCGATACCTAGGTGGTTTGCCATCTGCAAAATAGACTGGCGGGTAAGGCCCGGCAGGAAGCTTTTTGTAAGCTCTGGTGTGTATAATTTCTCGTCCTTCACAATAAAAAAGTTCATGAGAGACAGTTCTTCTACATACCTATGTTCGATAGGATCCAACCATATACTGGTTGCACAACCAACCGAGCGTGCCCGCTGCACAGAAAGGAAACTTGCAGCATAATTCCCTGCCGCTTTCACGCCCCCCGTACCGCCAACCGCTGCGCGGGTGTTTTCCCGCTCTATCAGAACCGATTTCATATTCACTGAAAACGGCACAGTAGGCGCTACATGAACGGTAAAGCTGTAGCCAGCCGAAGGCGTTATTTCGAGCGAATAATCGTCACCAAATAAGGCGGGCCGAACATAAAGCGCGCTATTATGTTCACGTGGGATCAGGTCTGTATATAAATCGGCTATTTTTTTAACCGCACTTACAAACAACTCTTCTGGTACATGAGGCATGCACAAACGGTCAGCAGACCGCTGAAACCGTTTCGCGTGATCGTAGGGGCGAAAAATTTGCGGTATATCCTGCGTAACCCTGTATGCCTTCATGCCCTCAAAAATACTTTGTCCGTACTGTACAACAACAGACCCAGCCGATACCGCATGTTCTGTATCAAGCTTAATCTCAAGATCTGACCATGTACCATTGCGGTAAGTGGCCGCCGCAATGACCGGAAACAGAGCCCGTCCAAAAGTTTTATCTTCCGGCACTATAGTGTTTTTTATTGCAGCCAGAATCTCTGGTCGGATATGTGCTGTCGTCATTGTATTTCTCGTTATGCTATACATACAAACAAGCATACCCAAGTGCTTGTTAATAGCGGCTTTGTACATAGGCAGCCGTCAAATAACAAGGCATTGATACCCTATAGCCTAAAAAATAAAGGCGCCTAAAAAGACGCCTTTAAAGATTCAATATGCCAAAGCTGCTTTATTTAGCTTTTAGGCTCGCAAACTGTGCGCTGATTTGCTGAGAACGTTCCAGAACCATGTAAGAATCAAATACCTGTTCCATGGAATCAACCATCATGGTGTCATCGCTCCCCATAGCAGTTTCAGGGCCAGCAGCTGGTGCCATATCAGACAAGGCAGAACTTGAGATATCATCAAGTGTTTTTTCAAACTGGGCTTGCGCCAAGCGGAAAATACGAGATGCCTCTTCTGCACCAGCTTGCAGTTTTTCTATTTTTGCTGCATCGCTCGTCGCAGCAATTTTACCAGCATAACATTCTTGTGCTTCTGTCGCACCTTTCATGGCAGCCTTAAAAATTGTTGTGGTTTCTTCAATCTTCTGGTTATTTGAAAGAGCACTAGCACCTTCATTAACAGGTAAACCGTTCGTAAAATTCATCAGTGGTTGCAGGCACTCTGCGCCTTCATCACCAGCGAATACAGATTGGTTACCAAAAACAACAAATGCTGCACCAAGTGCAGCTACACGTACAAATTGGGTTTTCATAATCAAGTCCCCTAAATCACACCCTCTAACAACAAGAAATTTGAAGCAATTTTAATAAAAACGCAACGATTCTATCTCATCCCACATTTTACCCAGTGGTCTAGCTGTGGATATTTTCGCCTATTTTTACTAGCTTTCCAGCAAACAGACGGGATTGAAAACAATAGTAGCAAAATCAGATTTATATGCTTGTAAGCCGCAGAAAGCCTACTATGCTAAGCTGGCACAAACACATGAAAAGGTTTCAGGTTTATATGGAAAACCCCGTTTCTTACAGAGACATCCTAGACGCAGCCAGCCGTATTGAAGGCATTGCGGTTAGAACCCCTTTAATCGAGAATCTCTACCTTAATGACTTTACTGAAGGCCGAGTCTTTCTAAAACTCGAAAACCTCCAGCATGTTGGAGCCTTCAAATTTCGTGGGGCTTATAACCGCCTTTCAGCACTTGATACAACCGCCCGCCAAGCTGGTGTGGTGGCATGGTCATCAGGGAACCATGCACAGGGTGTTGCAGCAGCCGCCAAGATGCTCGGCATCGAAGCGACTATCATCATGCCCGAAGATGCCCCTTATATGAAAATTGAAAATACACGTGCATTTGGGGCCCATGTACATCTTTACAACCGTTACACTGAAAGCCGAGAAGAAATTGGTACTCACATTGCTGCTGAAAAAGGTGCAGTAATTGTACCACCCTTTGACGACCCTTATATTATTGCAGGGCAAGGTACCATTGGGCTTGAAATCATGGCGGACTTAACCGTACTGGGTATAAAGCCGGATGCTATTCTTGTGCCGTGTAGCGGCGGCGGTTTGTGCGCTGGCGTTACCATTGCCGTGAAAGAAACCAGCCCAAACACACAGATTTATACCCTTGAACCCGCAGCCTATAATGATACCGAGCAATCCCTTGCAGCAGGCCACCGTATAAAGCTTACACCTGATAGCACATCCATATGTGATGCCTTAATGGCACCCTCACCCGGCGAGCTTACCTTTCCCATTATGCATGCAAAAGGCGTCAGCGGCATTTCGGTTACAGACGATGAAGTAAAGGCCGCTATAAGATTTGCCTATCAGGCCCTTAAAATAATTATTGAGCCCGGCGGCGCAACAGGCTTAGCCGCTATACTGGCAAAAAAATGCACCACACAGAACAAAAATACTGTGCTGGTAATAAGTGGCGGGAATATTGATCCACATCAGTTCAGGGAGTGCATCCGCTAAGCACTCCCCGCCAATTTAGCCTGTTTTAGTCGTGTGCAAGCTTAATGAATGTGCCACTAGCTGTACCTGTAGGCTTGCCATCTTTAAGAACAAGCTTACCAGCAACAATAACATCCACCATACCCACAGACATTAAATCAGGGTCCACCCATGTTGAGCGATCAACAATCTCATCCGGGTTAAAGATGGCAATATCGGCCACATACCCTTCCCGGATGATACCACGCTTGCCAAGCCCCATAAAAGCAACAGGAAACGAGGTCATTTTACGAATGGCTTCTTCCATGCTCATAAGCTTCAAATCACGAGCATAATGCCCCACAACACGTGGGAAGCTACCCGTTGAGCGGGGGTGATGCATACGCAGTTCTTTACTGGCATCTGCCCATGCTCCATCACTGGAAACCATGTTCCATGGCTGCACGAGAAGCTTCTGGACATTGCTTTCTTCAACAGATCCCAAAGTCATTAAAATAGGCTGGCTTGAGTTAACAATGATACGGGCCAGCGCTTCAAACCCCGAAACAGCCCATTCAGATGCAAGCTCTGAGATATGCTTACCTACAAGCTCAGGGTTTTCGGGCGCATCCACAATACGCATCGCTGTGTATCCTACAGCGTCAACCCAGCTAAAACCGCGCCCACCTGCTTCATTAAACGCTGCAATTGAAGGCAGGTTTTCCTGCACAGCAAGTAAGGTCTTTAAAGTAGCCCTGTCCTTTGCACTGCCATATGCGTCATCTTTATTCTGAGACTCTGCAAATTGCTCTGGCAGAGCAATCATGTCCCACAAAAAACTGGTTGCAGCACCGTTATAAGGGTATTGGTCTGTCACCACATTCAATCCTTCACTGCGGGCATCCTCTACCAGTTTCAGGAATTCTGGCATCTTCGATTTGTTTGGCAACCCAACAAGCTTTGCGTGGCTTATTTTAGCACCAATACCTGCAGAACGGCCGATTTCAATTGCTTCTGTTGCTGAGCCAATTAAGTCGTGTACCGGATTTCTGATGTGCGAATCGTACGTACCGCCATACGGAGCAGCTTCTTTTGCCAGTGCAATAACTTCCGCAGTATCAGAGAACTTACCCGGATCGTACATCAAACCTGTTGAAAAGCCTATTGCGCCCTCTTCCATGCCTTCATGCACTAATGCCTTCATTTTTGCCAGTTCTTCACTGGTCGGGGCGCGCTGCTCACTACCCATAACAACACGCCGAACACCGTTATGCCCGACATAGGCAGCCACATTTGTGCCCGTTCCATATTCGGCGATATATTTTTGCAAACCTTTGATCTGTTCTGGGTTTAAAAAACCATCGTTTCCAACAATAGTAGTTGTCACCCCTTGCAACAAATAAGCTGTGTTTAAATGGTCTGCAGGGTTTATATACACACTTTCCGAATGGTTATGTGCATCAACAAACCCTGGTGAAACAACAAGCCCCTTAGCATCAACAACCTCGTCTGCATCCAGGCTTTCAGCATCCCCAACATATGTGATCAAACCATCTTTAATACCTATGGTTGCGGCAACGCCGGGCACACCAGTGCCATCAACCATTATACCGTTTTTAATGACAAGGTCGTAATCAGCCGCGAGCAATCCTGCTGTCAAATACGATACGCTTAGCGCACCACTCAGCACCTTAAGTGCTGTTTTAAGTCCCACATTCTTTTGCATTGGTATCCCCCTAAATATTACGGTAAATTCACAACAAACGTTGAAAATTCAATAAAATCGTATCAGCAATTCGTTGCATATGCAACACTTAGGGCACATGCGATTGCAATTGATATTTCAACCCAATTACGCAAGAGTAGCTTTATGAAAAATGAGACGCCTGAAAAAGACTTACTAACGCACAATATGGAACCTGCTTCGCACATCAGCTATCAGGTGACCATTGTATCAAACTTGATGGCGTTTGGCGGCACTAAAGAAAACCAAAAACGCTATGGGTTAACGCTGTGTCAGTGGCGTATTATAGGGTCTATCGCAAATGCAGGCCCTTTAACACTTGGGGAAATTGCAAAAATTATTTTCCACGACAAATCCACTTTAAGCAGAGCAGCAACTGAGCTTGAGAAAAAAGGCCTCTTAAAACGCCTTGCTAATGATCAACACAAATCCAGTCCAATTCTTGCTTTTACAAAACAGGGCAAAGCTTTTTACCGCGAAACAGAACCGCATTTTATTCGCCAAGCAGAAGAACTAACCGCAGGCCTTAACCTACAGGAAAAACAGCAGCTTTGCTTCTTGCTGGATAAACTAAAAAACCATGCGGTTAACGTACGCCGCAGCTATGAAAGCTGACACTTTACGTTTAAACTCGCTCAATAACCATCGCCGTTCCAACACCCGCACCACCAGAAACCGAAATCAGCCCTGTTGTTAAATCCCTACGCTCTAGTTCATCCAGCGCCATACCAATCAGGCTTGTACCTGTTGAGCCCATTGCGTGGCCAAGCGCTATAGCACCACCATTGACATTTACGCGGTCCATATCAAACCGCATATCACGCATAAATTTAATAACAACCGCAGCAAAAGCCTCGTTAAACTCAACCAGATCAATATCAGAGGCCACCATATCAGCACGTTTCAAGGCCAGCCCTGCTGCATCAATACCACCAGTCAGCATTAAAACCGGATCAACACTTACATTCGCCATGGAAAGAACTTTAGCCCGTGGCTTTAAGGTATGTGCCAAAACAGCATTTTGGTTTGCCAGCAAAATTGCAGAGGCGCCATCCGCCATTGCTGGGGAATTACCAATATGATGTACATGATTAATAGCATTCAGTGCTCGATAGCGCTTCAAGGCCAGATCATCATATCCTTCTTTACCAAGGTCCGCAAAAATTGGCTCAAAGGCAGCCAAACTATCAACTGTTGTATCTTCCCTAATGTTTTCATCCGCCTCAATGGTGTCACCAGATAGCGGGTCAGTTACAGGCACCATTGACTTATTAAAATACCCATCCCTGCGAGCACGGGCGGCACGCTGCTGTGATGTAGCTGCGTAGCCATCAACATCACTGCGGGATATATTCTCAAGTGTGGCTACCAAATCAGCAGCGATACCCAGTGGTATAAAAGGCGCGCGGCTCGCCACATCCGGGTCTGCATAGTATGCGCCGTTATCAGACAGCATTGGCACACGCGACATAACCTCTATTCCACCCGCGACAGAGAGGGAATCGACACCTGCCATAATTTTGGAACTTGCAAGAACCGCCGCATCAAGACCTGATGTACAATAACGGTTAATTGTCATGCCGGGCACCATAGAAGACCAGCCCCCCACTAGACATGCCGTACGGGCAATGTTACCGCCCTGATCACCAACCTGCGTTACACAGCCTAAAATAATATCATGGACAGCTTTAGTATCAAACCTATTACGTTCTTCTAGAGCCTTAAGGACTAATGCCATAAGATCAACAGGCTTAACAGCATGTAACCCACCGCCTGCACGCGCCTTACCGCGCGGCGTTCTAACTGCATCACATATAAAAACAGGCGACATGCATGAAACTCCATCCTGATCTAGACATATTTTATACGGCACGATCGCTATTCATTAAAAATAAGTAACTTGCTTAATAGTACTAATAAGCAGTTAGCAAACTGTCAATCGCCAGATTTTTCCTTTTATTCCATAAATAATCTCAATATATTTTCAAAATTACTGAAAAATAAATGATTATAAGTACTATTATGCAATTAAATATGATATAGGGTTACAAAAGAAACTCTTGCAATAAACCCCACACGTCACCCCAAGCAGCACACGGCATTTTATTGCAATATAGTATTTTTATACAATCATAATAGATAATAAAAAAATTCTTATTATTGGCTTATATAGTGACATTTTTATAAAATTAATTACTCATATAAGACTTGCATTGACATACCTACTATTTCCAGCGTAACGTATTTTCATGAAATCCCAGCTCCACAAGCTTATTTGAGGAGACACAGGCGGGGAGGCCTAGGGATTGTCAAGGGGAAGGAAAAAAAATGCGCTACCATTCAACCACATCTTTTTCTGTCATGGCGTGGGCTTTGCTTGCGTCTTCAACCTATACCGCAGCAGCTACAGCAGAGAATGCCGCTGCGGAACCAAGGCAACTTGAAGAAATACTTATTACATCGCAGCGCCGCGAAGTTGGCTTGCAAGACAGCGCCGTTGCTGTTTCTGCGGTTACAGGCGCATCACTGGAGAAAGATCGGATTTATAACTACTCTGACCTTGCTCGTAGTGTTGCTTCACTTTCATACACAGAAAACTCGCCGCTCGACCAAGAATTCAATATTCGCGGCATTACCAACACGCGCCTTGATGCGCCGTCCGCCGACCAATCTATCGGTATATTCATCGATGATGTATATGTTGGCCGCTCTGGCTTATTAAACGCAGACTTTTACGACATTGAACGCGTAGAAGTGGTGCGCGGCCCACAAGGTGTGCTACTTGGTCGTAATGTTGTTGGCGGTGCTATCAGCATTATTACAGCAAAACCAGAAGAAGAAACATCAGCCCATGTTACGTTTGGATACGGTAATTATAATGCCATGCATACATCTGGTTATATTACTGGTTCTTTAAGCGATTCTCTCACAGGCCGTTTCTCCTTTCAGGCCCGGCACCATGATGGCTACAACCATGATATCCTGCATGACCGCGACCTTGATAACCTTGATTCCATACAGATGCGCGGCCAGCTTGCATATGCACCAGATGGCTCTGATTTCAGTGCCCGCCTGATTGTAGATTATATGAAAGATAGCTCTAACGGCATTCACCGTGTCGCTATTGCAGACCCAAACAACCCTGGGTTAAACCCATGGAGCACAACGCGTGCCTTCATTGCAGCAAACCGCGAAGGTGGGCTTAGCATCAGGGAAAGCTTGCCAGAGCACCCACGTTATAAGGGTGACAACTTCGATACACCCCAAGGCCATAAACGTGAAGCCCTTGGCCTAACCTTGCAAATGGAGAACAAAATCAGCGATGATATTGTTCTCACCAGCATAACAGGGTACCGCGACGGTGATGCAACAGGCGTGTACGACCAATCCGGCGCTGGCCCAGACAGCGGCTTTGGAGTCATAAGCCCCTTTGCGTTTTCATTTCCTGTGAATGAAGAAGAAAAAATTTCTCAGTTCACACAAGAGCTACGCTTAACATCTGATTATAGCGATAGTCGTTTTGACTGGATTTTAGGTGCATATTATCAACATGACAAAGTTGATAAGTACGATAAATACTGGGGCGAGATTCCTGTGGGTTTACCTTCTATTTCTGGTGAATCTCACTGGGATAATGTCGGTAAAACCACCAGTTATGCAGCCTTTGGCCAAGTTGGGTACCAATTTGCTGACGCATGGAAACTAACAGCTGGCCTTCGCTATTCCCGAGACAAAAAAAGCGGAACAGTTACAGGTATTGCGGTTGAAACGGGTGACCAGTTCTTCCCGAATGACACAGTTTCGCTAACACCTATTGTCGGCCTTGCGGAAGGTGAAAGCTTTACAACCGAGTACGGTGAAAGCTGGGGTGAATTTACACCGCAAGCAATCCTTGAGTTTACACCAACAGACAATCTGATGCTCTATGTAAGCGCCGCAAAGGGCTACAAAGGTGGCGGCTTTGAAGACACTCCAGCCAACGCTGTTGCTGCTCAAATTGCATATGACCCTGAAACGGTTACAAGCTATGAAGTGGGCGCAAAGTGGGAGTTCCTTGACGGTCGTGCAAGGCTCAATACTGCAGCTTTCACAATGGATTATAAAAACCTGCAAGTCACACAAACCGATGATGGCTGCTTATGCAACATTACAGACAATGCCGCAGATGCAAAAATCAAAGGGATAGAAACAGAGCTACAATTTGTAGCCACTGACTTCCTGTATATCTGGGCTGCTGGTACAATTCTTGACACTGAATATAAAGACTTTATCGACAGTAATGGTCTTGTGAACACCGGCAACAAACTGCAACGCACACCAAACTATCAGTTTAACATCGGCGCAGAAGTAACAACTGATTTTATGGACATGCCCGATGCCCTGCAAATACGGGCAAATTACTCGCAGCAAGGCAAACTATACTGGTTACCAGACAACTTCCAGTATGAAGATTCGTACGGTCTTCTTGATGCACGGATCACATTGCACCCCGCAGATTCCAACTGGTCATTCTCTATCTGGGGTAAAAACCTGACAGATAAACTTTATCGCACGAACATTATTGCCTTCCTCGGTGACGAAGTATCTACCCTTGGCACACCAAGAACCTATGGCATTGAGTTATCACTAGACTTCTAATAACCCCAGTCCTGCCCGACCTTCTCTTTACTGAATGGTCGGGCAGCTATTTCTCTAAATCAGAAAACCTTTTGGAACGGGAACATACCCATGATCAAACACTTAAAAACCGCTTTAATTGGAGTAATATTTGCCATGTCAACACAAGCAATCGCTGAAACAGAAACTGAAAAAGCCTCTCTAAGCGTTGCCATGGATATGGTGCAGGCATGGAATGAGCTAGACGTTGATAAAATTGCTGATCTTTTTGCAGAGGATGCCGTTCTACATTCTGTCATGATAGAACCCATACAGGGGCGTGAAGTTCTACGTGCTCACCTTGCTGCCCTTTTAAAAGGTGCCAGTTATCTGGAGCTGCAATTAAAGAATGTTGCCGTTTCAGGAAATGTTGTTTTTCTTGAACGTGTAGACACCTTTAAGGTTGGCGAACAGGAAGGCGCTGTTCCGGTTGTCGGTATTCTGGTGATCAAAGATGGCCATGTTCAGGAATGGCGTGAATATTATGACCGTGCTCAACTACTATCAGAAATGGGTGTGGCACAAATTGATAGCCCGGCACTAAACAAACATTAAATTTTCCCATACTTGCAATGAAGGCATCCAGTACTGGGTGCCTTTTTTTCGCACCGCGCCTTAAAACACAATAACCTTTTCAGAGGGGTCGTCGGCGTAAAGTGCCTCAATTTCTTCAACCCGATTTTTAGACGCTATTGCCTGATTAATAGTCCCCTTATCTGACAATTCGTGCTGATCAGCACTTAGGGGGGTTGCAAGAAAAGCCGCCCTAGCAATACGGCTAGACTTACCAGGATTTACCGCATTATAGGCTGTAAGCTTTTCTTTTACATACCCAAGTACTTCAGGATGCGCTGATAGATCATCGGCCAGCGTAAGACCAAAAATGGATTTTAGGCCCGGCGCATTAAGCACCAAAAGCGCCCCAAGTGCATCACGGCCTTCACCGCACAGAATAAGATCTGTAACAAGCGGCGAGAGACACGCTATTATGCCCGCCCGCACTTGCCCCCCCGACACCCATGAACCCGTACCAAGCTTAAACTGTTCTGCAAGTCTGCCTGAAAAATACATACCCTTTGCAAAATCATTCGGGTCATGAAAGTTAACCAGATCCCCAAGCTTGTAAAAGCCTTCACTATCAAAAGACTGCGCCGATTTTTCTGGGTCATCAAGATAGCCAGACATGATATGAGGGCCGCGCATACGGATTTCAAACTCACCGTCCGTTGGCACCAGCTTCACCTCTACACCCGGTAGAGGTAGCCCAACACCCACCTTGCGGGTATCAAAGAAAATAGCCATACAGCCAGATGTTGTTTCGGTTGCTCCATACCCTGTTGTGATAAAAATCCGGTGTCCCGTTTCGGCCACCGCCATTGCCTGCAATCGCTCATAAAGGTCTTGCGAAAGGCCCGCACCCCCGTAGAGCATTAAATGCAGGTTTTTAAAAAAAGCTTTACGAAGCAGCGGGTCGTCCTCCAGTGCCCCAACCAGCATTGCATAGCCAAACGGCACATTTGCAAAATAAGGCACTGACAGTTCTTTAAGGTTTTTCAGTGTTTTTTCAAAGAGGCCCGGCGCTGGTTTACCGTCGTCAATATAAAAACTACCGCCAAAAACAAGGGCGCCCACCAAATTAGTAGCACCCGAAACATGGCTCCAAGGTAACCAGTCGAGTATTTTATCATCCCAGTGCATTCCTGCGCCCAAAATAGCATGGGCCTGAAAGATGCTGGTCATAATCATACGCTGGGTCAAAATAACTGCTTTTGGCCTGCCCGTTGATCCTGATGTTAACATGTAAACCGCGTGACCATCTGGATTGACCGAACCAATAACATCCTCCAATGATTGGGCTGGCACAGTTTCCAGAAGCTCCGAATAGCTTACTGTTTTTACAGACATATTGTCAGTTAAAGCTGAAATGATAGTACAGGCCGACAAATCGAGGGATAAAAGCGCCTTATTATAAAGGCTCCCTTCTTCGGCATAGATCAGAGCAGGCTTTACCAGCTCGAAAACATATTTTAACCGACCGAAGTCTCCCCCCATCAGGGCGTAATTACTGCTGATAGGGCACACAGGGACACCTGCCGCAACTGCCCCCAAACGCATAACGGCATGCCCAATTGTATTGCCTGAAATAATCATAAGGGGCCGCTCAGAACCCACCTCAAACTTTAAAAGCCACTGCGCTACAGACCTAATTCGCGCCATCAGTTCAGCAAATGTGCATGTCCTCCATGCGCCTGTTACCTTGTCTCTTTCTGCCAAAGCAATCTTATCCGGGCTTATGGCAGCACGTTTTTTCAGATGCCCATACAAAAGGGGGTCAAAGTCCGGTAGCGCAACATTGTTTTTTAAAAATATTGTGCCGTCAGATAGCTTCTTGATATCCAAATCCACCGCAGGCAGGTCTATCTCTCTAAGGGTAGCATCTTTTATTGATAGTTGCACAATAATACCTTATGATCATTTTTAATGAGTAAAATAACAAAATTTAACCAAAAAAGGCATATTTATATTATTTTTGTTTCTTTATGAAAGTAACAAAATGTTACATAAAGACCAACAAAAATCGATACAGGCCTGTCATCTAACCCAGTATATTAGACCTTAGACAAAGGACATCATAAATGACTGCGCTCTCAACCCTTAAAACGCTCATTTCTTCTTGGAAAGCTGGCGATATAGAAACAATCCTTGCTCAACTCGCTGATGATGTTGTCTATCACTACCATATTGGATCACCGCCCCTTGAAGGCAAGACTGCAGTAAAAGCCTTTCTGGACAAATTTGGATCAGGGCAAACGAACATCAATTGGCGTTTAACCAACTATGCCGAAACCGGAAATGCCGTACTGGTTGAAGGCATTGATGACTATGTAAACGCCGAAGGCGTCCATATTCAAATGCCCTATATGGGTATTCTGGAATTAAAAGACGGCCTTGTTATTCGCTGGCGTGACTATTTTGATTCAAGCCTGCTGCAAAAGGTCAAAGAAGGTGGCTCACAATCTATGTGGACAAAAGCACTGCGCGATATAGAAACGGCCTCATAGCCACCACCTTTAACAGATAACTAGAAGCGCTGGTAGGATAGGTCTGCCTGTCCGCGCTTACCCATAATCATGCCTGGGTCTTCGGGCTTAAAAAGACCGAGGCACCAACCTTCGCTTGATGGCATGTCATGGTTCCAGTCAAACGCCATTTTACGGTGTGCAATTTTCCACACACCATCACGGCATTCAAAACGATCAACAATACGCCCTCCGGTTAGTGTATCCCATGGATCTGTGCCTTTATCAAAGCGTGCAAATGTCAGTAAATAACTTTCAACATACGCAATATTTTGGCCTAAATTCAGATCAATGTGCACATTGCACAAATAGTGTGCCATCGGATGTTTGAGCTTCATAAGCCGCTCTGCCGCACCGTCCGCATAAGCGTGGGCTGGCCCGGTGTATGTATTACCGTGTTCTTCAATAGCATCACTGTGATAACAGGACTTAAGTAGAGGTGCATCTGCCCGGTCGACCGCACGTGCATAATTCACAAGAACATCATGAATATCCTGCTTCGCAAGTAATGTTTCTAGCGTATTTGGCTGTGTCATACTTTTATCCCTTCTAGGTACGTACTTGCGCTGCCATGGCATGTTCCAAGGCTTTTGGGTCACGGGCTAGTGCTGCCCGCACTTCCATTGCGTGCGGGTCTGTATCCATTTCATCAACACCGTTTCGGGCAGCAGCGATACCTGCTCTTGCAATCGCTTCCGGTGTAGATTTTTCTCGTTTTATATGAGAAGCCATGCGCGTATCAACTGATCCAACAATAAGCGCAGAAACTGTAGTGCCCTGCCCCGCAAGCTCTGCCCTGATACAGGTTGAGGCTGCCCGCGATGCAAACTTGGACGGGCTATACCCCCCCATGCCCGGCACGGCAACAATGCCACCTGCCGACAACACATTAACAATTGCCCCGCCGCCATTTCGCTTCAAAACAGGGGCAAACGCACGGCACATAGCAACCACACCAAAATAGTTGACCTCCATCTCAGTGCGCATGGCCGACATGTCTTTGGCGCCAATAAGCCTTTCATTAATAAAGGCCCCAGCATTATTCACCAGCAAAGAAACATCGGTGCAGTTCATGGCAGCATTTTCAATAGTCTCTGGCCTCGTAACATCAAGTGCAACAGCAACCAGTTGTTTTGGGTTTTCTGTGGCAATAGCCTCACCTTCTGATAAGGACCGGCAACCAATATATACTTTTTTAGCGCCCGCTTTTAAAAGCTCGGTTACAAAACCAAGCCCTATGCCTCGATTGCCACCAGTTACAAGGGCAACTGCGTTCTCGATGTTCATTTCATTCCCTCCCGAAACCAAAATTATAGAGAATATCATTCGGCTTTTTGCCACCTCTGATCAGTTTTGAAACATCTGGGGCTATCATGCCGCGCCCCCATGTTTCACGAGTTGGCATCTCATGATTCCATTCCCATGCAAGCCGCCGGTGCACGATCGCCCACTTACCACCCCGTTTTTCAAACTTGTCAATCAGGCGTGCCATCGTAAGGCTGTCAAAAGCCTCGCCTTTTGCCTCGCGCCGGGAAAAGGTCATAATATAGCATTCACTGGTGGCATGGGTGCTATCTTCAAGCTCAATCAGCATGTTTGTAATCGCATGGCTCATGCGCCCTGCAGACGGCAGAACTTTTCTAATCATTTCAAGATAGTCTGCCGCCGAACCAAGAAAAGTGCCGCCGTGATCTTCCGTTGCAGCAGGATGATAAGCTTCTGCAATCAGGTCCGCATCCCCGCGGTCCGCCCCTCGGCAATATTTTACCAAAACTTCTTCAATTGCTTTTTTATCAAGCAGTGCCTGTATGGCATCATCATACTCAGCCATTACACCCTCCCCTTTACGTTCTTTGGAAACCACGGAATGAATGACCGTGTCCGCGCCAAATAGTCTTCATACCCAGGTTTTGACCGTGACAAGCGCCGTTCCAAAAGGGCGGCACCAGACCATTTTACAAGTGTCCATGTCAAAAGGGCCGGACCAAAAATACTAAGGTATCCATACGGTGCCCCTAACGCGATAAGGTACAGGCCCCAGAAAACACAAGCGTCACCAAAATAATTTGGATGCCGGGTATAGCGCCACAACCCTTGGTCCATTACTTTACCTTTATTCTCTGGCTTACTTCGAAAACGCGCCATCTGCCAATCACCCACGCTTTCAAAGAAAAAACCAAGTGTTGATAATCCAACCCCAACAAAGGCAAGAAGGCCCAAAGGCATGATCGTAGGTCCCGCCATCACAAAGAGAATTGGCAGCGCCACAATCCACAGCATAACGCCCTGAATAAGGAATACATTTTTCAGGGTATAGATATGCACATTGCCTTTTGCTTTTGCCTTTAGGGCCACATACCGGCCATCTGGCCCGTCTTTGCGCCACCGCACAAATATATAAAGGCCAAGCCGTGTTCCCCAAACCGCAGCGACTATCAGAACCAGTTGCTTAATACCGCCTCCTTCAGCACCGGTTACCCAGTAGCCAAAACCCGCAAGAACCACAAATCCTGCCGCCCAAAAGCTATCAACAAATGATACATCATCAATGGCAATAGACAGCAGCCATAAGACGATCATACAAGCCATAATAACAGCAAACTCAACTGCCAAAAGTTCAGCTAAACCCGAAATTTCCATTTTGCCTTACTCCCCTTTAAGACCCCGTAGCTATGAAGTTTTGTAGCCGGGATGCGAAATATCACTCGCATTTGCCCAGCAAGCATGTGTTCCACTTGAAATCCTGTGTGGCAGGATAATCCGGCATACTGGGCCAGCCTCAATATCTGCAGCGTCAAGCAGCACACATTCGGACCGGTTTTCATTCATGTCGGTAATAAAGCTTACGATATATCCATCATCCTCCGTCTTTGCGTTTATCCGCGGTGCAAACGGAGCCTCACTACCATAACGCCCTTTACCAAACTCATACGACCAGCTTTTTCCCGTTTCCAGATCATGCTTCACAACACCGGTAAACAAAAACCAACCGGGCTTACTGGTGGTGCTATAGAGATAGCGGCCATACCGGCCTGCTATTTTCTGGTTAAAGGACCCAAACTCCAACACCCGGTCATCAAGGCGCTGTTCTTTGGTTTCACCGGTTTTTAGGTTAAAACGCCAGCGGTGCAGCTTGGGTTTAAAGGAATGTTCATCCAGAAACGCCATCATCAGGCCGGCGCTTGGCGGCATGCCTTCAAGCGGCTTCGGATACGGCGATTCCTGAAAATATCCATCAAGGACAATTTCATCACCGTCCTCATAAGCATTCATCCAGTGCAATACATATGTGGGTGCAGCTTCAAACCACTTAATATCTTCTGGGTTTCCGTAGCGCGGCACAATGGCAAAACGGGTAGGAATATCGCGGAAAAACTTGCTCGTATGATAGCCGACTTTCAGCCCTTCAGGGTCCCAGAACAAGGGTAGATCTGCCATTATGGAATAATTCTCAGTAAAGGCCATATCATGCGGCAAGCGCGGGCCGGGTAAGTCTACCGGTATATAGTGTTTCAGTTTATTGTCAGGGCCAACTACCCCGTAATTCATATAGGGTGCATCTTTACCATAATTGAAAAACAGCATATCACCTGTTGCTTCATCAACCTTGGGATGCGCTGATATACCGCCTTTGGGAACCCAACTTTCAGGGCCAAATTGATCAAGAGTATAAGGGTCAAGCCGGTATCCTTCACCGCACTGGTAAAAGGTCGACATAATCTTGCCCGCATGAACTACAACATCTGTTGAGGACGAATCTTTTAAAGCACCCTGCGCGCCCCAACCCGGGCGTAGTGATTTATTGGGGTTTTCTGCAATACCCGCCCAAAGAGCATGACCAACAGCGGCTTCTTCATCAAAGCCCTTTGTGCGCACAAATCGGTTTCGATATTCTGCCTTGCCATCCTCAAACCGCATGATGTGCACCATGCCATCACCGTCAAAAGGGTGATACTTACCAATTGCTTCATGGACAGGGTTTTCAGTATTGCGCACATAAACACCGTCAATATCAGAAGGTATTTCGCCAATAACTTCCATATCTGTAGCGTTATATTCATCAAAGTTTGGTGTCCATGCCCCATTCATATAGGGGTGGTCATTTTCTTTAAGCGTGCTGTGCACATGCTGCACTAGGGTGGCTGGCATACTATTTCTCCTTACTGATCGTCAGGTGCCAAACGGCACTGAAATATTGGTGCAGATGGCATAGCCAGCACACCCGGCGCGGCGCTCATAAGCAATGGAATGGAATTCATCACAGACCCAGCAACACCGTATTGTTCTGGTGATGTTTTATAAGGGTCATCGGCTCTGCGGCTCAGGTCTATTTTCAAATCAACGCACGGGTCACCTGTGATGGAAACATGCCAAAGGGGGAACTCCGGCTCTGGCAGATGTACAGTTTCCATAATCCAATCAATTGCAAGCGACACAAAAGGCTTTCCGCCAGACATTGCATGCCAGCACCATGCCGTGTGACTGATCGTTCCTTTTGGAATAATGCCTGCTGCCATTTCAATATCGGTACTGGCGGGCAGCATCTTATGTTCTGTTTCAATTACATCTGGCACACGGCCAAGGCGCGCTGCCAACTGGGCAACCACTTCGCTATAGAGACCGTTCAACAATTCCGCAGGTGGCCACTTGACGTTATTCGGGTTTATCTTGCCGGGTTTAGAGCCAAAACCCAGCATATCAAATACATACTGCGGGCTGCGCATTTCATTACATTTAACAATCTCACGAACTGTAATATTATCAAGGCGCGTACATATACCCGTTGCCGTTGCAGCAATACGCTCAACAATAAATCCAGGATTTAAACCACCACCCAACAAGGTGGATTGCCCTTTATTACAAGCATCTTCAAACTTGCTAAAGTGATCGGCACCCCAATGCTGTGGATAGCTATGACCATTAATGCTAATAACATTCTTACCGGATGCCAATAAGCGCTGGATGTCGCTGTCATGGCTTGTATACGGCGGCTGCACCATAGGGGTGTGAATAACAATATCAGCATTCAGTGCTAAAATATCATCAATAGCATTTGTTGCAAGAATGCCTGTTTTGGCGCGGTGGGCAATGTCGCCTGCATCAGCACCAACTTTCTTGGGATTATAAACATAAAGGCCCACAAGCTCCAGATCTGGGTGGTCTATCACAGCCCTTAAACAGGTTTTCCCCATGGCACCCGTTGCCCATTGTACAACTTTATAGGTCATGGCAGCGCCTTTTTTGAAACCATTATTTTGTTTACCAGATCAACAAACGATGCTTCCGCACCTACAAAACCACAAGCGCCACTCATATCCGTAAGCGTATCTAGATTTTCATCGAACCACGCCGATGTACTATCCACATTAGGTGTAACAGCGGCCCCTGTGCTCTCAACTGTTTCAGCAACCCTAAAATAACCACCGCCTGCAACCCACACATCCCCTGTTCGATTGCAGGCATCACTTGCCAACCATTCTATTAGTGGGGCTACCTTAGCAGGAGCCATATCAGGAGCAGCACTATCGCCGCCCATACCTGCTGTCATTTGTGTTTCTGCATAAGGCACCACAACATTCACATAAATATCAGAGCGTCGGACTTCTGCAGCCAATGTTTTAGCAAAAGCAATAAGAGCGCCTTTTGATGCCGAATAAGGGGCGCGCCCCCGCACACCGTATAGCCCCGCTGTAGAACCAATGAAAATCACCCGCCCAGCAGAAGACTTTTGGATATAAGGCAAGGCTTCCTGCGTGATAGAAATAGCAGAGAACAAGTTAGTTTCAAAAACAGACATAAAGGCCGATAATGCTGTATCTTGCACTTTACTTGCCGTGCCTGAAATACCTGCATTCAAGATTAAAACATCAATGCTGCCAAAAGCCGTCAGCGCTGTTTTAACGATTGTCTCTGCAGCGTTACCATCTTGCATGTCGCTATAGTCAGCAACAGCTTTGCCTCCAAGAGAAAGTATTTCAGAAACCACTTTATCTGCGGCGTTCTCTTGGTCTGCGTGCACACGGTTATTGACCACAACATTATAACCAGCTGCCGCTAAAGCATGCGCAAAAGCACGACCCAAGCCTTTGCCTGCACCTGTTATAACAGCAGTTTTGCATAAAGATATGCCTGCCATAGTCATACATAACCTCCCCGTTATCTAACAGAGACGCTAGCATAGTAAGTATGATTTTAAAAGTTACTTTTTGAAATTTTATTCAGCAAACACCTTAGCTGGCTTTTCTGCTACGGTTGATAACTCATAAGCCACATCACCAGCCCTAATAGCGCCCCCACAATGAGAACAATTCACTGTTGGTGTAAGCTCGTGTCCACAAGGTGTATGGTTAAGCAGCAGCGGTGGCCCCTCGGGTGAGGCATACCATTTATCACCCCATTGCAGCAGCATCAGCAGCACAGGGTAATAATCCCAGCTCCTGTCTGTAAGCCTGTATTCATACCGTGTAGGCGCATCTTGATAGGCGTGCGTATACAAAAAACCATTATCAACCAGCTGGTTTAATCTGTCAGACAAAATATTTGTGGCAATACCTGTGTCTTTTCTGATTTCATCAAACTTGCGCAACCTTGTAAAAACAGACCGCAAGATAAGACCAGCCCACCGGTCGCCCGTCACCATCGCAATTTCATGAAACAAGCTTGTACACTCAGCAACATTTTGGCGGCCTTCACCTTGCCTGCGCCTGCTGTAAGATGGTGCCATCCAGCCAACTCCTGGGCCTTCGTCCCACGTTACATCTCGCGCAAAGATTTCTTTCTCACAGTGGCCACAACTTGGTACTGGGTCAAACACATGCCCACACACCTTGTGTGTAAGCTGGACACTGGTCTTTTCCTGTCCAGAGCTCCATTTTTTTTCCCAGCGCAGCATCATGAGCGCGGTCCAATAAAGCTCCATACATTTTTCAGTCATACGGTAATCATAGCGCTTGGGCGTTTCGCTGTAAGCTACTTTCACTAATAGACCATTAGCAATCAATTGCTTCAGGCGACCACTTACAAGCGCCTTCAGCATACCCGTGCGTGTTTGAATTTCGCTAAAGCGCCGGGCACCTTGCCAAATAGACTCTAAAATCAGCAGCGTGGCAAAATCTCCCACAACACCTAGTGCACGCCATATAGAACATGTACGTATAAATTTTTGTTCTGCCACAGATTTCCCTTACACACTGAATTTTTAGATCACTAACTAGTCAAGCTATTTCTCTGCATAATACCCCATTTCCGCAGATAGTCTAGGCCCCGAAGTGGCTGTCACTTTATCACAATCTTTGGTATAAGATATTTTCAGCCCATATTGACTTTCCATAAGACCTGTATATTGGTATCTTTATGCAAGTTATAAATGGGACGGGAGGGCACCACACATGCAAACAACAGATCCGGCTAAGTCCGCATATTTTAGGGAAAAAGGTTGGTGGGGGAACACCACCTTTACAAGCCTTATGGATGAAGCCATTTTGGGAGCGCCAGATAGAGTAGCCCTCATTGACCCTCTGAACCGCGCCGTCATCACGGGTGGCACACAGTGCCGGCTCACGTACACTGATGTGTCAAGGCTTGCTGATTTTCTGGCGCACAGGTTTAGAGAAAAAGGAATTGGGCAAGGCGACAAGGTTATAGTGCAATTACCTAACATTGCAGAGCTGGTTATCTCGTATCTGGCACTTGACCGCCTTGGTGCCATATTAAGCCCGGTTCCCATGCAATATGGCAGGTTTGAGTTATCACATGCTGCACAGGAAACTGAAGCTGATGCCTACCTTACGGTCGCAGATTTTAACGGCAAAAATTATCTGGAAAACCGGCTCACTGCGTTTCCGGCAAAAACTAAACTGTTTACTTTTGCCGCAGAACCAAAAGAAAACTACATAACAGTACCCTACTTTTCAGATATCAGCCCCGAAACGCTTGAAGGCCAAGCTGTCTTTGACCGAGCGATAAGTTCCGCTGATGATATATACACTATTTGCTGGACATCTGGCACAACAGGTGTGCCAAAGGGTGTGCCACGCCATCATAATCACTGGCTATCACAAGTTTATGCTGTACGAGATGCCGCCCCAGTTGATGACGGTGCCGTCATGTTAAACCCTTTCCCTCTTACCAACATGGGCGCAATTTCAGGATTTCTATACTATTGGCCGATGGCCAAAGCCTGCCTTGTTTTGCATCACCCATTTGATCTGCAACTTTTCCTTACCCAGATTATGCAGGAGAAAGTTTCCTATACTATTGCCCCGCCAGCTGTGCTCAGCATGTTCTTGCAACACACAGAACTGCACGACAAAGTCGACCTTAGTCATGTGCGTTATATAGCTTCAGGATCAGCCCCGATAAGCCCTGCCGTTACCAAAGGCTTTAAAGAGCTGTTTGATGTTGAAATCGTAAATTTCTTTGGATCAAATGAGGGCGCTGGCCTTGTTGGTGGCCCTGTAGATGTGCCAGATACTGAAGTGCGCGCGACCATGTTCCCACGCTTTGGCCGACCCGAGATAAAATGGTCAAACAGATTTGCTGCCCGCAGCCGCACAAAGCTTGTGGACTGGCAAAATGGCGACCGCGAAATTACTAGCGCCAAAGAAACCGGAGAACTGCTCGTAACTGGGCCCAATGTTTTTGACGGCTACTTAGGAGACATACCTAATAACCCGGCGGTTTTTGACCCAGAAGGATATTTTCGAACGGGCGACTTGTTCCAAATATCTGATGATGGACGTTTTTATATATTTGTCGGTCGCCGCAAGGAGCTGATTATCAGAGGCGGCATGAATATATCGCCAGAAGAACTAGATACTGTGGTCGGTGACCACCCCTACATTACAGAAGCTGCTGTTGTTGGATACCCTGATGACGTGATGGGCGAAAAAGTTGCTGCCGTTATCGTAACATCACAGACAGACTTCACACTCGAAACTCTCAAGGCCTATTTGGCCGAGCGCGGTGTAGCAAAATACAAATGGCCAGAAAAACTTGTAATTACAAACGCCTTGCCCCGCAATGCCATGAACAAAGTCGTGCGCCAGCAACTTAGCGATTTCCTGTAAAGAAAAACGGGCAGTGCTTTTGCTGCCCGTTTTATACCTTCATGAGTATAATTGGTTATCGTCCCACGATGAAGGATACAGTGGTGGTCGCACTACCCCCGATATTCAGTGTACCAACACGGCGGGCCCCTTCCACCTGATAGTCGCCAGCCTTACCTGCAACCTGTTTTGCCGCATCAAGCACCATTCGGGCACCGGTTGCACCAACAGGGTGCCCGAGCCCGATAAGCCCGCCACTTGGGTTAACAGGTAGTTTTCCGTCAAACGCAATGGTGCTATCTTCAATAGCTTTCCAGCTTTCACCGGGCTTGGTAATACCAAAATGATCAATCGCCATATATTCTGTTGTGGTAAAACAGTCATGTGTCTCAATGGCATCCAAATCGAACGAGCCATTTATCGCGGCACGGCCAAACGCATCCATAATCGCGCGCCTTACATGCGGAAATATATAAGGTGAATTACTTTTCATACCTTCTGCCAATTTGCTATCAAGAGAAATGGGCGCCACAGAATGCCCCCAACCTTGAATACGGGGAATATTTTCCAAGGCAAGGCCGTGTTTGCTAGCATATTTTTCTGCGCCTTTGCGGCTTGCCAGAAACACAACAGCAGCCCCGTCCGTTACTTGACCGCAGTCTTGTCGACGAATGCGGCCATCAATAACAGGGTTTGCCTCGTTATCTTCAGTAAAGCTTTTCGGGCCAAACTCCCATTTTTTGGTCTGTGCATTAGGGTTTCGTTTTGCGTTCGCAAAGTTCACTTCCGCGATGCCTGCCAAATGCTGCTGCTTTAGTCCGTAACGCCTATCATATTCATCCCCAAGGCGGGAAAACATATGTGGCCAAGGGTATTTCACATCTGTGCATTCATGACCTGCCCACATTGCAGTACCACCGATAAATTTAGCAGCCTGATCACCCGGTATATTGCGCATCATTTCAATGCCTAGCACAGCCACCACATCATATCGGCCCGCTTCAATTTCTGCAGTGGCAGAAAGCATGGCAATGCTACTTGATGCACATGCCGCTTCATGACGCCCTGCGGGCATGCCAGAAAAAGCCGGATCAGCTTCGGCAAAAAAGCCACCTAAATGACCTTGACCACAGAAAAGTTCCGCCGTGAAGTTACCCACATGAGCAGCGTCAATATCTGTAGCGGCAAGCCCAGTTTCTGCCATGCCTTCTTCTAGAGTTTCCTTGAACATATCCATAAGCTCAAGGTTTTCGCGTGCCCAGTTCCTGCTGAAATCCGTCTGGTAGCCGCCTAAAATAAAAACATCATTCGCCATTTTCTTTTCCCTGTTACCAACCGCCTGTTTCACACCAGCGTTTTGCGTGCTCAAGCCTGTCTGCTCCCCAAAAAAGCTCATCTCCAATCGCAAACGTCGGCGCACCGAATACGCCCTTTTCCAATGCTATAGCCGTTGCACTGCGCACCGCTGCCTTGATTTCATCACTACCGCTTTTTTCCAGTATATTTGCAGCATCCACGTTCAGTTTTTGCAAAAGCTTGCCAATCACTTCCTGGCTTGCTGCATCTTGCCCTTCTGCAAAAACAGCATGGAATATAGCCTTTGCAAATAGCACCGCCGTCGCTTCAGGCAACGTATAAAAAACTCTGGCTGCAAGCATACTGTTGTAAGGAAAAACCTTAGGTAGCTTGAATACAAGCTTTTCAGCCCGTGCATAGCGGGCCACATCACAAAAAGTATATTTACCCTTTGGTGTATCAGGCGTAACTGGGGACCAGCCATTTTCCCGGAAAATAATACCCAACAAAATAGGCTGCCATTTAACAGTTACACCTGTATTTGCAAAAGCCTCTTCCACGGTTTTTTGGGCGATATAAGAATAGGCCGATGAAAAATCAAAATAGAATGTAAGCTCCTTGCTCATACCTTCCCCTTTCAGTTTGATACAGAGTGCTAAGCTGTAAGGTAGTTTATTGGTATTATTTTGCAAGTTATATATTTAATGCGGCTTATCTGCATAATAATGCCATTGCAAAGCATAACGAACCATTATAAACAAAAGGTATTATTATGAAAGTTATGTATATGAACAGCACTGATACACACCATATATCAACACCTCAAGATAAGCTTTTAACGCTCATGGCCAGCATGAGCCTACCTGTTGTAGCGGCGCCTATGTTTTTGGTATCCGGCCCAGATTTGGTTCTCGCCGCATGCAGGAACGGTGTTATGGGGTCATTTCCATTTCCTAATGCCCGCACGCTTGAAGAGCTGGAAGCATGGCTTAAAACAGTCACCGCAACACTTGCATTATGGAAAAAAGAACAGCCCGAAGCAAAAATAGCACCTTTTGCAGCCAATATGGTGGCACACAGTTCCTATGACAGATTAGCTGCTGAACTAGAATTAGTCGCCAAGTATCAACCCCCTATTGTTATAACTGCTCTCGGTAGCCCCAAACCTGTTGTAGATGTAGTACATCAATACGGTGGGCTGGTATTTGCTGACGTGAATTCAGTAACATACGCCGAGAAAGCCTTATCTGCCGGTGCAGATGGCCTGGTGCTTGTCACCTCTGGCGCCGGTGGGCATACTGGCCATATGTCGCCGCTGGCGTTTGTAACAGCTGTACGAACTTTTTTTGACGGGCCTCTTATTGTTGGTGGCAGTATTTCAACAGGCGCTGCTGTACGTGCGGTTGAAATACTTGGTGCTAATCTTGCCTATATTGGAACCAGTTTTATTGCGGCAAACGAAAGCATCGCAAGTAGCGACTATAAAGACATGTTACTGGCCGCAGAATATGAAGACCTGATACTCACAAATGCTTTATCAGGGGCTAATGCTTACTATTTGAAAGAGAGCCTTATTCGCATGGGGCTTGACCCCAATAACCCCGGCAGTAAAGACGGGCCTAATTTTGCAGGGTCACAGCAAAAGATAAACGCATGGCGGGATGTCTGGTCTGCAGGTCACGGTGTGGGCACCGTGAAAAAGATCGAGCCTGTTGCAAATATTGTTGCCCGTATTGAAGCCGAATATAAAGCCGCTGTTGCACGGCCCAGCTTCCTAAAATAACAATAGCAGCACAGGCCTTTTGGGCCTGCGCTGTTATTTGCTTTAATCTTCCATCGGTACAACCGCGCCTGACTTCATAACAAAAGCCATTTTTTCAAGCACTGTTACATCTTCAAGTGGGTTACCATTAACCGCGACAAGATCTGCAACCTTACCCGCAACAAGCGACCCTGACTGAGCATCAACACCCAAATGTTTTGCGGCCCAGACCGTTGCTGAACGAATGGTATCAAGTGGGGAAAAACCTGCTTTTACCATAAGCGCAAACTCTTTTCCGTTATCACCGTGCTCAGACACACCGCTGTCTGTACCAAAAGCAAACTTAACGCCCCCTTCACGAGCACGGCTAGCAGCAGCCACCATAATGGGGCCAACTGTTTTAGCTTTTGCCCTTACAGCATCTGGCATCCAGTCTGATTCAGCCGCCGCAAGCGTAACTGTTGCGCCAGCAAGAAGTGTAGGCACAAGATAGGTGCCATTTTTCTTCATGAGCTTAATAGACTCGCCGTCTAGGTAACTACCGTGTTCAATCGAATCCACACCCGCTTTAACAGCCGCATTAATACCATCAGTGCCGTGTGCATGACATGCAACTTGCCGACCAAGACGGTGCGCTGTGGTTACAATTGCCTCTAACTCTGCATCTGT
Source organism: Kordiimonas pumila (assembly GCF_015240255.1). NCBI lineage: Bacteria > Pseudomonadati > Pseudomonadota > Alphaproteobacteria > Kordiimonadales > Kordiimonadaceae > Kordiimonas > Kordiimonas pumila. The sequence goes on from NZ_CP061205.1 coordinate 3,640,238, forward strand.
CATTTGCTGACCAACGCCCGTCGCGGTGTTAGACATAACACCACCCGTGGAAGCGATCTTGATTACATCAGCTCCGTTCTGAATGGCCATACGCACAGACTGGGCACACTTATCTGCGCCTGTGCACACCAAAGGCGACCGAAAGGCCGCTATCACATCAGGAATAAATCCGTTAATGTCGCCGTGGCCGCCGTGCACACCAACGCCGCCTGAGGCAATAATATGCGGTCCCTGAACCTTGCCTGCTTTAATCGCATCGCGCAGGGCATATATAGCTTCGGTTGGACCACCAAGGTCCGCCACTGTTGTAAAACCGGCCCGCAAGGTTTTTTGCCCATTTAACATAGCGTCAAACGTATAATCAGAATCCGTTTTCTTGAAGGCATCTAACTCGTCACTCTTCCCAGCCACACCGTATAAATGCACATGAGAATCCATAAAACCCGGTAATATGAATTTATCTTTAAGGTCAATGACCGTGCCTTCACCAACAAAACCGTCTTCAATGGAAGTAATTTTTCCATCCGTTACCACAATGGTTTTATCTTCAAGAACTTTTCCGTTTTCAGGATCTGCCAGTACACGCCCAACCTGAAGATAAATTGTATCGTCAGCGGCGCAAACAGCCTGCCCTGCAAACATCAGGCAGGCGCAAACGCCCAAATATTTGATAAACTTCATGAAACTTCTCCTTATTATTGTTATAAAAGGAGCTTGATATATGCCTCAAACCACAGGATTCGTATAACCCCCTGCCATCTATGCTGCACAAAAGCCCCTTGCCTGTCTGGTATTTTCCCTGCCGTCCAGATGCGCCATCATGTCTTGGTCTTTTAAAAAGTCAAACTCTATCAGCAATATATTCTCTGATTATATAATATATTCTCCAATTAGGTTGACATCGCGGGATACAGGGTTTTACATCGCGGTAAAATAAGGGGAGATAAAATGAGACACGCAGCGATAGCCATACTGGCCTTACTATCCTTTGCCGTTACAGCAGTAGATAAAGACTATAGCCTGTATAGCGAAGAAGCTCTTCAAAATATTTTGGCACAAAAAGCCGATCTGCACTCCAAGGAAATGGTTCCAACACGCGATGGTACCAGCCTCGCATCAGATATTTACATACCCAAAGGCGCCAAGGGCGTGCTGCCAACTATTCTGTGGCGAACACCCTATAACTATTCAAAGCTTAACTGGCTTCAACTACGTTATGCCGCTGAAGCAATAGACAATGGGTTTATTTTTATTATCCAAAACGAGCGCGGACGCTATTTTTCTGAAGGTGAATTTGAAATTCTAGGCCACCCTCGCACAGATGGCTATGATACCTTAAGCTGGATTGAAAAACAGTCTTGGTCAAATGGCAAGGTAGGTACGCTTGGGTGCTCGTCATCAGCTGAATGGCAATTAGCGCTTGCCGCACAAAACCACCCGGCACATGCTGCGATGGTACCCATGGCATCAGGTGCTGGCATTGGCCGTGTCGGACCCTTCCAAGAACAGGGCAACTGGTATACAGGCGGCGTACCCCGCACGCTGTTTTTTGTCTGGCTTTATCATGTAGACAACCCCTTACGCGCTACAATCCCATTTGGCCTTGATCAAGAAACACGCGCCAGAATAGCAAGCTATAATGACCTGGCAGCCCAAAAACCCAAGGTAGATTGGCCCACACGCATTAAACATTTACCTTTAATTGACCTGCTAACCGGGTTGGGTGAACCTGAAGGGACATACGAAAAATTCATTGCTCGCAAACCAAATGATCCAGAATGGTTCGAAGGTGGCTTATATCACGACAATGAGGGCTGGGGCGTTCCGGCTTTATGGTTCAATTCATGGTATGATGTTTCTATTGGCCCCAATCTCGCACTCTTTAACCATGCCCGTAACGCCAAAACAGACAAAGAAGCGAGCGCAAACCAATATGCTGTCATCGCGCCGGTGCCACACTGCCAGTACAACAAGCTTGGCCCTGACACAGTGGTAGGCGAACGTCCTATGGGTGACACAAGTTTTGAGGTTGATAAATCAATCTTTGCTTGGTTTGACTATTGGCTAAAAGGCAACAAGTCTGCGTGGCCTAAATCTACCCCGCCTGTTCAATATTTCACAATGGGCGAGAATAAATGGAACTCTTCGAACGAGTGGCCACCGCGCAAAACCAAATCAAAACGTTTTTACCTGCATAGTGATGGCAATGCCAATAGCCTATACGGTGACGGCACCTTGAGAGCAACTGCTCCTGAAACAGATCAAGCAGCTGACACATTTGTATATGACCCGCAGAACCCGGTACAAACAATTGGGGGGGCTGATTGCTGCAACGGCGGCCTCGTGATACCGGGTGCATATGATCAGCGCATTATTGAAGCAAGAAACGATGTGTTAGTTTACACAACTGAAGCCTTTGATAAGCCGCTTGAGATAACGGGTGCGATTACACCAGTTATTTATGTTTCTTCAGATGCAAAAGATACAGACTTTGCCGTCAAACTTGTTGATGTAACACCAGAGGGCACTGCATACATAATTGGTGATACGATTCTGCGAGCACGATACAGGGAAGGCTTTGATAAAGAAGTAATGATGGATAAAGATCAAGTTTACAAACTTGAGCTTTCCCCCATGACAACAAGCCTGACCATTGAAAAAGGCCACAAAATTCGTATTGAAATCACATCGTCAAACTTTCCAAAGTTTGCCCGAAATCTCAACACAGGTGGCGATAATGTGACCGAAAGCGAAAGTGTTACTGCACGGAATAGTGTACACCACACTATAGACGCAGCTTCCTATATAGAGTTTTCTATTATGCCTTAACGGCATCAAGGGACGAGCAACTAGCTCTCTGCTACGGCGGAGAGCCTTTTTTGTTCTGCCTCAGCAAGCGTTACAAGTTTTGACTGAAACTCGTGGTCATCGCTGGAGCAAATGCAGAGAATTTCTGCCTCATCACAGTCTAGCGCAATATAGGCGTGCCCCATACCACTATCAATATATATGCCTTGCCCTGCATCAAGCCTTATGGGTGTATAAAAAGCCAAATGCACCTCAATAGATCCTGAAAGCACATATAGAAACTCTTCACCGTCGTGTTCAGCAAGAGGGCCAAATTCTTCAAGGCTTTTTGTGCGGACCGTCACTAGAATTGGTACCATTCTCTTTTTTCTAAGATCAGCGCACAGATATTTATAATCGTAATTAGCGGTTTCAACTCGCAATTGGTTTGCGCCATTCACAAGGCTGCGACGTGCCGTAACAGGGATAGTTACCGTTTCAGGCTTGTCTGAAGGCCCTGCCACGAATTCTGCAATACTCATACCCAAGCGGGCTGTTACCTGTTGTAATTTATCAAAAGTAAGGGAAAGCTTATCACTTTCAACCTTGCCAAGAGTTGAGAGCGGAATACCAATCACTTGGCTCATCTGCTTCAAAGTCCAGCCGTTACTGCGCCTTACCGCACCAAGCAAACTGCCCAGCGTTTTTTCCTCAGGTTTTTTTGTGCTTTCTTGGATCATTTTTCCCTATTAACCAGTTATCTATAATGAGGCAAGAAGAGACGTGCCCCTCAAGGCACTAAAGATTAATCAGCAGCGATAGGGCCTATACTGACTTTCAAGTCTGTCAATTTGCTAATCTGTACAAGTATTTCATCACCTGTCTCAACAGGTCCGATGCCAGCTGGCGTCCCTGTATAAATCAGATCGCCAGCCTCAACACGATATAGCCTCGACAGGAGCGAAATAATATCAGCGACCGGCCAAATCATGTCCGCTAGGTCAGCTTGCTGCCTAGTATCACCGTTCACTGACAAGCTTATAGAACCAGAACTCAGATGCCCAACATCAGCAACTCGGTGAATAAGCCCTAGCGGTGCTGACTGTTCCACATTTTTACTGGTATCCCAAGGCCAGCCTTTTTCGCGGGCCATAGTTTGAATATCGCGCCGGGTCATATCCAGCCCTGTCGCATAGCCAAATACATGGCTCAACGCATCGGCACTTTGAATATTACGCCCTGACTTGCCAATGGCAACAACAAGCTCTGCTTCATAGTGAAAATCAGTAGTGCCCTGAGGATAAGGTATAATACTACCCGATGGCACCACAGTCTCAGACCATTTTGTAAAAAAGAAGGGTGGGTTTCGTTCAGGGTCTTGCCCCATTTCACGAGCATGTTCCGCATAATTTCGGCCAACACAAAAAACTCGACGTACAGGAAATTTTGCGCCGCCAGCAATTGCAGCTACAATCGGGCTTGGGCATTCAAAAGCATAGGCCATTCAGGACTCTCTATCGTTGGAAAATCTACTTAATGCCACATTGCCCAAACCGCATGAAAAAGACAAGTTTCTAACGTAAAGCAAACGCTTTGGCGCACTAACACCAGAACACCAATTATAATAGAGCAACGCCTAACGCCTGTTTACAAGAAGGGCTACGGGCTTAAAAATTCAGAAGTATTTTCATTATTTAAGGCTATTACCTGCGGCAAGACGAAGAGCCTGCTCTAGAATATCTTTATCCCCTACATGATTTGCGAGGATCAGGATCAAGCGGGCGTTTATCCTCATACTATCTTCTATCTTGCGGCCATCATGCAGCCTGATGAGTGACCCGTAAAAATCATCAGCCGCAGCTATATTAGCCGAGGTGTTTAACAAGCTCATATTAATACCCTTTCGCTTTTTTCAAAGCTGCACGTAGGCTAGGCACATCAACCTGTTTCCACCTAGCCGCAACATACTGATCAGGCCTAATCAAGTAGGCACTACCCGACATAAGGTCATACCGATCGAGAACAATGCGACAATCACCTACCGCGTTATCAATATCTACAACCATAATACCTAGGTCACAGTCAACCCCACCACCCTTTGTTAGAAGCACAAAACCAGCTTGAAGAAAATCGTAAAGCCAACCATTGCCTATAGGGGCATCTAGAGCTGGCGCGCCGGGCTTTATTCCCTTACCTGACCAATCATCTCTATCAGGCGTGTTCAAGCTACTTTCTGGGTAGCATACAGCTGTTGATAGCCGGCCTGAATTTACCAGTGGTCGCGCAAAAGCTACCTCAGAAGCAAGCTCCAGTACGGCATCCCGAAAAATCCGGCTCATTTCTGTTTTTGGTGTCATAAAATCAGTTGAACGGCTTGAATTAAGGATATTTTCATCGGCCGTGATAATGGCTTCTGTATTATAACTCTCCAGCAACCCTTCACCGGCTTCACCTCGTAAAATCAGGTCCAGCTTCCAGCCAAGGTTATCAATGTCAGCAAGGCCGCCATTACAGCCTCGCGCGCCGAAAGGCGAAACCAAATGGGCACTATCGCCCGCAAAAATGATATTCCCGTGTACAAACCTACTCATACGCCGACACTGAAAAGTGTAAACACTATACCATTCTTCAGTAAATTCGATATTATCCCCAAGCATTCCTCTTACCAAGGGCTCAACATTTTCTGGTTTCATGGCCTCCTGACGGTCAATATTCCAACCAAGTTGAAAATCAAGGCGCCACACATCATCAGGCTGCTTGTGTAGCAATGCTGACTGCCCTGGATTAAAAGGTGGGTCAAACCAAAACCACCTCTCCGGCGGGTGGTTTCCAGTCATCTTTATATCTGATATCAGAAAGTTATCTTCAAAAACTCTTCCATCAAAATCAAGCCCAAGCGCAGTGCGAACGAGCGAGCGACTACCATCACAAGCAATTAACCATTCTGTCTTCACTGAATACGCGTAATCACCTGCTTGAACCTCAAGCTGTACATACCCTTCCTGTTGCTCCACGCCCACAACCCCGTGCCCCCACCGCACTGTTATGTTAGGGTTACGGCAGACAGCTTCATAGAGATACTCTTCAACATAATACTGTTGAATATTAATAAATGCTGGCCGTTTCTGGTCTTTCACCGGCAACAAATCAAACTGGTAAATCGCGTCAGCCCTATCGCCCCAAAAGACTTTTCCAACATTCCATATCACGCCCTTTTCAACCATTTTATCCCCAACACCAAGCCGGTCAAAAATATCGAGTGAGCGCTTTGAAAAGCAGATTGCTTTCGAGCCTGCTGCTATAAAATCAAACAGCGTAAGAACCAGCACCTTGTGACCCCGCTGAGCAAGATCAAGAGCTGCAGCAAGGCCAACAGGACCTGCTCCCACAATCACCACCCTAGCATCTTCGACACCTGTGGCCATTAAAGGCAGCGGTGTTTGGCCAATTTCCCGCCAAACGGGAATCCCGGAAACATTCGCCATTGTCTTAGTCCTGCAACTGTGCCCAAACTTCCCGGTCACGTTCCATTGTCCAGATGCGCGGCCAGTCTATACCGTCAAACTCATCCCACAGGCGTTGCACATTAAAAGGCAGACAATGTTCAAAAATAGGCCAGTGACCAAACTTCGGCGCAAGAGCCTTGTGCGTTGCTTCAAAAGCCTCTTTCAAGGTGCCACCCCGTTTGTGCACTGCACCAACATTGTCAATCATACCATTCAAAAAGCCTCGCGTTTGTTCGATCGCAGCATCACAGGCGTCAACACCAATTGCAACGGCACCCCGGCCACCAACCAGTTTTTCTGCCCTAAAGGATTTTACCTTATCGAGGGTGCCTTCGCTCCAGTCCATATGGAAGGCGTCCCCCGTGTAAAGGGCTGCCTGTGCCTCCACCAAGTCACCTGCAAACAGGGTTTTTGATCTATCGTGGTAGACAGCAATATCTCCAGCCGTATGTCCACGCCCACAAAACTGCAGATCAAGGATCCCATAGTTACCGCCTAGCTCAATCGTCATATGGTCATCAAAAGTAATATTGGGCCGCGTAAGACCCGGAATACCTTCTGGCTCCTTAAATAGGCGTGGCATACGGCCAAACTCACTATCCCAATCTTCTTTACCGCGTTCTTCGATCAGTTTTTTGGTTACAGAAGATGTGATAATTGTCTCTGCCCCAAAAGCGCTGGCGCCCAGCACGCGCACAGCGTGGTAATGTGTCAAAATAAGGTATTTTATGGGTTTATCCGTATGCACCCGCAGCTTCTTAAGCCAGTCGCCAGCCGCCGCAGGTGTCGCCCGCGCTTCTATGCAAACCAGAAAGTCCTCACCTTCAATGGCACCTACATTCGGGTCCCCCTCAGCGGTGAGTGCATAAACACCCTTATCAAGGACTTCGAGTGTTTCTTTTTTTTCTGTTAGGTCAGTAGATGATGCAAATGGCTTTGACATAAATAAGCTCCTGAATACTTTGGTTTGTAGCCACCATAAAGATGGCCCACACATATCCTTGTCATTAGTTCTAATTACATCTTTTATTTTGTTGATAAATCAACTAGATTGCTTGCATGAAGTTTATAAATCCAGATATTGGCCTTAGGCTGTTTGAAAAGGCAGGCACCAACCTGCTTTCTGAGGCCATGCTTGCCGCAGCCCAAACAATGATCCCTGCAAAGGAGATATTTGCTTATAGAGCAACTGAAAGCAGTACTCCTGAGATGCTGCTATCATACGGAATGGATAGCGGCGCAGAACGACGAGCAACATCTTTTGCGGCACATTTCTTTATATCCGACCCTATCAGAAAAACACGGTATAACATCAAGCCTGATACGGGTTTTTATCAGCATGTGAATATTTCCCAAATCGAGCGCGGGGATTACCGCTGGCACTGTTTTGAAAAGCCAGGCTTTACAGACAAACTTTGTTTTGGCTGGCAGCGCGGCAAGGAGAGCTTTGTCCTTACCTTTTATGTGAAAGACAAAAATGAACTTCCTTCTACACCGCTATTTGAAGCATTTGGTAATATGTGCCTAACGGTCTTGATACATCACAGAGATATCCTTGAGAAGCACGCTTGCCCTCTCGCAGACAGACTCCATTCAATTATCAATGAAAGATATCCAATGCTAACCGTGAGAGAGGCAGAAATATGTGCCCTGACCCTTGCCGGGATCAAGGCACCAGAAATTGCAAATACTCTTGGTATAAGCCCAAATACAGTTCTTACATACCGCCAGCGGGCTTATGCACGCCTTGGAATACGTTCAACAAACGAACTGCTTGGCTCTATTATAAACTAAGCTGCACCGAAGCCTAACTAATGGCAGCAATAGCCCGCGCCACATGAAGGATATTGTCTTCCGTTAATCCAGCTATATTTACCCGCCCTGAGCCAATGATATGAACATGGTGCTCTGAGCGCAGTTTCTCAACAGCTTCTGGGGAAATGCCAAGTAAAGCAAACATACCGCGCTGGTTTTCAAGGTAGCTATAATCACGCTTACTGCCATGCTCTGCTAATAATGTAACCAATCTTGATCGCATAGTGTTAATACGGTTGCGCATAGTACTTAGCTCCACTTCCCATTCACGGCGCAGATCTGGTGTACCCAGAATTTTTGCAACGATCGCAGCACCGTGATCAGGTGGCATGGAATAGTTTGTGCGGGCAACCGGCATCATATGGGCCCGAGCAAGCGTAACATTGTCCGTATCTCTTGCGACCAGTGTTAGGGCCCCCACACGTTCACGGTACAAGGCAAAGTTCTTCGAATATGAACTTGCTATCACCATTTCAGGCACACATGATGCCAGTAAACGAAGGCCCTCCGCATCTTCATTTAATCCATTACCAAAGCCAAGGTAAGCAAGGTCAACAAGCGGCAACGCACCTGTTTTCACCAGAAGGTCTGCAATTTGTTGCCACTGCTCAAGGTCAGGGTCAGCCCCGCTTGGGTTATGACAGCACCCATGTAATAAAAGAACATCACCTTCTTTCATACCCTTGAGGGATGTCATCATCGCATCAAAAGTGAGCTCACCAGAAGCGACATCATAGTAAGAATACGGCACCAGTTCATAACCCGCCACTGTGAAGATTGCTTTATGGTTCGTCCATGTTGGGTCAGGGATAAAAATGCGGGTCTTGCCTTGAAGTTTACGAATATAGTCTGCCGCGATCCGAAGCGCCCCTGTACCCCCCGGGGTTTGAACCGTCAGGCTACGCCCCAGCAAGTCCTTATTCGCCCCGAACAAAAGCTCTCGCGTCACAAGATTATAATCCGGGTTACCCGCCGATGAGATATAAGCCTTGGTCGCCTGTGTCTCCAGAAGCCATTGCTCGGCTTTTTTAACTGCCTTTAAAACAGGAGCCTTGCCTGTATGATCTTTATAAATTCCAATCCCAAGATCCACCTTATCGGCGCTCTTGTCGTTCGCAAAGAGTTGAGCCAAGCTTAGAATTGGATCAGCTGGTGCTACGGACAAGTTTGTAAACATTACCATTTCCTTTTTGTTACGTATTACGATACGCTATTGCACTTGACGTTACTTGTAAATCGTGTATTTCTCAAAACGCAATGAAAAAACGTTAGAGTTTTGCCTGTTGCATCCTGTATCAGTAAAAGAATGGAAAATATCTTATGACGACAGACGCGGCAGGGGCCTTAAGGCAAAGAAACAGCGATGCTAACTGGAATGTAGCCTGCGCTTTTATTATATTTTTCTCTGTCCTTGGTATCCCCGCGATGATGATCCCGGTTCTATACGAATCGATCATTAATGACACAGGCTGGTCACGCGGCGATGTTGCGATGTTTAGCTCGTTAAAGTTCGGCTTTGGAGCAATTGCCGCTTATTTAACGGGGCCGCTTGTTGAGCGTTTTGGTGTAAGAATCCTTACCATACTCTGTTCTATACTTGCAGGTTTGTGCCTGCTTTCCATGCTTTTAGTTAACAGCCTCGCGTTTCTCTATTTACTGGGTATTCTTCTGGGCTTTAGCGCACTCGGCGTAACGACAGGCATGAAGATATTTATATCGCAGTGGTTTTCTGCCCGCCAAGGCCTCGCCATAGGCATAAGCCTTATGGGGACAAGCTGCGCAGGCGTTGCTATACCTTACGTTACAACCATTTTATCTGAAGCTTATGGTTGGCGCGCCACATGTGCGCTCATGAGCCTTGTCATATGGTGTATTGCCCTGCCTCTTTTCATCACCAAGGCGAAAGAATTAAATGGTGAGCAGAAACAGCAAGCCAAAACAGAAATGGCGGCACAGCCTTCTAGTGTGCCTGCATTCAGTGAAATACGTTTTGGTCGAGCCTTTATTTTTGCCATCATTATCAATTTTTTAATCGGCATGGTAGACCACGGGATGTCTGCACATCTGGTTATTTATTTCAGCTCTGATGTTGGGTTAGGCGCAGAAATGGCGGCCCTAGGGTTTTCACTTGTGATGCTTCTCAGCAATGTTGGCAAGATAGGGTATGGCTGGCTCTATGACCGCTTCTCTATTAAAGGAATGGCCTTTTGCTGGTGTGTGGTTATCGTTGGTGTTGCTATGGCTTTCCCTGTTACGGGTATAACAAGCCTTGTCATTTTCGCCCTTATTTACGGCCCTACTCAAGGTGGCATGCTTGTTAACATTCCCGTTCTTGCAAAACATTGTTTTGGACCAAAGGCAATGATCAGGGCAATTGCCGTTTTATCTACCTTCTTTATGCTTGGTAGCGCTGTTGGACCAGCCCTTGCAGGCTACCTGCACGACGCAACGGGAAGTTACGATTCTACTTTTATCATCTTTATTGTCGCAACATTAGTTGCAGCCTGCATGACTTTATCACTCAAACCAGTTTTCTTCATAAAAAAGAACGAAAAAACGAGTACGGCTACAGTTCCCAAGGAAGGCTAACCGCCTTACGGGCCGAGTCAAAAATACGCTCTAGAGGCAACAATCATGAACCGTAGAACATTTAATCGTCTTATTGGGCTTTCTGCTATTGCAGGCGCAGTGTCTAACACCGGTATCGCAGATACTGGTGCTGTTGCAGAAACGCGTAAAACCGCATCAGGATCAACCACGATGACAAAGCCGGAACAGCCGTTCAAAATTGGCATGCTAATTTTCAACAATATGACCAATCTTGATTTTGTTGGGCCTTGCGACATGCTGTCCCGTGTGCGTGAAGCCGAAGTTACGATACTGGGTAAAACTCTCGAACCCGTTCTCACAGACTCTGGCTGTTTAGTCATCCCTAAAATGACCCTTAAAGACGCCCCACAATTTGATATGCTTTTTGTGGGAGGTGGCCCCGGCACAACGGCATTGATGGAGGATGAGGAAGTAATCGGCTTTTTCAAAAAACAAGCGCCGGGCGCAAAGTGGATTACAGCTGTTTGTACCGGAACACTTGTTCTTGGTGCAGCGGGCCTTTTTAAAGGCTACAAGGCAGCAACACACTGGACCGTAATGGATCTGTTACCCATTCTCGGTGCAACACCGGTTTACGAACGGGTTGTTATTGACCGTAACCGTATTTCAGGTGGCGGCGTGACCGCAGGCATAGATTTTGCCCTAACCGTTATTGCAGAGTTGTGGGGCACCGAACGCGCACAGCTGATCCAATTAGGGAATGAATATAACCCGCAACCGCCCTTTAATTCAGGCTCCCCGTTTACTGCCCCCAAAGCTATTGTTGATAAATATAATAGCCTAACAAAAGGCATGACAACAAGGCGCAAGGAAGCTGCTGAACGCATGGCAAAAATGTTAGGGTAAGATATGTGTGGTATCTGCTTAAATTTTGATTCAGCCACCAAGACCGAAGCTGCGGATAAAGTGCCGCAACTTCAAAAAATAGAGCACAACCTCACTGAAGCTGAACTCTATACTGGTCATGCTTTCCTAAAAAAATACCCTACCATTGATATCCATGCACACCCTGGTCGCTTTTTCATGGTTGGGCCTCACGCTGGCTCAGCGCTTGACAAGCATTACACCCCACCATTCCCTGATCAAGCCATTTCAGACATGGCCATGGGCGGCATTAGTGCTGTTATGTTTGCCACTGTTGCAGATCATGCCTTACTTGGAATCTCCAAAACGGGTATGGGGGCGCAGCGATCTTTCAATCCCGGCGAAGCGCTAGAAGACCATAACCGTCAAATTTCTGTTCTTCAGTCTCTCGTTCAAAACAGTAAACTTCAACATGCTACCAATAAACATGACATCAAGCTTGGTCATAGCAACGGTGCGGTATCGTGTATTTTTTCTGTTGAAGGTGGCGATTTTATTGAAGACCAGCTTGACCGCATTACAGAAGCACACTGTAACGGTGTTCGTTCCATCACTATTATTCATTATAATATTAACCAGATTGGTGACACTCAAACAGAAACCCCATTTCATAATGGCTTGACAAAATTAGGCCAAAATATCATCCGTGAAATGGACCGCGTGGGCATTCTCGTTGATCTTGCACACGCAAGCTTTGAGGCAAGTATTGCTGCTGCCGAGGTTTCATCAAAACCGATGATGATCTCACATTCAAATATAGCACAGAGCAATGACACGCACCCCAGGCTTATCAGCCTTGAGCACGCAAAGTTGGTAACAGAAACAGGCGGTATTATCGGTGCAGTTCCTGCGGGCTTTGGGCAAAAAAACTTCACTGATTATATTGATACGATCATTCGTATGAGTGACTTACTCGGAACCGATCATGTTGTGATTGGTACCGATATGGATTTTACGTATAAGCCCGTTTTCACATCATACCATGATTGGGCACTGATTCCTGCAGCCTTACTTGCACGCGGCATGCATGAACATGAAGTCGCCGACATAATGGGCCGTAACTTTTTACGTATTTTACCTGATTAATCCCCCTTTTCAGAGGACAATGTCATGACACATATTCCCCATACAAAATCAGATGATGGCGGTATTTTATTTTTCCCAAGCACACGGCCCGGTTCTCCCTTCTCAAGGGCTGTACAGGTTGGCAATATTCTGTACCTCTCTGGCCAAATTGGTAATAATCCTGACGGCACCCTGCCAGATAGCCTTGCCGACCAAACTCGTAATACCATGACGAACATTTCCAATGCCCTTGCCTCTCTTGGCTCCAACATGGAACAAATATTCAAATGCACCATCATGATGGAAGACATGACACGCTGGAAAGAATTCAATGCTGTTTATCTGGAGTTTTTTGACGCTGAGAAACTACCGGCACGCAGTGCCTTTGGTGCAAGTGGTCTTGTTGCTGGTGCCCTTCTGGAAATTGAGTGCTGCGCTTATGCTCCACAAACCTAGAAACAATCTTTCTATTCTTGCCTTACCTCACCTATTTCCGGAACAAATTTTACCTGCTGAAACAATGGAAGTTTTTTCTTGCCTTTTTTTACATAATTCATGACATTGTCTCGTAATATGTTACAAATTATCCATACATTGCTCTCAATACTTGGGAGTATGGGTGTCGCGTTATACGGTTATTCAGACTTTTCTGCGACATTTGGACAAACGCAAGGAAATAGGCAAAGATGAACAGCATGATGGATGTTAAAAGTATAGCTGTGGACAAAACGAAACGCATGACAGGCGGGGATGCGCTGGTTGCTGGTTTACATCGCTGGGGCGTGGATACAGTATTTGGTGTACCGGGTGTTCAGCTCGATCAGTTTTTTGATGGTATGCAACGGAACGGCGGTGATATTCGCCTTATTCATACACGCCACGAACAAGGTGCTGCCTATATGGCGCTTGGGTATGCCATGGTTACTGGCAAACCTGGCATTTGTGCCGTTGTTCCCGGGCCTGGTGTTCTGAACGCTGGCGCGGCGCTTTCTACAGCCTATGCCTGTAATGCCCGTGTGCTTTGCCTAACAAGCACTGTAAACAGCGCGATGATTGACCGTTATCACGGTGCCCTACACGAAATTAATGATCAGGCTAGCTTGCTACGGAATCTGAGCAAATGGCATGCGCGCGCCAGCCACGCCAGCCAGATACCAGCACTGCTGGATGAAGCTTTCCGGCAGTTGATGACAGGTCGCCCTCGTCCGGTTTCTCTTGAAGTGCCACCAGATATTCTAGCGCAAATGGCTATGATACAGTATCCAGATAGTCTGCCGGATATGGTTAACCCGACCGCGGACCCAGAACTGGTCAAAAAAGCTGCCGAAGTATGTGCAGAAGCGAAAAATCCAATGATCGTAGTTGGCAGCGGCGCGCTTGAAGCCGGTGCGGAAATTAAAGCACTTGCGGAGCTGTTGCAGGCACCTGTCGTTAGCCGTCATATGGGGCGCGGTATTCTGCGCCAAGATGACCCTTACGCATTGGAAGCCGCTGCTGCCCTGCCACACTGGAAAGATGTGGATGTTGTAATAGGTATTGGCACACGCCTGCAACAGTTGCGGGAATGGGGCCATGACGATAATTTAAAAGTTATCCGGATTGACCTTGATCAGGCAGAAATGAACCGGGTTATCCTACCAACAGTTGGCATATATGCAGACAGCACCACGGGCACAGCGGGCCTGATTGCAGCCTTAAAGCCGGTTAATCCTGTTCGACCAGATATTACCAAAAAAATTGCTGATATAAAGGCAGAGTTCCGCGCTGAAATTGTGCGTGATATTCAACCACAAATCAGCTTCCTTGATGTGATCCGAGCTGAAATGGAAGACGACGATGTGTTCGTGGATGAAATGACGCAGGTGGGTTACGCATCTCGCTACGGCCTGCCGATTTACACACCACGCACCTATGTCAACTCAAGCTATCAGGGCACACTCGGCTATGGTTTTGCCACCGCCCTTGGCGCACAGGTTGGCGCGGGCAAACGGCGGGTGATTTCTGTGAACGGTGATGGCGGCTTTATGTACACCATGCCAGAACTGGCATCGGCTGTTCTCCATAACATTCCCCTTATTGCCATTGTTTTCAGTGATGGTAATTTTGGTAACGTACGCCGCATTCAAACCAATGCCTACGGTGGCAGGGTAATTGCCTCCAATCTTCACAACCCTGACTTTGTCGAGCTTGCCAAAAACTTTGGCGCTGTGGGCATTAAAGCTGAAGGCCCTGAAGGCCTGCGTGCCGCACTTAAGGAAGCAAAAAAAGCAACAGGGCCTGTTATTATTGAAGTGCCCGTAGTGCTGGAAGAAATTGCATCTCCGTGGAAACACGTTCATGGCAGAAAGGTTCGATAAAGCAGAAATGGCTGTATCACCGAACCAAAGACCTAGTCAGAGTACAACAGATATCCTTCGTACTCTGATAGGATTTTCAACTGTTAGCCGCGATAGCAACATGGACCTGATTAACTGGGTTCATGATTATCTGGCATCATACGGCGTTACATGCCGGCTCAGCTATAATGCTGAAAAAACCAAAGCAAACATTTTTGCTACAATAGGTGAAGGCTCAGGCGGTATTGCACTGTCTGGCCACACTGATGTCGTACCCGTTGATGGGCAAAATTGGTCTACAGATCCATTTAAACTTATCGAAACAGATGGCCGTTTTTATGGACGCGGGACAAGCGACATGAAAGGCTTTATTGCTGTAGTGCTCTCGAAGGTACCTGCAATGGTAAAGGCACCACTTAAAGAGCCAATCCATCTTGCATTTTCTTTTGATGAGGAGGTTGGCTGCCTTGGTGTGCGGCATTTGCTGGATGATATAAAAGAAAGCGGTATCAAGCCCCGTGGCTGTATCATTGGTGAACCAACAAGCATGAAAACCATTATTGGCCATAAAAGCGGCTCGGTTTATACCTGCAAAGTAAATGGCCTTGAGGTTCATAGCTCCCTTGCGCCGCAAGGTGTGAACTCCATTGAATTTGCTGCAATGATGGTGCTTAAAATACGTGAAATTGGCCTACGTCTTAAAGAAACCGAAAAGCGCCATGACGGCTATGAAGTGCCCTACAGCACTATGCAAACCGGCGTTATTGAGGGTGGGTATGCCAGCAATATTGTACCCGCTGAATGTTCGTTCCGCTTTGACATTCGCAGCCTGCCTTGGACGAACCCAGAAGAAATTGTTACAGAACTTCGTACATATGCCGAAGAATTTATCTTGCCAGAAATGCGGGAAATTCACCCTAATGCCGCAATAGAAATTGTTCGTAAAGGCGGCGTTCCCGGCTTTGCCATTGCAGAGGATGCAGAACTCACACGCTATGTTCAGCGCGTTGCCCTGTCGAACACACCACCCGGTTATGTAACCTTTGGGTCAGAAGCTGGCCTGTTTCAAGAAATTAATATTCCAGCGGTCATTTGTGGCCCCGGCTCTATTAGTCAAGCTCATAAAGCGGATGAGTTTATTGATCTGACCCAGCTTGCAGCGTGCGAAGCCTTTATCGATAGGCTAATCGTCACCCCTTTCATGACAATTTAAACCGGATACACAGCTAAAAAGAAAAGCCATTTCCAACACCTGGGAGTGGCTTTTTGTATTTTGCATCAAAAAAGCCGCAAGCCATTTCGGCTTGCGGCGGCGGAGACAATGCACAAAGTATCTCTATAAAATTCTAGCTAAAGTTTTCTGCAGCTTTCAGTGCGGCCTCTCTTACCATTCCATCCAGACCCGTACGGGCTGCTTTCACGGCTGATGCCATTTCCTCACCAGCGCCTTCTGGGCTACCTGCATTAAAAGGTGGTGCCGGATCATATTCAATAATAAGCTGCGCCCGCTTGGCCTCTTCTTCACCCCTAAGGGCTGCGCCAATAACAAGGCCAAAATCAATACCAGCAGTTACACCGCCGCCCGTCATACGGTTGCGGTCAATCACAACACGCTCATGCGGCACATGGGTGGCGCCCATAATACTCAAAAGGTCAGCGACCACCCAAAGGGAAGTTGCCTTATAACCCCGTAGCAAGCCCGCTGCCGCTAGCACTAGGCTACCGGTACAAACACTTGTCACATATTTGGCGCGGCTACCGCGGTCTGCCATAAATGCAATAATATCATCATCTTTCATGCAATTAATGGTGCCAACCGTGCCGCCAGGAACAAATAATACATCCACGTCTTTTGGGCAGCCATCAAGTGTCATGGTCGGTGCTATATCAATGCCCTCAACAGTTTTCACTGGGGTCATATCTTTCCAGACCAGATGTATTTCGCAGCCAAGAATGTTTAAAACAGTGAGAGGGCCAACCAAATCCAGCAAAACCATCTTGGGGTATATCAGCATGGCTACCACAGGGTCTTTACCCGGAAAGCGATCTCGCATAACAGGCTTGGATGTTTTTGGATTAACCTCATGTGCGCCAGCCGGTGATGAACCAGCCACCGCTGAAGCCACCAAACCAGCACCAAATGTTTGCAGAAGCTTTCTACGGTCAATCGCTTCAATAAACTTTTCCAGGTCAGAGTTTTTAGTCATTTTTATAGCTTTCCTATCGTCATGAGCTT
The DNA here is from genome assembly GCF_015240255.1 of Kordiimonas pumila. NCBI lineage: Bacteria > Pseudomonadati > Pseudomonadota > Alphaproteobacteria > Kordiimonadales > Kordiimonadaceae > Kordiimonas > Kordiimonas pumila. The sequence continues at coordinate 3,657,457 of NZ_CP061205.1, forward strand.
TTATCTGCATATGATTTGCCAATCAGCAGATACTTACAACAGAAAAGGCCGCCAACTTTTCAGAAGGCGGCCTTTGGGGTTTTACTGTCTAGAAATTATAGAGCAGGTTCACGCTTATTTCCCTTGGACGGCCCACATCAAGCATGCTTACACCAATAACAGATTCCACTCTGGCAAAGTCCATCCCACCAATGAAATACTCTTTATCAAGCAGATTGGTTGCGGCAAGCGCCAAACTCCATACTTCATCTTTAGATGTATATTGCAGGCGCGCGCTCATCAGGCCGTAACCATCTAGCAAAACAGAGTTTGCATCTGTTGATGTTGTTCCCTGTTTGGCGCGGTAGTCGTAGTTAACACTAGCCAGCATTGAACCTTCACCCACATCAGCTTCATAGGTCGCACCAACAGAATATGTAAATTCAGGTGTACGGAACACACGGCTATCAACCGTAATGCCTGTAGCTGTTCCAACGTCATCGTACTTGGCGTTAATATAGCCGAATGTACCCCGAAGTTTTAAGTTTTCTGTTACAACGGCCCATGCTTCAGCTTCAAAACCTGTACGATGTGAATCACCCACATTCTGAATATATGTAGCAAGGCTAATTGGCTCGAGAGCGGTAAGCTGCTGGTCGGTATATTCCATATGGAAGCCAGTGAGGTTCAACCGCACGCGGTTATCAAACAAGTCTGAACGGATACCCGCTTCATAGTTCCATACAGTTTCTGGGTCATACTGAGTAAAGATCGGTGCACCGCGGTCACCCACATTAATGCCACCACTGCGGAAACCTTTGGTAACCGAAGCATATGTCATCACATCTGGTGTCCACTGGTATTCAAGCGTTAAACGCGGGGAGAAATTGTCCCAGCTACCTTCGCCGGTACCTTCAAAGCCTGTATTTATGCGGCCACCAACACCAGATTTTTTGTCTTTGCTATACCGAATACCAGCCGTTACTGAAAAATTATCTGTTACGTTATAGGTACCTTGGGCAAATGCCGCGTAGCTTTCAACAGTTTGTCGCTGGTATACAGAGCGTGGCACAGGGTATGTGCCATCAAAAGCAGTGGTAATTTCAGAATCGTCAGTTGGGGTTTCTTTCAGGTAGTAAAGGCCTGTTACAAACTGCAAATCACCTAGCGTGCCTTCTAGCTGTAACTCTTGTGAAAACTGGTCAATTTTTCTGTTATTGACAATGTCATAGACATTAAAGCCCGTACCATCCCAGTCATTGGCAGAATACACATCAGCTTCCATATAAGAAGATATGGACTTCACTGTAAATGTTTCAGACAACTCGGCTGTTACAACACCAGACAGGGCGAAGCCATCATAATCATAGCCACTTTCATCGCCGCCGTACCGTGTATAACTGTCTGGGCTAACATATCTTTCATCATATATTTCGCCAGTTTTGGCATTATGAACACTGATAAAAAGGTCGCTTGGGTCAATGAAGTCAACAATGTAAGCGCGACCATTATTATGGGACTTGGTTTTGCTGGCACTGAGATCAACTGTGATAGTGTCTGAAACAAGTGCACGAAGTTGTAAGCGACCAATCTGGGTATTGTCGTCGCCGTCAGGGCGGTTATCAGCGATATGCTCGATAAAACCCTTACGCTCGAGAGAACCTACAGTTACTTTGGCAAATAATTTTTCAGTAAGCGGAATATTGATGCCTGCTTTAATGTCCAACCGGTCAAAACTGCCAACAGTTGCATCTACATAGCCGCCCAGCTCACCTGTTGGCTGCTTCGTAATATACTGAATAGCACCACCGATAGTGTTTTTACCAAAGAGAGTTCCTTGCGGCCCGCGCAGCACTTCGATGCGCTCAACATCCAGAATACTCAGAAGAGAGCTGTCACTGCGGCTCATGAAGACACCGTCGACATAAAGGCCTACACCTTGGTCAAATGTAATACCAGAACGATCCTGACCAATACCACGAATATAAAAGCCACCGCTGTTTGAACCCGTCAGTGTTTGGCTACCCACCAGAACGTTAGGCACAAAACTGCCAACATCCAGAAGGGATTCAATATTCATGTTTCTTATGTCGTCAGAAGTCACCGCTGATATGGCGATCGGTGTTTCCTGCAGGTTTTCACTACGCTTTTCAGCCGTTACAATAATTTCTTCCAGCACCATGTCAGCCTTGTTGGCTTTTGCTTGCGCTTGCACTGGAGCACTGATGAAGGCACCGGCCTGTACTGCAACTACAGCTATGCCAGCCATAAGCCGAATGGACCTTATGCTTGAAGCACTTTTACTTTTCATTGTTATTCCTCCCTAATAACGAGCTCGGCATCTTGGCTAGCCCGCTAATGCTACATCTCGTATTTCAAGTCTCCCAATCAGCATCACAACATAGTAACAATAATTACAAATATTGCAACACTGTTACGCAATACGAGACTATTTCATTGTGTATGTCAACTAGTTTAAGAGCGTAAAAAGGGGAATGTCACAAAGTTTCAGTAAGAGAAACTTTGCTAAAGAGATGAGGAAAACCGGGCTTTTCAGAGCTTTTATTCATGCTTTAATTGTTTGCCGCAACCACCAGGCCAGCCTGCCTACCAATTATACAGCAACTTTACGGAGAGATATAAAAGCGAGAAGGCCTATAGATATAATCAAGCTTTACGGCTTAAGAGAAGAGACTGCGCCCTCTGCATATTCAGCCTGAATGCTCTCGGCAACACCCTTAACCATTTCAAGCAACGATGTTTCAGGTTCAGGTAACAACAATGAAGAAGAAAGTATTATACCGACTGTAGACGCAATTAACCCGTCTGGTTCAAAGATAGGCGCGGCTATACCGCCTAAGCCATTTCCTCTTGCATTTGCTTCAAAATCAACACCATATTTTTTGATGTTATCTATAACACGCGGCGGTACAGGCTTCTGGTTTTCATAATAATATATCAACCGCGCAGCAGGAGAACTTGGTAAACTTAGAACGGTGCCCGGATGCACCATAATACCCGGCTCAAACTGGCTTGGAACCGAGGATACAACCATTGCACCACCACGTGTTGGTGTTGCCAGCAAAGCTGTATGACCAGTTTGCTGACATAAATCAGTAAGGTACGGGCGCGATATTTCCACGATATTGCTGCGATAAACCGCAGCTCTGCCAAACTTCAACAGTTTACGACCAAAAACATAACCTTCCCCTTCACGGGCTCTGTCGACAAGGCCCAAATGTGTTAGGGTTTGTAAATGCCTTGAAACACGGGCTTTCGTCATACCAAGCTGACGCGCCAAATCCGTTACTCTAACAGCGCCAGTGGCCTCGGTTAACACTTCCAGTATCTGAACTGTCACCTCAACACTTTTCACCGTCGAAGACGTCTTTACTACGTGTTCATCTGTAACTGATGATTTTACCATTTTGATATGAACCTAACCCACTTTATTGTTTCTCGTGCAGGGCATAGCATAAAGATCAAATAGTGATAAGCAATATCATAATACGTTACAGACTAAAAAAGCCGCTAGAATAACGTTAAGCTTGCCAGTAAGTAAATGCACACGAAGACCCCGTGCCACCTTCGGTCCTGTACAGGCACTGATAATCAACTACTGTCATGTCAAGGCCTACAGTATCCATAACAGCAGACGTTGCTATCCAGCTTTTACATTCAGATGTACCCGCCATCAATTCCTTTTGCGGTATTGACTTAAGCGTTTCTGCATCATGCTTTTTCATTGCATCTAAAAACATGTGGTCCCACTCTTTATCAACCACAAAATGCGTTAGCCCGCCTGTGGTGAGAACGGCAACCCTTTTATCTGTATCCCAAGCTTGAATTGCTTTTGCCACGGCAACCCCAAAATCATAACACCTACTTGCCGTTGGACTATTCTCATAATACCAGCAATTCACATCAACAGGTACATGTTGCACAACATGATCACGCATAATATTTTTATATAAAAAACCATAAGCATGGGGCATCCCATAAAGCAGGGAATGATCACCTTTAACTGTTGGCTTTTCATGGCATAAGGTTACATCGAAACCGCTTTCCTTTACCAGATGGCCCGCTATGTGAAGGCCGAGTTCCCGGTTACCAGGGTACACAGTGTGTTCCGCCGGCAAATGCCCGTGGTCAGCAAGTTCAATACCAATAGGAAGGCGTTTGTTTTGCTCTGGCGTGCGCGGTAAATTTTCAATCGTTTCTGAAGCAATGACTGCAAATGTTGGGATCATGCCTGAAAAAATTTCATGCTGGTCATTACCAATAATCACCACAACATCCGGGGCAGCCTCGACAAATATTTCATGCAGGCGGTCCATAGCTAAAAAGCTTTTGCGCAAGGCCTCTTCTCTGGTTTCCATGCCAAGCAATGCGCCCAGGTTCTCAGCCTCCCGCATCTTTTCAAGCTCTTTGTATTTTAGCTTTTCCCCCTTAAACCAAAGCGGGATTCCATCCTGCCGATCACGGTCGGCCCTCAAATCCCAGTCTTTTGCGAGTGTATGAAGTTGCGGTGTGTGTGCACATCCAATTCCAAGTACTATTTCGGCCATTTTAGCCCTCCTAATTAGTTGACTAATCAATTATATGAATTATTCCTAAGGCAACACACCCGTGGGTGACACTGAAAGGAATGATTGTGAAGTTGGTAACTTTTGAAATTAATGGCCAGATACGGACCGGTGCGGTTACAAAAAAATCTATGGTGCTGGATCTGTTTACTGCAGCCACACCCAGCGAACAGCCACTGCTCGCTACCATGCAGTCTATCGTTGAGCATGAAGATCAGGCGCTGGATGCTATCAACAACCTGCTTGTTAAAAACAGCGGTGAACATGCATACAACTTTGACCAAATCCGTTTTTTGCCGCCTCTGCCTGTGCCCAATTCGATCAGAGATTTTGCTAATTTTGAACTGCACTGTCTGCAAGCATTGGAAACCAGCATGCGTACACGCGCAGCATCCCAGCCCGATCCAGAAACTGCGTATCAAAGCTACAAAGCAAGTGGTGCTTATGCCTTGCCACCCATTTGGTACGAGCGCCCGTTTTACTTTAAGGGCAACCGCATGACCTGTTCTGGCCATAAGAGCGTGATCGAGTGGCCCTACTTTACAAACATGATGGACTATGAACTGGAATTTGCCGCCATCATTGGCAAAAAAGGCAAAAACATTAGCCATGAGAAAGCAACAAGCCATATTTTTGGATACACACTCTATAATGATTTTAGTGCACGCGACGAACAAGTCCGCGATCAGCAGTTCCGCATGGGGCCCTCGAAAGGCAAAGACTTTGATACGGGCAATGCTATGGGCCCTTGGATTGTTACCCGTGACGAGCTGCCAAACCCCTACAACCTTGCAATGAGCGTAAGAATAAATGGTGAAACGCAAGGAAGCAGTAACAGTTCTGGAATGCAACATAGCTTTGAAGACTGTATTGCGTTTGTAAGCCGTGATGAAACGCTTTACCCAGGCGATGTGTTTGGATCGGGTACTGCAGGAAATGGTTGCGGCTTTGAAACCGGACGTTACCTTGCACCTGGTGATAGTATTGAGCTTGACATCGAAGAGCTCGGCATCCTCCAGAACACTATTGGTGAGCGCCGAGCTTAACATCGTTATTTACTAATCCGTACGGTCTGGAGTTGCATATATTCCTCCAGTCCGTACAGACCAAATTCTACACCAATCCCTGATTGCTTGGCTCCGCCAAATGGGGCATTCGGCGAAATAGTTGCATGGTCATTCACCCATGCCGTGCCACTTTCAAGCCTACAAGCAAGAACGCGGGCTTTTTCTATGTCAGCCGACCAAATAGAACCACCTAGTGCATTTTCATTAGCATTGGCGCAGGCGACTGCGTCGTCAACATCCATAAATCTAACAATTGGTAAAACTGGCCCAAATTGTTCTTCATCAACAATACGAACACCGTCACTCACGTCCACGACGACAGTCAGCGGATAGAAATACCCGGCGCGATCAAGAGCTTGCCCCCCCGACAGAACCCGCGCACCGTTAGAGACAGCATCAGCAACCAGTTCTTTGACATAATCAAACTGTGCTTTGTTTTGCAAAGGCCCAAACTGAGTTTCAGGGTCATTACCCGGACCCACTTTTGCTGCAATTGCCATTTCCGCAAGCTTTGTAGAAAGCGTATCGTAAATGCTGTCGTGCACATAAAGCCGTTTTAGTGCCGCACACGTCTGGCCACTATTTCCAAATGCCTTAGCAAAAATTTTAGCTGCAATTTTATCAGTATCTGCATCAGCTAACACAATAGCAGCATCATTACCGCCCAGTTCCAGCGTAAGCCGTTTCAGGTTAGACGCGGCATTTGCCATAATATTACGGCCAGTATTGGTGGAGCCCGTGAAGACAATTTTATCAATTCCCGCATGGCCAGACATCATCCGCCCCAAGCCCCCTTCCCCTGTAACAGAATTCAACACGCCCTTTGGTAAAATGCCATTTGCAATTTCTATGAGGCGCAGTGTGCTAAGGGGGGTGTAAGACGAAGGCTTAATGATAACAGTGTTTCCTGCAAGCAAAGCTGGCATTATGTGCCATACTGCAATCATCACAGGGTGATTCCACGGCGTGATAGAACCAACCACCCCAAGCGGCTTACGGTGGACCTCTATGCGTACCGCTTCATCATCCTGCACAACATCAACGGACGGGCGTAACTTAGCTGTCGCGCGCGCCCATTTAAGCGCACCCATAATTTCACCCGCCGCACCCGTATGCACTGGTTTTCCCTGCTCTGTAGACAAAAGAACAGCAAGATCATCCTTCTCTTGCTCAACGGCATCTGCGATTGCTTCGATCATGGCAGCCCGGTCTTGAACTGACTTTCCGGCCCATGCAGGAAAGGCTGCCCGGGCGGCGCTTACAGCAGCATCTAAATGCTCTGACGTTGCAACTGAACACCTTGCAAAACCCTCAGCAGTAGCGGGGTTTATCACTTCAAAGCTATCCTCAGTGCGTATTTTTTCGCCGTCGATAAGAAACGAATGCTGGATCATGGCTTTCATGCCCTTTCATTATAAGCCAAACAACCGCTCTGCTGTTTCGCTCTTCACTTTGCTTGCAACGCTTTTCTCGAGTGCATTAACGCGCCCTAAGCAACCCGCCATATCACCAATATTGTGCGGATAATCAGACCCATACATGACACGATCAGCGCCGCCTGCTACCTCGATGCACAAGTCAAGTGCACCCTTTTCATACACGACAGCATCATAATATATTTTCCGTAAGTAAGTGCTCGGAGCATCCTTTATTTTTTCAGAGCATGCGGGGATCATTTCATGACAGCGATCAAGCCTGCCAGCTAAATACGGCAGAGTACCACCACCGTGTGCCGCGATAATATTAAGCTTTTTATAACGATCAAAAAATCCATCAAATATCATTCGGGAAATCGCAAGTGTCGTATCAAACATAAAGCCAACTGGCGGTATCAGGCCGTACTCATGCATTTCCATTTTACTGGCACCCTGCGGCGCCGTTGGGTGAATAAGAACAGGCAGACCGTATGCATCTATTGCATCCCAAATAGGAGTGAACTCTGGCGCAGTAAGGCTTTTTTCATCAATATTTGCTGTTACAAATACCCCTGCGGCACCCGCTTTAACGGCAGCATGTAGTGTCTCAACAGCCTTATCAGCATACTGCCATGGGAGAGTAGCAAACCAGCGCAGCCTTTCAGGGTATTTATCTTGCTGCTCTGCCATAACTGTATTCATGACAGTTGAAGCCTGAACGCTGATATCTTCACTACCCCAATAAGCGCTTGGGCAGGTCAAAGATACGACTGCAAGATCAACTCCCGCTTTGTCCATATTCTGAATGCGTAAATCAAAATCCAGCATCTCCGGGAATAAGGTCATAAACGGAGCGCCCCACATAAATATGGAATCCTGCCCTGCTTTCGTTTTTTTCACCTCATACTTCGGTGCGCCGTGCTTACAAAGAAGGTCAAGCCACTTCTGGCTAATCATATGGGTATGGACATCAATAACAGACATGCTAGTACTCCTCACTAAAGGAACACCCTGTTTCCAGACAGGAAACAGGGTGTCGACTTATATTATTTCTCAAGATTCACGCGGTTAGACAGCCGGCCAAGACCTTCCACTTCTACATCAGTGAGCTTGCCGTCATATAGACCCAGATATGTACCAACATTCCCACGCGGGTGCTTTTCGGTACCTTTGGAAGCCGTCCCTGTATGAATGCAATCGCCCAGCTCCATAGTGAACCATTTGGTCGCCTCAGAGATCACGCGCTCTACAGGAAAGAAATAGTTAGCTGTGCTATCTTCTGTATAACATTCACCGTCAATGTATCCGCGGACCTTCAGCTTATTTGGATCTTTCACTTCGTCCTTAGTCGTAATCCACGGCCCCATAGAGGCAAACGTGTCTGCTCCTTTGGATTTGGCATGATAGATAAAGTATAAATATGTATCATCATCGCCGAATTTTTCACGCCATGCCGTATGGTGCGGCTTCACCAGATCCGGTGTTTGCTTCAGAGCAATAGCATCTTGGCTAAACTTAACGCCGCTCGCTGTTACATCATTAGTCAGAGTGTAGCCAAACACGTAATCAAGAGCATCTTCTGGCGCTACATTCTTCGCGCGTTTGCCAAATATAACAACAGGTTCTGGCTCTGGGATTGACTGGCCGTGATCCTTTAAAATATCAATTGTTTTATTATGCCCAGTAAGTGCTGACCGGCCTTTAATAAAAAACATAGGCGCCGTCATAGGCTTATAAGCTTTGCTGTTCAGGTTATTGTTATTTACTGCACACCCAAGAATTTTTGAAGGCTTGGGGTTAGGTGCCATCCAGTCAGCTCCGGCAAGATCAATAACAGGAAGCGTGCCCGCTTTCGCTTTCACAATAGCCTCTGCTGCTGAATCAAGGCCGGCAGAGCCTGCTTCGATCAAATCTTCCATCCATGTATAGGGAACAGCAACTGCCGTATCATCTGTTACTCTGGCAATTACAGTAGGACGTCCGTCCAGCATAATGGTTCCTAGTTTCACGAAAGTATCCTTTCTCATTTGGCCGGAGGAGCCGCGTTTCACATACGACGCGTTTCTAATCCGAAGTTTCACAAGCGGTATTCTGTTGACTCATCAACTTTATTCATGTTTTTTGCCCTCACCCACGCATCTCCTAACCAGCTACAGCGGAGCCAAAAGATTTATGAACAAGAAACGCCCTACGGCAGATATGGAAAAATTTCTCTCTTATCGGTTGAGTATTATTTCCAGACTTATAAATCGCCGCTCCACGAGGTATTTTAATGAGAACTACGGTCTGACCCTCGCCGAATGGCGCGCACTCGCACAAATTGCTGCAGGCAAAATGAACACGGTGAAAGCAATTTCCGAACAAACCTTTTCTGACAAAGGCCTGATCAGCAGAGCTATTACCAGCCTTGAAAAGAAAGGACTTATTGAAGGCACACCAAACCCAAAAGATAAACGCAGTATGGAATACAAACTGAGCGCAGTAGGTATTAGCATTCACGACGAAATCATGCCCATGCGCATGGAAGAAAACGCCCTGATTGCCGAAATCATGACCCCGGAAGAGCTTGAGCTTTTCAAAGACGTATTGGCTCGCATTCAAGGTCATCTTAATGCTCTCGACTAAATCGTTTCTGACGCATTTTCATCAATCATGCCCATTGCAATCTGGTATTCCCGTTTAATCTCCTCGGGCTGGCCCACCTGATGCTGATAATCAGGCTCATTCAAGCGGTACGATAAAGCCTTGGCCAGCGCCCTGCTCTCATCAAGAGACATAGACTGCGTAAATAGTTCACGGTGCTTGATAGGAAGCTCAACGCATGCATTTTTCTTAGAATCCCTGATCAACCCTTTTGGGTCTTGACCATCGCTTACAAGCTGCATGTTTTTTTCATAACAGCGACGCATCATCACAATGCCCAAGTCACTTTGACCTAAATGCTCTTCGGTACGATCAGCAATTGTACCTTGCCCGACCCATGCAACAATATCCTGATTCATAACGTGGCTTGTAATCCAGCGGCCCGCGCCATCCTTAACCGGGCCCTTCCAGTAAGGCACCCGCTGTTGCACATAAGGCTCTCTGTCTACCGGCACACGGTGAAACATCCATGTAACACTTAAGGTGTTCTCATCATCGACAGGAATGCGCCACTCAATATGATCACCCAGAAAAAAAGCATGCGGCCAAAGTGCCGTTGCGCCAATTGTCCAGTGCTCATTGCTTTTATCAGTATCTTCCCGCACACGCCGATAGATGTGGCCATACTCAAATTCTTCAAACTTAAGCTCCAGATGAGTAGGCCCATATTCACCGCTTCCTGACAACCGAGAGGACCAGTTCCTGTGCATCCATTCAAAATGAACGGGGTCACAGCTGTTTTCCTGACACTGGAACCAGTTGCACGGAATATCCGCAAACACCACCTGCCTGAAACCATTACCCCATGTAAACGGCTCCCAGTTTGGCACTAGCGGCGCAGGGTCCGGCCCCATATAGATCCAAAGCATTCCAGCTTTTTCTTCAACCTTATATGACTTGATCGTAATTTTATCCCGGAAGCGAGCTTTTGGATTAGCTATATCCTCATAGGGTTGCTCAATACACTTGCCGGTAGGGCCGTAGCACCAGCCATGATAGCTACAGCGCAAGCCATCTTCTTCAACAATGCCGTAAAGCATATCCGCACGCCGGTGTGGGCACTGCCTGTCAACAATACCGTATTCACCTTTACCACTTTTAAAAAGCACCAAGTCTTCGCACAGTAAGCGCACAGCCTTAATAGGGTTTTCCTCAAGCTCGGCAACCGCTGCAATAGGGTGCCAATAGCGCCGCAACATATTCCCCATCGGGGTATTAGGCCCAACCTTCGTAAACCGTTCATTTTGTGCGGCACTAACCATCGCTTATAAAAACTCCTTAGCACGTATCAAAACCAGTTCTTGCCCTTGCTAGGTAAAAAAAATGTTTACATAACGCAACAAATCAATATAAAAGTTGCATATAACGAAACTATTAAGCGGATTAAAGCACCATGAACAGGGACCCACGCCGCCGCGCACCCCAGTTAGCACCGGCAAAAATAGAAACCGTTGCCACTGCTTCTGATATAATTGATTTTCTGGCAGAAAGTGGTGAAACCGTCGGTGTGCAAAAAGTTGCCGATGCACTAAACATGACTAAGTCCCGTGCTTCAAGGCACTTGGCAAACCTTGAATCGTTAGGCCTTATTGGGCGCGTACCCGGTGCGCGCGGCTACCAGTTGGGCTGGCGCGTAATGCGCTGGGGTCAAATTGCTTCTACCCACCTTGATCTTACAAAAATTTTTGAAGGACCCCTCCAAGACCTTAATCAGCAAACAAACAAAACTGTATTGCTGTGCGCACCCGCTGGCGGCGAAGCTATTGTTACCAAATGTTTGCCCTCAAATACCGCTATTCGCATAGAGGTTAAAATTGGGCTGGTTTTAAGCCTACCGTACTCCCCAAGCGCTTGTATTTGCTATGCTTTTTTACCTCGAGAACAACGCCAAAGCATGCTGATTCACCTGAAGCAACGGGAGCAAGATTTCCGTGTAGAAAACGAAACACACTTTAACCAGCGAATTTCCGAAATACAGCAAACCTATTATAGCTGGGATAAAAATAAATATAATGTTGGCTACGGCGCAATTGCAGCACCTGTTTTTAATCAGCATGAGGGCCTTGCGGGTACAATTACGCTTGTGCTGCCAAGCGAAGAGCTTAGTGATAAACCACCTGAGCATCTGTTAAAAAGCCTGCTTACAACTGCTGAGGAATGCTCCAGACTTTTGAAGTCGCACATCAAGTTCCCCAGTCTCTGATATCGAGATTTACCCGCGTTAAAGGTGCCTATAATGAAAGAAACTATTACGTCGCTGGCCGCCGCAAAAGGCTACACACTACCCAAAGTGCACTATGCTAATACAGACTTCATTTTATACCGCGTAACAGGGAATTTGGTTTATATTTCAGGCATGGTAGCCCAGTTCGAGGGCAAAAGGCCTTACATTGGAAAACTTGGTAAAGATATCTCATTAGAAGACGGTATTGAAGCTGCAAAACTAAGCGCCCTTAACATCCTTTCATGGTTACGGGAAGCAGTTGGTGATGACGCTAGCAGAATTGCAAGCTGTTTAAAGCTCGGCGGCTTTGTCGCTAGCACCCCAAGCTTTACAGACCAGTCAAAAGTTATAAGCGGCGCATCGCGTTTAATTGTTGATGTTTTTGGTGAGAAAGGCAAACACACACGCACCTCCGTGGGGGTTGCCGTTTTACCATTTGATATTAGCGTAGAAATTGAAGCAATTTTTGAGCTTCATCCGAAAGAAGATACACCAACTAAATTTTGAGCGAGTTTAAATAACAACTACTGGCCCAGTCTTTTCTGTTAACAGCCTATTAAATTTAAGCTTACAGAACCAAAGCACCTAACCTGATAACAGCCCAACTTTTGACTACGATCTAAACCAACATGACAGCAAAGCAGAATAGTTATGGCGAAGGCCAATAACAATAATCAGCAAGCTACCAAAGCTTTTCTTACAGATGGCATGCCACTGCCTCAACGCTATTTTGCTATTCTAACACTGTGTTTTGGTACCTCTTTGGTGGTGATAGATAGTTCTATTGCCTCGGTCGCTCTTCCCACTATTGCACGCGACCTTAATGTAAAAGAATCTGAAGCCGTCTTTATTGTTACCATCTATCAACTAATGCTGGTGATGTGTCTTCTCCCTCTCTCGGCCATGGCAGAGCGTATTGGCTACCGAAAAATGTACCGCAGTGGCCTTGCTATTTTTGCCCTTGGGACAGGTCTCTGCGTGTTTGTGAACAACCTTCCTATGCTGCTCTTCCTCAGGGTACTGCAATCTATTGGTGCCGCTGCTGTCATGAGTGTGTCTGCCGCCCTGCTGCGGCCTATATACCCCAAAGCCATGCTCGGGCGCGGCATGGCCCTAAACAGTGTTATTGTTGCAAGTTCCTCTGCTTTGGCACCTACACTTGGTGGCTATATCTTAAGTATTGCGGATTGGCCGCTTATTTTTGCTGTATCTGCACCGTTTGCAGTTCTCGGCTTAATACTGTCGCGGTTTTTACCCCCACCTAAGCGCAGAGACATTCCCTATGATACAATAAGTGCCTTGCACAGTGCGCTTACTTTTGGCCTGCTTATTGCTGGGCTAGAGATAGCCGTTCATAGTGAATCCAAAGCTTTAGCTATCATTCTGGCGCTCAGTGGCATTACAAGCGCCGTTATGTTTGTACGGTTACAAAACAAAGCAGAAAACCCAATTTTGCCGGTCGACCTGCTTAGCAAGCCTTTGTTTTCTTTTTCAATATCAGGGGCCTTTCTTGCCTTCACAGCCAGCATGATGCTCATCGTGCTTATTCCTTTTATGCTGGAAAAGCGCTATGCTTTTAATCCTGGTGAAATAGGAACAATTTTAGCGGCATGGCCCCTTACAGCCGTTATTGCAGCCCCCCTGGCAGGCATATTGTCGGATCGGTTTAACCCTGCAATATTGGGCACCCTTGGAACAGCAGTTGCTGTTTTGGGATTAGCCGCCCTTTATACCCTGCCGGTTGACCCACTAAAAACTGATATAGCATGGAGACTTGCCTTCTGCGGCGGTGGATTTAGCATGTTTTTAGCCCCTAACGCCCGGCTCATTATTGGTAATGCACCGCCAGAGCGTGTAGCACCGGTGGGCGGCCTTATTGCTACAACACGCCTAAGCGGTCAAACTTTTGGCGCGTCTCTTGCTGCAGCCCTTCTTGCAAACAGCATGGGAATAGGCAAAGAAGCAATCCTTCTTCCCATAACTCTCACAGTTCTTGCTGGGCTTTGTAGCGCAAGCAGGCTTTGGATCAGAGAATAAAGCCTGCGCCTTCAGCGTGGTTATTTCATCTTCCATCCCCCAAATGATCGCTTTCTAATACGCAAGAGGTGTCTCTGCCCCCAAGATAACTTCAAGAATGTAAGGGATTGTTTGCTCAGCATAGGTCCTGTTTAGGATCAGGCTCATATGATCCGCTTCTTTGATAATAGCGCGCTTGCTATTTGTGGATAGCCCTTCCATTTCTGTGTGAAGCGACATTAGTTTTTGAGTTATAGTCTCAGAATCAAGCTCTTCGGGCCAATCTTCTGCATTTTGCGCTGTTCCCGCACTTATAAGTGTAAAAGGTATGTCACCAAGCGTCTTGTTACGGTCCGCTTGCAAAGCGGCTAAATCAAAATCACGAAATTCAGCAAGGAAGGCATCATAGGTGGTAACGCGCTTACTTATATAAGCTAACTGTCGCTGTATTTCTGCAGGGTATTCAAGGATTAGATTATAGTCCCGCCCGGCTTCCGTAGGGTTATACAGTTCCGTAATGCCCCATTTTATCATAGACTGCAGCGTATGTATCTGGTTCGCCAGCGCCGGATAAAACTTCTTGTTATCAATATTCAGCACCTCTCCCTGCCTTGGGTGGCTTGGATCAAGGAGCACAAGACCAGATACTTCACCCGGATAACGCTCAATATAATCACGGTTGTAAAGGCCCGCGATGGAATGCCCCACAAACACAAAAGGCCGCTTAATACCCGCTTTATTTAATAAAGTATGAAGAGCTTCGTTCACTGTTTTTGAATCACGCGGCAAACCGCTCTCCTCGCTCCAGCCAAGGCCCGCACGGTCATATGAGCAGACCTTTGTTGTTGCTGAAACGCCTTTTTGGATCCAGTAAAAAAGCGGCAACGCCTCACCTGAGCCCGTTTCAATAACAACGGTGGGCAAACCAGTGTCTGCGCCTGTACAGTGTATGTGAAGCTTATAACCACCCACATCAACCATTTGCCCAGGGGGTGGTACTTCGTCATTAAAGCTTTTAAGGATGAGGCCCACTAAGAGCGGCGCTGCCGACAGCGTTATGATGGTCACAGCCAGTATTTTAAATAATTTTTTCATGGGTCAGCCCCTTCCCGAGGGTTCTACAACATCACCTATAAAAGAAGTGCCCCGCATATACATGCAGGGCACCAAACCTACGGCAGCTTAAAAATCAACTGACAATACCATACCAAGGGTACGAGGACGCGCAGGCACGCCAAGGGCGCCAAAAATCTTTTCATAAGATGTGTTAGTATAAACAAGGTTATTGAAAAGGTTCGTGGCATAGAAATTCACAGCGTATTTTTCACCAAACGTAATTCCCGCATTCACATCAGCGAGAACGTAACTTTCCGCAGGAAAATTAAAGGACGGTGACAGTGCACTACCATCATCAAAACTACCAGCAGCCGCACTTGAGTAACGGAATCCACCGCCCACATGAGCCATCATGTCACCACTGAAGGCAAAGTCATAGCGCGCATTCATGGACGCAGTCCACTTAGCAAGGCCCGGCACACGCTGGTCTTTAAGGCCAAAAATAACAGGCTCATCATTATCTAGCTTGCTATCGGTGTATGCCAGTGTTGAAAGCACAGAAAACCCTTCAAATGGCTTGACTGTTACTGTGCCTTCAAAGCCTTTTGCCGTTACGCCGCTCTCTGCATTACCAATGTAGTTCGCACCAAAAATGGGCACCAAGGTCTGAAACTTGTTCCAGTTGATGTACCAAACAGCGGCATCATACGAGATAAGCCCGTTTGCAACATACCCCTTTGCACCAACTTCATAGCTCCACAAGCTATCAGACTTCACATCAGGTGACGTAATTGGTGCCCCCGGTGGGTTTGTGCGCGCTGGGCGGAAGCCACTTGCTGCCCGCGCATAAAGAGACAAAGCCTCGCTTGGGCGGTAGCTAAATGCAAAAGACCATGTGTCTGCAGTGTCTTTAATTTCCACATTAGAAACACCGCCAGCACCCACCAGCGCCGGGTGACCCGTAACAGTTGTATCAATGCCAACATTCTGGCGGCTTAGTCGGCCTCCAATCGTTAGGTCAATGTCTGGCGTGAAATAATATTTGATATTACCAAAGACTGCATATTCCTTATAGGAATCCACCGTATTGGTATCAAACACCACCCAATCAGACGGTGCGCTAATACCCAGTGCGCGTGTTGGCGCTTCCTCGTCGGTGTAATAAAGGCCAAAGAGCCATTCCCAATTGCCTGTAGTTTCTGAGGTTAGGCGCAGTTCCTGCACAAACTTTTTATAGCCGGTTGTTGTTTCAGTAGGGAAACCTGTATCCGTACCTGTTGGGTGGCCATCAAGGCTGTTAATAAAAGCGAGAACGCCAGCGCTGTTTTGGTCTACAAGAAACAGCTTGGGGCTTTTCAGGTATGCCGTAACAGACGTCAGTGTTGCCCAGTCAAAATTATAATTGATCGTGCCACTATATAGGTCAGTTTTAATGTTTTGCACATCGTCCGGGTTGCCGGTTGTTCTGAAATCACCATAAATAGCATTATAGTCCGCATCAAGTTGAGACATCCCAGGCCCAGCCCACTCTGTCGACTGGTGCGTATAATTCAAGCGTACTTCAAGGCTGTCTGTCAGCATCCACAGCACATCGGCTGAATACCCATATCTTTCGTAGTTATCGCCGTTTTCCTTGATTACATCACCTGTTGCTAGGTCAATGAAATCATAAAGGCCGCCATCATCCTGATAAAAACCAGATAGAGTTATACCCAGCTTGCTGCTCACAATAGGCGTGCTGACACGGGCGCTATATAATTGGTTTGTGCCACCGTCCTTCGTGGTCGACAAATTAGCTGAGGCATCCCCCCTAAACTGCTCCAGCTCTGGTTTGCGCAGAATATATTTCACGGCACCACCAAGAGAAGTGGAGCCGTAAAGCGTACCTTGCGGACCCTTAAGAAGTTCCACACGCTCCACATCCTGTAAAGACGCATCAATGAAAAATTCGGTGCTCAGATTACTGTTAACTGGCACATCATCCATATAAACACCCACAACAGGGGAATGGGAAAACTGCCCAACACCACGCGCCGTCAGCGTGCCAAGGCCCGGGGGCAAGCCCTCGTTATTCGTGCTAAGGCCCGGTGTGTAAGCCAAAATATCGCTCAGGGACACTAAGCCCTTATTTTTAAAATCATCTGGGTTTGCAACAGAAATGGCAAGGGGCACATCTTGCAGGTTTTGTGCGCGCCGGTTGGCTGTTACAACAATATCCTCAAGAACGAAACCTCCAGCGTTCTCTGCCATTTCATCTTCATTGGCGACAGCAAGATTAGCCTTATAGTTTTCCCCGTATGAAATGGTGCGATAGCCCGCTGATGTTTTCTGGTACGAAGCACCCTTTTCAGATTTTGGCACAATCACATATGTGGTCTCATCCACCTTCTGAAACTTCAGGTTGGTATTCTTTAAAAGCTGGCCAAGCGCTGTGATTGAATCCAGATTACCAGACACGCCCCCCGCGGTTATGTCAGAAACCTGCTCTGGCGCATAAAGAAGCTGTATTTGTGTGATCTCCGACAGTTCTGTAAGCGCCTCGGTGAGGCTTTGTGCCTTTATGTCAATTGTATAAACGCGCGCATCCTGTGCGTAGGATGACATGGTTGATACGGCCATAAGCGCGAGTGCTGCTGTAGAATTTTTCAAACCAAACATATGGTTATCCCCTGTGTTTTATTTCCTCTGAGGTTCCGCAATCTGGTTATCCGCTTCACGTCTTATTCTAACTTATTGTGTATGATTACACCTATGACGCAGCGCCGAAGATCAGCAAGTGCCAATTTCTATCGCCTATACTCCATCAGAACCCGACCTAAAAACACAAGGACACCAAAAATCCCCTACCTTTTTTTAAAAAAAACACCATTTTCAAATATTTTAAAAATGATCACAACCGCAGTAGGGGATTTTTTTCTGCACAGTGTTAAAGTGGTGGTGAATTATACCTCATGGTAAATAGGCTACAAATGGTGGCCTGATTGAGCACAAAATGAAAACAGATACGCTATTTGAAAAACAATACCGCAAGTACGGCCCTGAAGTGCAAAACTTCATTGCCCGATACGTTGGTAATTATTCGGTAGCGGAAGACATCATGCACGAAGTATTCATCAAAGCGTATCAGGCGTACCAGGAAAAACACATAGATAACCCAAGAGCCTATTTATTCGCAGCCGCCAGAAACCATTCGCTCAATCACTTAAGGCAGCAATCAAACCACCGGCGTCACAGCACGGTTGAATTTGACGAACTTATCCATGCTCATGAGCGCCCTTCTGAAGATACACGGATAGAGGCCAGAAACGAGCTTCAACTGGTCATAAAGGCTATTCGCACCCTGCCCCCAAGGGCACAAAAAGCATTTATCCTGAACCGGGTGTACCGCTTTAGTTACAAAGAAGTGGGGGAAAAAATGGGTATTTCACCACGCACAGTTGAAAACCATGTGGCGAAAGGCTTACTTGCCTGCACCAAATTTATGGTTGACTATACTTCACACGACGATCAAGCCACAGGGGACAATGTCACCAGCTTAGCCGAACATCGCAGCCGACTCAGATCGTAATTCACGGACAGTAGCAATGACAAACATAACCCACCATACATACGATGATGCTCTGGCAGAGGCTAGCAAATGGCTTGCGCGGGAAGAAGCCGGTGACATGACGGCTGAAGCACAGGAAATGCTTGAGCACCGGCTAGCATCTGATGAAACATTCCAGTTGGCATACCTCGAGACAATGCGCGCTGCAAATATCCTGAAAGGCCTCTCTAACCTGCACGGGGAGGACTTGCTCAGCGCTTTGGCACCAGATCTGTCCCATATGGTCAACAATACTGATAAAACAGCACCGAAACCCACTAAGAAGCCCCGACTATCTTATGGCTGGATGGGGGCAATCGCTGCATCATTTTTGGCGATTGCGGTTATAGTCACAACTCTGCTTCAAACTGGCCCCATGTCATCCATATATGAAACAGCTGTTGGCGAAAGCCGTACCATTATGCTGAAAGATGGTTCTGTCATTACACTGAATACTGACACACGTTTATCTGTCGCGCTCGCTGCCAATGAACGCCGTATATTACTTGAAAAAGGCGAGGCATATTTTGATGTAGCAAAAGATAAAAGTCGCCCATTTCTTGTAGTTGTAGGTGACGAAACTGTTCGGGCCGTTGGTACTGAATTTAACATTAAACACCGCAATGACATTACCAACATTATGGTCACAGAAGGCATTGTTGAAGTTAAGAAAAATACGCCAGTACCCACGCTCAGCGCGCAAAGCCAGTCCATGCCTGTTTCGCTCGCAGTAGGTGGCACATTGACAACAGATCCCGCAGGTGTACGAACAAGTAATCTCAGCCCAGAAGAACTGATGCATCAAACGTCTTGGCGCAGGGGCATGCTGCATTTCAAAAGCAAAGAACTGAGTGCTGTTGTGCAAGAAGTACAATATTATGTGAACAAAGAAATTATTATTGCGAGCGACCAAGCAAGTAGTATTTTGATTGGCGGATCCATTAACACACAGAATGTCACCTCTTTTCTGAAAGGGTTAGAAGTTAACTTCCCAGTGAGTGTGATAGAGCGCAGTAGCGTGATCATCATCAGCTATAAAAGCAAAGAGGAGGATATGCTGCAAAGCACCAGTATGTAGCCATACGCGGGCCCCTTGCTATCAAGACTGTGTTAGGGCACCATAGTTGTTACTTCATTACAGGGCATATAGATAAAATCAGGTGAGACACCACCCTACCATGCGTTTGCTATATATGATGTTCATAGTGCTGTTGCTAAGCCATGTGGTAACTGCCGCAAGCACTGACTGGACTGACCACAAGAAGGTAAAGCTGGAAGAAAAAGCCGCCAAAGCAGCAAAACAGGGCAAGTGGTCGCTCGCCATCAAATACGGAGAAAAAGCTCTCACCGCGAACGAAGCGCTCAAAAGCGAAGCGCCTGAGCATTATCTCAATACCCTTAAAAACCTGAACAGTTACTACGAAAAAGCAAACCGCCTAGACGAAATAGAACCAAGGCTTGAAAAAGCATATACATTATCAAAACAGCATTTAGGCGTTGCCCACACAACAACGTATGTAAGCAGAAACCTCTTATATAAATCACTGATATCAAAAGAGGCATATGAGCGCGCTATTCCGCTTTTGCGCGAGGCTATCACGACCTTGGGCACAGCCCCTTATGCCGACATCAAACGCCACCACTATCTAAAGCAGCTTTATTCTTTGTATGGCTTAACTGGTGCCCTTGAGAATGAGGAAAAAGCCTTAATAGAATTTCTAGCACTTGATAAAAGCCTGTATGGCACAAATGACGCAGACAATATCAAAATCATTCAAAACCTTGCGAACAACTACTGCCTGCAAAACAAGATAGAAGCCTTCAACAAGATTACAAGAACGCACGATCTGCGCTTTGCCTGCCCACAAAACTAAAGAATGATTAAAGCCGTGGCCCGTGATGGTGCTATTGCTATGGTAGATGATATTACGGTAGCGAAGGCAGCTTCGGTCATACATATTTATACTTTAGGGCGCTTTTCAGTGCATGTTTATGAAACAGGTAATCTTGATAGAGAAGCGCAATATGGTTTAAATGGTGGTCGGTACTGGGCTCGAACCAGCGACCTCTTCGATGTCAACGAAACGCTCTACCAACTGAGCTAACCGACCAGGACCATTTGCAGAACAGCACATCTAATGAGGCTGCTATGTGCCACCATATAAACGCCGCAGGTGGCACACGCAAGAGGTTTTATGTGCAGAATAGCACACGTTTGCAAAGCAGGTGACAGCCGCGATAAAACAGGCTAGCGTTACAGGATGGAAACAACGGAAGCACCCCCACCTTTTGTGCACCGCGCGCCGCGCGGGCCTGAAACGCCTTTTTTGTTTTCTGTACCGCACAGTGGACGGTTTTACCCGCCTGACTTTATGAAGCGATCGAGACTTTCAAAAACTGATCTCAGGCTTGCTGAGGACGCCTTCGTGGATACCCTGATGGCAGATATGCCTGCCCACGGTGTTACGATGCTGGTTGCAACCCACGCCAGATCATATCTTGACCTGAACCGAGCGGCTTATGAACTCGATACAGAAATGTTCACACCGCCACTTGCCTCACAAAACCACGATACTAGCTACAGGGTGCAAGCGGGTCTTGGCGTTATTCCGCGCCTTATTGCTGAAGGCATGCCAATTTATGCGGCTCCCCTCCCTGCACGCGAGGCAGAAAAGCGCATCACTACTGTTCATGCAGCATACCACCAAAAGCTGGCGCAGCTATTGGCCGCGAAACGCGCACAGTTTCCCAATGTATTTCTGGTTGATTGCCATTCCATGCCCTCCGGTAGCCACCTGAAAAGCAAAAGAGCAGAGCCTGACATTATACTCGGTGACTGTTGGGGCAAATCCTGCATGCGAGATTTCACAAGCCTTGCAGAGCAGTTATTTTCTGAGACTGGCTTAAAGGTACGGCGTAATGTGCCCTATTCCGGCGGTTATACAACAGAAAACTATGGCAAACCCGAAACTGGCGTACATGCCCTGCAAATTGAGATTAACCGCGCCCTTTATATGGATGAAGAGACCTACAGCCCACTTCCTGCCTTTGATGCTGTTAAAACTGCCCTCGGTAAAATATGTGCCAAACTGGTTATAGAGACCCTGCGCAACCCTATAACTATGGCAAATATGCAACAGGCGAAGGCTGCTGAATAGCTAGAGGCCAAAAAATGTGCGTTATTCTTTATCTAATTTTTATGGAATATTGATATAGTCTTTCTTGCGGGAGAAAACGGCCTCTTGTCTGAACATATAAAAATAGCAGACAAAAAAAAGAGCCACGCACGAAGCGTGGCCCAGGCTCAGGGAGGAAACGCCCACTCGGGGCATCCGCGGAGTTAACCGCTACTAAGTAATGTAATACGTCTGGAACCAAATTCCAAGTGAAGCTTACAATAAACTTTCTTGACAATTAGTTAACAAACACTATCCCCTTGAATTTAAAAGATATTTATTTTCAGATTTCTGAAAATTCTTTTTTTATTTTGAGTCGCACTCACCAAATACTGCACTTTTTGCCCCAAAACCTCTCGACTCATGCGTGTAACGTCAAGTTTCAAAAAAATGTCACATGATCGACACTGATCTGTCACCCCTTTCCTTTATTAAAGCCACAAGCGATAAAGGATATGTGTATGACCAAGCCTTTTTCTTTAAAGAAGAAATCGAAAAACAAAACCAGCTTTGGTAGTTTTTCTGGCTTTTCAGCGGTGCAGCCTAATTTTAACGAGGCACCTGCCGCGACTGAGCCTGCCACAACCATGACCTCCAGTATTATACCACTACTGGCTGCAGCGGGGCTTGAGCCGCCGGGTGATGCTCCGCCTGCGGAAGACGAGGAAATCACAACAAGGAAAAAAGGCGCGCGTCACTACCGCGCTGTTTTTATATCTGACACCCACCTTGGCACCCGCGCTGCAAGGGTTGATCTTTTACTGGACTTTCTAAAGTCTATTTCATGCGAACAGTTATATCTGGTTGGTGACATTGTTGATGGTTGGCAGATCAAGCGCTCATGGTTTTGGGATACAACCCATAACGATGTAATCCGCCGGGTGCTAAAAATGGCAAAACACGGCACCAAGGTAACCTACATCCCCGGCAACCACGATGAAGGCCTGCGTGGTTTTGAGGGTCATGACCTAGCTGGCGTTTCGCTGGAACCTGAGGTGGTATTTGAGGGCGCAAACGGCAAGCGCTACTGGGTACTGCACGGGGATCAGTTCGACGGTGTTGTGAAATATGCCAAATGGCTCGCCCATGTAGGGGATTATGCCTATGTATTCCTGCTACGCCTGAACACCGCAGTGAATAAAATGCGCCGCCTGCTTGGATATGATTACTGGTCACTTTCTGCTTACCTGAAACACAAGGTAAAGAACGCGGTTGAATATATCGGCAAATTCGAAGAAGCCGTGGCCGCAGAAGCGCGCCGCCGCGGTGTAGACGGTGTAATTTGTGGGCATATTCACCAGGCCGAGCGCCGCATGTTTGACGATATTGAATATATGAATGACGGCGACTGGGTCGAAAGCTGCACTGCACTGGTAGAGCATGACAACGGCGAGTTTGAGATTCTGTACTGGGCCGAAATTGTTGCCCGCAGAAACGCCCGCCGTGCTCTAAAAGAAAATGCCCGTAAAAAGCCACGCAAAAACGGCCCCGTACCCATAGCAGCAGAATAAGCTGAACCCCTATAATAAAAGGCATGCGTTACAGCTACGGCTATGCCTTTATAAACGTATAGAGACAAAAATATGCCAGATACCAGCACTGCACCCGCGGCAAAAACCACGGCAGCTTTGGCAAAATCACTTGCCATTTGCATTGTAACAGACGCTTGGCACCCACAGGTGAACGGTGTGGTACGCACCTTAGATACCCTGCGTAGTGAACTGGAGACCATGGGTCATACAGTACACATGCTAACACCGGCCATGTTTAAAACCATGCCTTGCCCCACCTACCCGGAAATTAGGCTAGCCCTTGGCACCCGTAAACGTGTGTCCGAGATCATGGCAAACTGGCATATAGACGCGGTTCACATTGCGACAGAAGGACCGCTGGGCTGGGCTGCGCGCCGCTGGTGCATAAAAAGTGGCAGGTCATTCACCACTGCCTACCATACGGCATTTCCAGAATATATTGCAGCGCGCACACCACTGCCTGCAAGCTGGTTTTACCCACTGTTCCGCAAATTTCACAGTGCCAGTAGCGGCGTGCTTGTCGCGACCCCCACTGTCAGACAGATGTTGACAGATCATGGCTTTAAAAACATTGTACCTTGGACCCGCGGTGTTGACAGTGCCCAGTTCCACCCCATGCCCGCAGCGTATGCAGACTGCACCCTAAAGCGCCCGGTACAGCTTTATGTAGGCCGCGTGGCCGTTGAAAAAAATATCGAGGCTTTCCTTGGCTGTAAGGTACCTGGTACCAAAGTGGTCGTGGGCGAAGGCCCCGTAATGACAAAACTAAAGGCAAAATTTCCTGATGTGCAGTTTTGGGGCGCTAAATCAGGGGCTGAACTCGCGGCTGCCTATGCAGTTGCTGATGTGTTTGTCTTCCCGTCAAAAACAGACACCTTTGGCCTTGTGATGATTGAGGCGCTTGCAGCTGGCGTACCGGTTGCAGCCTACCCCGTGCAGGGGCCGGTTGATGTACTGGGAGACAGGGGCAAAGGGCCGTTTAAAGGCTGGAAAAAGCAAATAGCCGCGCTGAATAATAATCTTGAGGTTGCCATTCAGGATGCCCTAACCCTTGAGCGTACCGACTGCGCCGAATTTGCAAAACTGTATAACTGGCAAGCAGTGGCCGAACAGTTCCTCAGCGCCCTTCAGGTTGAGGGTTAAGTTTATAATCTAGCTCAAGCTCAGAGAACAATCTCGCGAATAGTAATGATCCTGTCGTC